>NZ_SSOH01000072.1:0-208480 GCF_029873155.1 Pseudomonas sp. BN515 | reverse complement strand
CTGCTGGACGTCGACCAGATCTCCGAGATCATCGCCGTTGAAAGCGCCGACACCTTCAAGCGTCCGATCTACGCCGGCAACGCCATCGCCACCGTGCAGTCCTCGGCTGCCGTGAAGGTGATCACCGTGCGTACCACTGGTTTCGACGCCGCTGCCGCTGAAGGCGGTTCCGCCGCTGTTGAAGCCGTGGGCACCGTGTCTGACGCCGGCAAGTCCGCCTTCGTTGGCGAAGAACTGGCCAAGTCCGACCGTCCGGAACTGACCGCAGCCAAGATCGTCGTCTCCGGCGGCCGCGGCATGCAGAACGGCGACAACTTCAAGCACCTGTACGCCCTGGCCGACAAGCTGGGCGCGGCTGTTGGTGCGTCCCGTGCCGCCGTCGACGCCGGCTTCGTGCCGAACGACATGCAGGTCGGTCAGACCGGCAAGATCGTTGCCCCGCAGCTGTACATCGCCGTGGGCATCTCCGGTGCCATCCAGCACCTGGCCGGTATGAAAGACTCCAAGGTCATCGTCGCGATCAACAAGGACGAAGAAGCCCCGATCTTCCAGGTGGCTGACTACGGCCTGGTGGCTGACCTGTTCGAAGCCGTACCGGAACTGGAAAAGCTGCTGTAATAGCGCTTTCCGGCTCGCTGTACTGAAAACCCGCTCTTCGGAGCGGGTTTTTTTATGGCTATGTCTGAATTAGCTGCAAGAGCCTTGTAGGAGTTAGCTTGCCAGCGAAAAGGGACCATTCGCTGGCAAGCCAGCTCCTACGGGCAATACAGCTACTTGTAACCCTTAATGCAGACACAGCAT
The DNA here is from genome assembly GCF_029873155.1 of Pseudomonas sp. BN515. Lineage (NCBI taxonomy): Bacteria > Pseudomonadati > Pseudomonadota > Gammaproteobacteria > Pseudomonadales > Pseudomonadaceae > Pseudomonas > Pseudomonas sp. BN515. The sequence continues at coordinate 207,679 of NZ_SSOH01000072.1, read as the reverse complement.
TTTTACTGTCTGTCAGCCACGGCTAGCGTCGAGGAACGCCTGGTAGTGACGGGCGGTTTCCTCGGGCCGCTCGATCATGGGCGCGTGGCCGCAGTCCCGCATGATCACCACACTGGGTTTCTTCAGTAGCGGCTTCATCACCTCGATGCTGGACACATCCAGCACCCGGTCGCGATCGCCCCAGAGCAGCAGGGTAGGGGCTTCGATTCGCGGCAGTTCGGGCTCCAGCGGAACGTAGCGCTCGCGAAGCTGGCGGAAGACTTCGTCGTAGTGGGCCTCGTTGGCCATGGACTGCTCGGCCAGGTAGGACTTCACCGACTCAGGCAGGGGCGGCGGCTCGACGAAGACGAAATCCAGCATGCGCTGGAAGTCTCCGGCACTGCGCACCACCAGCGGATTGGGCTGGCCGCTTTCGATCAAGTTGAACAGCTCGCTCTTGTTCGGCGCCGTGATGCCGCCGTTGTCGAACATTGCCAGGCTGCGCACCTGCTGCGGGTAGCGGGCCGCGAAGAGGCCGGCGATATGGCCGCCCATGGAGTTCCCTACCAGGTGCACCTTGCCCAGCTCCAGCGTCTTGATGAAGGACTCCAGGCGCTCGGCCTGGGTGCCGACGTCGTAGCTGCCTGCTGGCCGGTCGCTGTCGCCAAAGCCGGGCAGGTCCAGGGCGATGACGTGATAGCGCTGGGTGAAATGGCGGGCGAATCGCAGCCAGTTGTCCTTGTTGGCGCCGAATCCATGAATCATCACGATGGTTTCGCCCTTGGCCGGGCCGCCCTCGTAGTAATGGATGCTAAGATCGCCCAGCGCGACCTGCCGCTCCGACAAGCCGGCGAGCTGGCGTTCCACCAGGCGCACGCTGGCGGTCAGCGTAGCGGGAGAGAAGTAGAGGGTTGCCGCCGCAGCCGCCAGCAGCATGACGACTACGATGATGAATTTCTTCATGGCCTGTCCTTATCACGAATAGTTCTAGAAGCCGCCTGTACGCTAGCATGAAGCTCGTTCCAGGCGATGCCGCCCACGCTGCGGCCAATCGAATGTCCAGTCCGGGAAACCTCAGATGCCAAGATTCCACCGCTCGTTCCTTCTCCTCGTGCTGTGCCTGCTTCCTGGACTCGGGCAGGCGGCCGGGAAATGCGAGCGCCTGGTGGCCACCGGCAATCCCGAGTACCCGCCCTACCTCTGGCGTGATCCGGAGAACCCCAAGCAACTGATAGGCGCCAATGCCGACCTGCTCAAGCAGATCGCCAAGGAGCTCGGGCTGAAGGTGGAAATCCTCTACACCGGTCCCTGGTCCCGCGCCCAGGATGAAGTCCGCACCGGCCGGGTCGATCTGATCGCCGGAGCCTTCCTCACGCTTCCGCGCCTGGAAACCATGGACTACGTGCATCCGGCGTTTCTCGAAACCCAGAGCGTCGTCTGGGTTAAGCGCGACAAGGCATTCCCCTACAGCGGCTGGGACGACCTGCGCAGCCACACCGGTGGCACCCTGGTGAAGAACAGCTTCGGCCAAGCCTTCGACCAGTTTGCCAGGGAAAACCTCAAGCTCGAGGAGGTCCCCAGCCTGACCCAGGCCTACCAGAAGCTTCTGCTTGAGCGCACCGAGTACGTGCTCTATGAGCGCTACCCCGGCCTGGTGCTGGCCGACACCCTTGGCATGGCCGACGATCTGGTCGCCCTGGAACCGCCGATTTCCAGTGAAGGTCTGTACCTGACCCTGTCCCACAACTCGGCCTGCAACGATCCCTGGCTGCGCGGACAGTTGGCCAAAAAGATGACAGAATTGGTCGCCGCCGGAGTGCCGGAAACCCTGCTGCAGCGCAACCTGGAACGCTGGAAGGCACTGCAGATGCAACCGGTCGCCACGCCCGAATGATTAGGAACCCTCTAGTGAGCAAGACACCCCTGTTTGCAGCCGGCCTGGCTGTGCTGGCCCTGGCCGGCTGCGCCAACGACCCGGCACCCATCGAACAGATGCGCCTGACCCACAAGGCGGTGGAGCAGGCCACGGCCGTTGGCGCCACCGATCAGATCGAGGAAATGAAGCTTGCCCAGGAGAAGCTCGCCCTGGCCGAGAAGAACATGGGCGAGCAGGACTACAAGCGCGCTCGCATCCTCGCCGAGGAAGCCGAACTGGACGCGCGCCTGGCCGAGGCCAAGGTACTGACCAAGAAGAGCCAGGACCAGTTGGCCGAGCTGACGTCGCGGATCAATCGCCTGCGCAAGCAGTTGGGAGATGTGCAGTGAAGCGGACTCATGCTTTGACCGCCGGCCTGTTGATCGGCCTCGGCCTGCTTGGCGGTTGCGCCAACCAGCAGCAGACCGAACAGAGCCTGGAGCAGGCCCGGCAGATGTTCCAGAAGGTCAAGGAGGACCAGAGCGTCCTCAGCGCCGCACCCAAGGACGTGATCCGGGCCGGCGAATCCCTGGCCCGCGCCGAGCGACTGTCCAGCTACTGGGGCAACGATGTCGACGTCGTCCATTACGCCTACCTGAGCCAGCGCTACAGCGAAATCGCCAGCCAGAACAGCGAGCAGAGCCAGAACCAGGCCCGTGCCGCCAAGCTGCAACTGGAACGCGAGCGCCTGCAACTGGCACTGCGTGAAGCCAAGATGCTCAGCGTTCAGCAGCAGGGCAAATGGCTGGAAGAGCAGATGATCGCCCTGGCCGCCACCGAAACCGATCGCGGACTGGTGATGACCCTGGGTGACGTGCTGTTCGATACCGGTCACGCCGACCTCAAGGCTTCGGCCAACCGCACCGTGCTCAAGCTGGTGCAGTTCCTCCAGCTCAACCCGCGGCGCGTCGTGCGCATCGAGGGCTACACCGACAGCAGCGGCACCAAGCCGGATAACCTCAGGCTTTCCGCTGACCGCGCGCAAGCGGTGGCCGACGCCCTGGTCGACCTCGGCATCGATGCCAAGCGCATCCAGGTCCAGGGCTACGGCGAGGCCTTCCCGGTGGCGGAAAACGCTTCCAACCGGGGCAGAGCGCAGAACCGTCGCGTGGAGATCGTCTTTTCCAACGAGAAGGGCGAACTCGGCCCGGCACGCTGATGCCTGAAACGAAGGGCCCCGGTTGCCGTTCGGCACCGGGGCTTTTTAGTGCCTGGACAAATTCACTGTAATGCCCACAATTTCCCGATCTGTACCGGTGCAGTTACAGAGTGTTCGGATAGTGTTTCGGTCCAGTGATACAGGTGCCGCCTACATGACCAATCTGTTGCTTTACCAGCGCATCGCCCAGCAACTGGCCGATGACATTCGCCGTGGCGTCTACCAGCCCGGCGAACGCGTACCCTCGGTGCGCAAGCTCAGCTCCCAGCTCAATGTCAGCCACGCCACGGTGCTGCAGGCCTACGCCAGCCTGGAAGACCAGGGGCTGATCCGCGCTCGCCCGCAGTCCGGTTTCTACGTGCACCAGACGCCGGCCCTGACCGCATCCACCCCGGATATCGCCCGTGTCGAACGCCCGGGCCTCGTCACCCGTGCCAGCATCATCCAGCAGGTACTGGCCGAATCCCGCCGCGAAGGTGTGTTCCCACTGGGCGCGGCGGTTCCCCATGTCGATTACCTGCCGGTGCGCACCCTGCACCAGCAACTGGCCAAGGTCACCCGTTTCCATAGCCCGCGCGCCTTCAGCTACATGTTCAGCCCTGGCTTCGAACCGCTGCGTCGCCAGGTGGCCATCCGCATGCGCGATGCCGGCGTGGTGGTGGACCCGAGCGAAGTGGTGATCACCCACGGCTGCGTGGACGCCCTGCAGATGAGCTTGCGGGTGCTGACCCGTCCCGGCGACCTGATCGCCACCGAGTCGCCGACCTATTACGGCCTGCTGCAACTGGCCGACCTGCTCGGTCTGAAGGTGATCGAGATTCCCAGCGACCCCACCACCGGCATCAGCCTGGAGGCCCTGCAACTGGCCGCCAACCAGTGGCCGATCAAGGCGCTGGTGTTGACTGCGCGGCTGAGCAATCCCCTGGGTGGCACCATCCCCGAAGAGCGCCAGAAGCAGCTGCTGCGCCTCTCCTCGGACTTCGACATCCAGATCATCGAAGACGATATCTACGGCGAGCTGATGTTCGACCAGGGGCCGTCCAAGGCGATCAAGGCCTACGACCTCGATGACCGGGTGATCTACTGTTCCAGCTTCTCCAAGACCCTGTCGCCCGGTGTGCGCATCGGCTGGATGATCGCCGGCAAGTACCAGGCGGAAATCCAGCGCCTGCAGACCTTCAGCACCCACTCGGCGTGCAGCGTTACCCAGATGGGGGTGGCCGCCTACCTGGAGAACGGCGGTTACGACCGGCACCTGCGCTACATCCGCCAGGAGTACCGGAAGAACCTCACCGCATTCCAACTGGGCGTGCAGCAGTACTTCCCCGAAGGCACCCAGATCACCCGTCCCAATGGCGGCTTCATCCTCTGGATCAGCCTGCCGGCCAAGGTGAACACCAAAGACCTGCACGTGCGCGCCCTGCAGCAGGGCATCAGCATTGCGCCGGGGCTGATCTTCAGTAACACCGAGCAGTTCAACCACTGCGTGCGGCTGAACTGCGGCATCCCGTGGAACCGTGAGGCCGAACGGGCCATCATGACCCTCGGCATGCTGGCCAAGCAGCTCTGCCAGGAGGCCGGTCTGTAGGGGCGAATTCATTTGAACCTGGGAAGCCACGTCCTGAGAACGTGGTCATGAGTCATCGGCTCTGCCTGTGACGATTCAAATGCTCGGACTGGCAGGATGACGCCGATCCGGTAGGGTGCGCCGTGCGCACCAGCGGTTTGGTGCGGTGCCGAAGGTGATTCTGAAGTCGGTGCGCACAGCGCACCCTACGATCCAGACCGAGTCAAAGAGGTCGGCCTTGTGTTTGGTAGGCTCGCCCCCGTTCAAGAATCCACGCAGCCTTAACCCGTTTGGCAAGGCGCCTCCGTCTACTGGTGCGAATGGCTCATTCGTTCCCAGGAGGCGTCCCATGTCCAGCCACAGTTTCCTTCAGCACCAACCCCTGGCCGCCGGCTTCACCGCCGGCCTGCTGCTGGCCCTGGCCGCCTGCAGTGCGCAGGATGCGTCTGCACCCGCCAGCGGCAAGGCCGAGGCGCCGCCGCCCGCATCGATCCAGGTCGAGCCTGAACTGCGCGAGGAGAGCAAGGCCAGTGCGCCGGCATCCATGGCCAAGCGCGCCGATTACGCCGCCGAGGTGCAGCAGATGCCCATGATCGCGCCCGCCCCCATGACGGATGCGTTGCAGCCGGGCTATCGCGATGTTCCTCGCGAGCAGTACCAGCATCTTCCCGATAACCCGGTCCACGTGGTTGTCAGCGATCCGGTATCCACCTTCAGCATCGATGTCGACACCGGCAGCTACGCCAATGTGCGGCGCTTCCTGAACGGCGGGCAGCTGCCGCCGGCCGATGCCGTGCGGCTGGAGGAGATGGTCAACTACTTCCCGTACCACTATCCGCTGCCGGAAGGCGACGTGCCCTTCGGCATCGGTATCGAGCAGGCGCAGACCCCCTGGAATCCGCAAACCCGCCTGTTGCGCGTGGCGATAAAGGCCTCCGACAGCAGCGTCGAACAACTGCCCCCGGCCAACCTGGTATTCCTGGTGGACGTCTCGGGTTCCATGGACCGCCGCGAAGGCCTGCCCATGGTGCAGGGCACCCTCAAGCTCTTGGTGGACCAGTTGCGCCCGCAGGATCGAGTCTCCCTGGTCACCTATGCCGGGGAGGCGAGGGTGGTACTGGGCTCCACGCCCGGCAACGAGAAGGCGAAGATCCGCGCGGCCATCGAACAGCTGAGCGCTGGCGGCTCCACGGCGGGCGAGTCGGGCATCCAGCTGGCCTATGCCGAAGCGCAGAAGGGCCTGATCCCGGAAGGCATCAACCGCATCCTCCTGGCCACCGACGGCGACTTCAATGTTGGCATCAGCGATTTCGATAGCCTCAAGCAACTGGCCGCGCAGAAGCGCAAGGGCGGGGTTTCCCTGACCACCCTGGGCTTCGGCGTGGACAACTACAACGAGCGGTTGATGGAGCAATTGGCCGACGCCGGCGACGGCAACTACGCCTACATCGACAACCTGCGCGAAGCGCGCAAGGTGTTGGTGGACCAGCTCGGCTCCACCCTGTCGGTGGTGGCGCGGGACGTGAAACTGCAGCTGGAGTTCAACCCCGCTGAAGTGAGTGAGTACCGCCTGCTGGGCTATGAAAATCGTGCTCTGAAGCGGGAAGACTTCAGCAATGACAAGGTGGATGCCGGCGAGATCGGGGCCGGGCATACCATCACCGCGCTCTACGAGGTCGTGCCCGCCGGTGCCAAGGGCTGGCTGGAGCCGCTGCGCTACCAGAGCGCCGCGAAAGCCGAAGGCAAGGCCGGCGAGCTGGCCTGGCTGCGGGTGCGCTACAAGGCACCGGGCTCGGAGCAGAGCCGCTTGCTGGAGCGTCCCATCGCAGCCGGCAAGGCCATCCCGCTGGAGCAGGCCAGCGAGGACCTGCGTTTCGCCGCTGCGGTTGCGGCCTTCGCCCAGCAACTCAAGGGTGGTCAGTACACCGGCGACTTCGGTCTGGCCGACAGCGCCGGGCTGGCCCGTGGAGCCCGTGGCGACGATCGCTTCGGCCTGCGCGGCGAGTTCGTGCAACTGGTGGAACTCGCGCAAAGCTTGCAATGATCGCCCGTGCTACCATCAGATTTTACAGCCCTGTCTGATGGTGGCTCCCCATGCCCTATGCCGTGCCGTACCTACGTTTCAGCCACGTTTCCCAGCGGGCGGGATCGACTGTAGAGCGTCAGGAAGAAATGATTGGTAAGTGGCTGGCGGCGAATCCTGACTACACGCTGTTTACGCAGACGTTCAAGGACTTAGGCCGCTCTGGCTTCAAGGGCGCCCACCTCAAGCACAACTTCGGCAAGTTGCTACAGGCTGTCCGCGATGGGGCGATAAAGCCCGGTGATGTGATCCTGATTGAAGCCATTGATAGGGCAGGGCGCCTTGAGCCTCTGGAGATGTTCCCGCTTTTCTCAGAAATCGTGTTGGCGGGTGTCACCATCATTACGCTGGACGATGGCGCCCGGTACGACAGGGAATCGGTGAATAATCACAACCTGTTCCAACTGATCGGCAAGATTCAGCAGGCTTACAACTACAGTGCCACGCTGTCCCGCCGTGTACGGGAGAGCTACGTAAGTCGCCAGAAGAAAGCGAAGGATGGCGAGAAGGTCAAAATCCGCACGCCGATATGGCTCGATAAGGATGGCAAGCTGATCGATGATCTGGCCCCCCTGATTCGCCAATCCTTCGAAGACTTCGCCACGGGGATTGGCGAAAAACGCATTCACGCGCGTATCGCTGACAAGCATCCGCTGTTGGCCAAGCTGGACCCCACCACAATCCGCCGTTGGATGGGCCTGAAGGTTGCCATTGGTTATTGGGGCGATATCCCGGACGCTTTCCCGCCTGTCATTGATAGGGAGCTGTTCTACCGGGTACAGCAGCGGCTGAAACCTAATGCCAACGCTCCTACACCCGCAGCAGCGAGGAAGTATCTGCTGGCTGGCTTGGTACGGTGTGGCGTGTGTGGTGCGAATGCCACGGTGAAGGCTAACAAAGGCAAGGGGACGTTCTTCGTTTGCGGTAGGCGCCACCGCATTGGCCAGTTAGGTTGCACCAACAACACGTCGGTTCCGTATCTCCTATTCGATCAAATACGAAAATGGACCTCGGTTCCGTACGTGCAGGCGGCACTCAAACGTCAGCAGCTTTCAGAAAGTCAGAAGCAGGCCATCGTGGTCCGTGGTGAGTTGGATGATATCAACCAGCGTCTCGCCAACCTGTACGAGCTTGCGGAGCTTCGTATGACGGACCAGTTAAAACGTCGTATTCAGGTGTTGGTCGAAGCTCAGGATGAGAAGCAAGGCCGATTGAATTTCTTGGAGAGCGATAGCTCGCACATTGAGCCGGTCTTTGCACATGACGTAGGCGTATCTTTGGAATTTCTCGACGGTATGCGGCTGAACGCCATGCTGAAATCGGTGGATTACGCCATCGGTTTCTTCCCTGATGGCAGCATCACGGCCCCCAGCCCAAGCGGGGAAGACGTCATCAGTTACGCATACGCGGGGTATGCCCCTAAGCCCGCCATGTATCTGCTGGACACACCAGACGGGCGCCGGGAGTTCCCCAATCCATCCTCCAAGAAGCACCAGCCAAAGCCAAAGCTTGACGCTGCCGAGCCTCCCGAGTCGTAATGAAGGGCAGGGCGTTCATTGATAAAAGCCTATCGAAATGTATAGACAGATCTGTCTATTTCGTGCTACCCTAGGATTCCCCGCCAGCGTTAGCGAGGGGTAGGGAGTAGACCTGAATTCGCCCCGGCTGGGGCCAGTCCTCCCGGCTGCTAGCCCCCATCCTCTCCAATCTGCTTACAGTCAGTAGCCACAGGCGTTCCAGCCCGTTTCGCTAAAACGCAGCATAATTATCAACGTTGTATCAACGCCCCTGCGGGGATACCCCAATAGACAATTTAATAAGCCGTGGCTACGGCCAGTCACAGCCTGCGGCTAGCCGCTGTTTCTATGAATAAATACATTCCTGTATAAATTCATGCATTCCAGTTTCTATTAAAAATAAGGCTGCCAGCAGCATGACAACTGGCCGTGGCCACGGTTATTAACGTAAACTTCTAAACAATAAAAAAGTTAGAAAATAGTTGCTTTGTTTGCGTAATAATGATTGACAAATTGCACTTCTCATGCGAGAATATACATATGGGCTGGAGAAAAGTTTAAACAACTTCCTAGCCTCCTTCCGTAATACCAGCCCCACTCCGGGGCAACTCTCCTAGAATGAATTCTACAACCGGGCTTAATTCGGCCTCCATAGCACTTCGCCTGTAGTGCGGTTGGTAAATAGGTAGGGGAACTCCTTAGCGTGCCTTTATCAGCGGCATTCCCCGTAGCTGATAAACAGACCTGCGGTTAGCTCCGTCAGAACAACCCCGGCTGTGGTTGGGTCAAAACAGCGTCTAACCCTTCAACCGATACAAACCGGACATAGTTTGTAACTCCGCCGTGGCAAAACAAAAAGGGCACAAATGCGTGCCCTTTTTGTTCGTCTGGAGATTATGTAAATACATATTAAATAATTCAAAGGAGCCGTATATGGCCGTAGTAGTAAAAAATTGTGCATGCTGCGGGAAGCCAATTATAGCCCGTCGCAGCACGCGTAAGTTCTGTTCAACTTACTGCCAAGTTAAAGTGTTTCGTCACGAACAGCGTAAACGTAAATTGGCTGATGAAGCGGAGCTAATCCGCCAATTTGAAGAATCCCAGCTTGCAGGGGTAACAAATGGATAATTACCCCCGCTATTTGGTGATTGATCGATCTACCGGCTATGTAACCCATGCCATCGTATCAACCACAGTTCCAGTAAATTCCCCGTCCACATTGTTTGTATTAGCGGACTACGTAATGTTGCATCGCTTCAATGATGCAGTGGAAGCAGGGGAACAGATACATATAAACAAAATTCAACCACACACAATCTAACCAATCCCTAAGCGAGAGAGATAATATGACCTATACATAGAGAAACCCATGGCAAGTTATTTTCATATAAATTCACCCTCGAATTTAATCGTTGGCGTAATCGCCAGCAGCTACACCCCCACAGATACCAAAGTTGATAGGTTTATCCTAGCCACTGACAAGGCTCTGGATAAATACTACAAATGGTTGAAAACCAATTCCGAAGTCCTTCCCGATCTTGGCGAACTGATGATTATGTCGCCAACTGTTCACGATGCTGTGATTGACGGTAGGTCCGCCAAAGTAACTCCGCAAAGAATTTCTTACAGAGCGCCACAGCCTGAACGTGTAATTGATCGGGCTGCGTCCATCGCCAAATTTATTGCTGATAATCCCGGCTGCGATGAACACGAGTTACACCACGAATTCAACTGTGGATTGGTAGCTGGTCGTCAGTATCTCGCCCAATACGCTTGAACGTATTTCCTAGCTTACCGAGTCTTAAAACATGCAGTCCAAGGGGTTGCCCATCCTGCAAGTTTTACACGTCTACAAGCCCCGGATAACGGGGATTTAAACCTCGGAATTTGACGATTCCCCGACTATCTTGGAGTAAAACAATGAAGAAACACTATTTAGTGTATTCCAGTGTGGGAAGTGTTTACTTCGTACATTTGGAAGTAAAAGGCCGACACAGCATCAAGGACGTTGAAGATATGGTGTTGCACGTAGGCCCACGCTTAGGCACACGCCTAGAAGTGGTGGAGGTTAGTAAATGGCAGATTGCCGAATACTATTATCTAAAACAATTTTACGGAGACGATGGCGTTCCCGTTGAAATCTTGGCGATTCCTGATAGTCGCCCAAAATTAAGGTTAGTGAGATGAAATCCCTGACAACGTATTTGATTAAACACGTTCTCAGCGGCTGTTATGTTGCTGTAATCGAATCGCTCTTACCGCCAAAGCCTAGGGACGATTACGAATACATCGCTGTAACCCCTGAAACTGCCCGTAAATTCCAGAGACTCCAAGATAGACGTGGTAATGCTTGGATTCAACCTGACCAATTTTTAATTAAACCAATTTATACACTTTATTCTATTTAAGGAAATTCCTATGACACTTGTAAATTTCAACTTTGACGCTAATCAGCTCAAAGCCCTGCAAGAAACCGCCAAACTGAACTATCTAACCGATGAAGACAGCCCTATCAAAAAAGGGGCAATCGTAATTTGCTCCGGCGATTACGGGCAGCAGTTCCTACAAAAATATGCCAACATGATTAAGGCGGGCTACACCATTCCCGAAGGGAAACTAGCTGAACTATTCACTGTTTCCCACGGCTATAGTTACTGCTACCTGATTAAACCCCAGAAACTCCAATCCGCAGACCTGAAAGTAATTTATGCGGCAGTGGAAGAGGCTTACCGGGCTGAATTGGTACAGAAGAAAGCAGAGCATGTTGAACAGGTAGCCCGTGCCTCTGTGGCAATGAAGCTTCGCCAGCGTGAAGAAGAGAAAGCACGTCAGGAAGCCGAAGAGTTAGCCGCTGCAAGGGCAGAAGTCGAAGCCCTGTACGCCGAAGAATTGGAAGCGGCTAAAGCGGCCATTGAAAGCGAAGCTGCGTAATGGACGTTAAAGAAATCCTGCTGGCTAAATATGGAAAGCCAGACAGCGTGAACAAAGGGCCGGAGAAATCCGGCCTTGTTGTTAAAGCAGTCGATATTCCAAGGATTCAACTTGTAATGTCGACTGACGATTTTACGGCAGAAGAAATTTTCAAAGCATGTGGTGAATTCAACAGGGCTAACCCTAGATACATGAATAGCAGCTACACATTATTAACAGATTGGACATTGCCCACAGGCCACATTTTGAAGGCCGGTAGTTGGGTGTTTAGGTTAGATAATTTATGAGTTTAGAAAAAAATATTGCAACGCTAACAGGCACGCTAAAGTTCCACATCGACCAATCTGGTTTACAACGTTATCAAGTGATGCTGAATCAGCTACAGCAACGCATGGTTGGTATTGGTCATCTAGCTAAAAAGCTGGAGCGTCAGCTAGGGATTTTCCCGAAGTTAAATCTACAAAAGCAACTCCAGCAACAGCAGCGGTTAACCCGTGAGCAATTTCAGGCCACTTTACAAAACGGTAAGTTACAGGCCGTCCAGCAACAGCAAGCGTTAAAGGCCGCTGAACAACAAGCCAAGTTGGCAGAGCGTCAGCATAAAGCCAACATCGCGGCTGGCAAGGCAGCGGCACAGGAACAACGTAACGCGGCCCAGCAGCAGCGATTTAGCCTACAGGCCGAAGCCCAGCGTTTACGTATTGCCCAAGAAGCCCAGCGCCTCCAAACACGACATTCCCAAGCAGCAGCCGCAGCCAGTCGGGCCAGCGTTGCCCACCTTCGGGCAGAGCAAGCCTTACAGCGTGCCAATGCTCTTATTCAACCGCGTGTAAACGCCCTTACAAGCCGTTTAGGCGTGTTTGGCCATGCTGGGGCTGGTGGTGGTGTAGGGGCCGGCATTGGCGGCATGTTAGGCGGTTTCTCCGCCGCACAGGCCGGAGCTTTGGGGCTAGCCGCAGCATTCTCCACCGCCGTCATTGGCTTGAAGGCGTTTACAGATGCCGCCGTGGATGCTGGCGGTAAAGGCGCCGCTAGAAAGGCGCAATACAACGCAATTTTTAACAACGACAAGGGCCAGATTGAAGCCGCTGATAAGCGATTTATGGAGCTTGCCGACTTCCTTGGGGTGAATGCCCAAGAGCTTTCCCCTTCGTATACGTCCAGTCTCCAAAATATGACGGACGCGGGTATGACTGCCGATAAGTCGCAGGGCTTCCTAGGCGGACTATTAAAGTTTGCGAAAGGCTCCAACGTCAACACGGAAAGCCAGCAGTTAATCCTGAAAGCCATCGGCCAGAGTTTGAGCAAGGGACAGCTTATGTCCGAAGAGTGGAAATCACAGGTTGCTGAATCTCTTCCCGGTTCCAATAGGTTAGCGGCGCTCTCGTGGCAGGATGTACAGGGTGGTAAATTGACGGGGCAAAGAGCCGCTAAGGCATTCTCCGATGATATGGAAGACGCCAAGATTAAGGGCAACAAGCTTTTAGAATTCTTGGATGCACTGGGTAAACGCCTTGAGAAAGAAGCTAATCGAGGCGGAAAACTCGACACTGCAAGAAATAGTCACGAGTCGTATTTAAATCGTCGTGAGAACGCCAAGAATGAAGCCCTTGAGGCCGCATACAAGTATAACGACGGCCAGTTGGCCAAGAGCCGTAAACAGCTTGATGAAAGCATGGTGAAACTTTGGAAAGAAGCCACACCGTTTATCGAAAGAGCTGGGGCCGCTGGCGCCAAGCTTCTAGATAGTATGGACGGGACAACACGTATTGTTTCGGAATTGCTGGCATATTTTAACGGTAAGCCAAACGCTTTTAGTGACTTCCTAGCACCAGAAGACGCGGAACGCCTACGCGGTCTGTTGAATGAAGTAGTTGGTTTGTCCCGTAACCTTGGCGTGTTGGTTGGTGACATTGCGAAGGGCTGGCAGTTAATTTTCCAAGAAATGGAGAAGGCTGGCGTATTCGACACAATGTTGCAGAGTTTGCAAGACAGCCTAACCGCTACAAATAAAATCTTGGAAGGTTTACACGCCATTACGGAAGGTAAGTGGGAAATTGGCTTTAAGATAGTTATGGAGAACTTCAAAAACTCTCCCGCCAATCTGGTAAACAACCAAGTCCAATCCGCTAAGGCTAATCCGTCTACAAGCTTCGCTGAGCGTCTTGGTAAAACAGATTGGGCACAGCGTGTATTCGGTGGGGCTAACGTAATGCCACATATGCCAGAAGATGAGCAGACAAGCCGTAGTGATAAGCTGACGCAGTTTATTCAAGAAATCTCGCAGAAGTCTTTCCAGCTTCCACCTAACGTAGCTGCCAATATGTCAAGGGTGGAACAGCCATCGCCGCTATTGTCTCCAGTACCTACAGCTACCAGCAATACTACAACAAATAACTTTGGCGATATTGTTGTGAATGTCGAAGGCTCCGGCCTGAACGAACAGCAGCTAGCCCAAGCGGTTAGGTCTGGTGTTCACGGTGAAATGCAGAAGGCATTTAGGGGCTTGCAACAATGGAACCCCGAAGACGAATAAAACCGGGTAGGGGATACGTGCAGTATCCCCGCCCCTTCTCCATGGAATAAAAAATGAATTATTTGAAAATAGCCTTGCTCTGGCTTGCGTTGGTAATTTGCCCGCAACTTATTACGCTAAAAGTCGCAACATTCGTTTTCTCTAGCGAGTCCCACAGTCTGTATCGGCGTGTAGAGTTATTAATCGCTAATAACAATGAACAGCAACGCAATAGGCTAGCCACCATCAGCCAAATGGAAGCAAGGCTAGTAAAATACGATGGCGAATTGCTTGAAGAAGTTGATAAGCGGATTGCTCTGGCAATTCAGCGTCACGAACGAAACAAATATGAGGATTTGAGATGAAACGTTGCACATGCCGCACTTGTGGAGTGCTGTTCTACGTAACCAAAAACCGCCCGTTCTGTTCGGGCAACTGCCGTATGAATTTTAATGAAAAAGGAGCCAACCGTGTCGGGGCTACCAGCGAAGAAACAAACAGCCAGTAAACCACGCAAGAAGTTAAACACTACCAAAAAGTGTAAATCCTGCCGTAAGACTTTCCGTCCATCCACCGCATGGCAGGTGTATTGCAAAGCAGAATGTAAGTCCACACGAAAAGCCACTGATAAACGCAAAGCTATGGATGATTCCAGATTGGAACGCTTCCAGACAAGCGCCTTTGCGTATTACATGGCGGCAGAAGCCCAGCGAGCCGGAACATTAGATATTTTCCACGGCCACACTGTAGAAAGCTTGGTGGAGCTATACGATGTTTATAAATATTATCTGCGGGCTAATGGGTTTGGTGGTGAGGGGCGTTTGTATGCACTGGCCCACGTTCACCCGGTAAAACCAAAAGACAGCGATTACATCGGGCTAGTACATTCTGAAAATATATTTGTGTGTCCAGAACATCCAAACAAAAGCCATGGCAATAAATACTTTGGATATGGCAAGTGTATTCATCGCTCTAAAACGTCCGCTGCTAACTTTGTGTCCGAAGACGAATCCCGTAAAGGCATTATCCGCCGAATCATTCGCTATTTTGGTGAGGGTGTAGTTACAGAGTTTGCTAAGAGAGCCAAGGTACAGCCGACACAGCGTATTAAACGCATTACACAGCTAGAGCTATTCCTTGAAGAACTTGGCCTAACGCTAGACGAACTGCACGAATGCAGCACGGTAAAGCTTGGCCAGCTTCAAGCCCTGCTATCCGGGAAAGAAGTTTATAATTTCTCTACTAGCGGCCTAAGCCAAATTAGCGTGCTTATCCATGAGTTGGAGCGTCATGCTACATCCCGTCCTGATGATATTGCCGCTCTGGTTCCCCTGCTTGAACAATTACAAGAATTTGAAGCTGCTGCATTCATGGTAAATACAGTTCAGGTTCCCCAATCCGTAATCGATAAAGTGGCTATCTTTGGCTGGAAGGTAATGCACGGCCAACAGATGGATTTAGAATATGTACGGGACTTGCTCAAGCCATATTTGAAAGGGATTTGATGAAGGCGAAGCAGGTGTGTAGTAGAGACTTCAATCACAGAACTTTTCAAATACATGCCTCAACGCCAGTAATGGCGGGGCTTCCAGCATATTTGCATGTGTACATTCTGTGGTAGTTCTCTACTCGATTATATAGCGATGGCCATCGCCAGCCCCCTTCATTCAGGAATCATCCATAAGCTACAATGAGCCTTTCCATAGGGAGGGGGCGTTATGGACTTCAACGTATACAGTCGTAAAGGTTGGTTCCGGCTGTGGGTTGTACTTTCTGTTCTGTGGGGGGTATGGCTAGGATACATTGGGTACGCCGAGTTCCCCACTCTCGCCAAAATTGATGCCGCGTACACACGAGACAAGATCGCCATTAATAATGAATGGCAGCGTACTTTGAGCAAGCATGGAGGCCATGACCCGGTGCTAGAATTCGCAGAGAAGCAAGTTGACGAGACTAGGCGATTGGCGGTTCAGAATCTTCAGTCCAATCAGATTGAATATTGCGTAAAGTATCTGGCAATATGGATTGCAACATCCATTGCAGCTTATTGTTCTGTGCTATTATTCGCATGGATCATTCGTGGATTCAGAAAGCAGCAAGCGTAAACAATAAGCCCCGGCCTTGAGTCGGGGCTTTCAGAGGTTTTAACCCTCAAAAATCTGTCCCGCCTTTCGCAATCGTATCAACTACTGATCGTATAGCGCTGGCCAGCGCCTTACTACTACAAGCTGCGACAATGACAAGCCCCGGCCTTGAGCTGGGGCTTTTTTCATTCGGCGGTGTACTTATCCTTAATCATTAACAAGAAAGCTTTTGCGCCTTGGTTGGGGAAGAAGAAGGGAATCTTACTAATGTCCCAGTCTGTGGTTTTTATTTGTGATAAGGCATCCGGTTCTTCTTCGGGCCAGTTTATAAAGCTGTAAATTGCATAAACCGAATTTGGCTCAAGTTTATAGCCTATATAGAAAGTGGGAGCTTTTGAGGCTGAGAAGATTTTTTCAGGATCAAATAGGTCATAAAACTTTCTACGCCAGTGCGCTAACTCGCTGCCATACATCGCTTTGAAGCCGTCCGACTTAATCTTGGTGCCTAACTCTTGGGCAGCCAGTAGTAGCCTTGCACAATCAATCCAAGCTTGGCGGTTAGTTTTGGGGCGGGCGTATTGGTCATCCGTAATCGCTTCAAAAGCCCGCTCCAAACAGACGATGGCTTGCCGGTTGTAGCTTTCATCGTCCCGAAGCTGCCACTCCTTCCGCATAGCTTGGTTTTGCTGAATCACGTTCAACATCAGGCCGCCGAAGCTAAGGGCCGCAAGGATCGTTGCCAAGGTTCCGCCGATGTAATCACCAAACTGGCCCCAATGGGCGGGGTCGTCGCTCCATAAGTGATTATGGAAGTTCAAAATCCACGGCAGGGCAGTTACAAGTGTGGCCAGTACCAGAACGCCAAGGCCAATCCAAATCCAAGTTCGTTTGTTTTCCATCCCTAATCCTTATCAGCCGTGGAACAGGGCTCCACTGTCCCTGTAAACATTCGCCATGGTAGCCGGGAGCTAGTACGCAGCCCAGCGTTTACGGGAGCTGGTGTAGCGGATTGCCCAGCTTGGGCGTGCTTTTCGCAGTTAATTTTCAAAATCGCTCCAGATAATCCAAACGCATCCCGATTTGCCGAAAACACTGTTGCTCAAAAAAAGAACAGCCCTAGCCGTCCTACATGACAACGGCAGGAATGGGGGCGATAGCTGAAAGGGGGAGGTTGCTAGCCGTTATCTGTATGCATTGGGGTAAACCCTGACGACTACACACGGCTGAATACAAAGTCCGTATTCAATAGAGTTGATTTTGGAAATGAATACAGCCATACTCGCCACATCTAGAGGCAAATGAATACAGGGGGCAGGGAAATGGCACAGGTCGGATATGTACGGGTTAGCTCGGTAGACCAGAACACGGAACGTCAGTTGGATGGCGTACAGGTTGATAAGACATTCACGGATAAGGCATCCGGTAAAGATGTAATCCGCCCCCAGCTTCAAGCCATGCTGGAATACGTTCGGGAAGGGGACACTATCCACGTCCATTCGATTGATCGTCTGGCCCGTTCCCTTGCCGATCTACTGTCCCTAGTCGAATCCCTAAATGCCAAGGGCATCCACATCCGCTTCCACAAAGAACAGCTTGAGTTCACAGGGGAGAACAGCCCTATGCAAAAGCTGATGTTGTCGATGATGGGGAGCTTCGCAGAGTTCGAACGTTCGATGATTCGGGAACGCCAGCGGGAAGGCATCGCTAAGGCCAAGGATGCTGGCGTGTACAAAGGTCGCGTTAAGAAGGTGGATGATGATGCTATCCGGGCTGCTATCGCTGGTGGTTCGTCGTTCCGTCAGGCTGCGAAAGACTTGAATGTAAGCCTGTCCACAGTACAGCGAGCAATGAAGGGATAAGCCCCGTTATACGCCCCACAGAAGGCCGCCAGAGTGTGGCCTTTGTCATTTGTAGTATCCCTGAGTGGGGAAGACGTTCCACGTCTTCTAGACGCCTTCCAAGGCCGCTCACGCCTGTCGATATTATGAGAAAACAAACGTTTCCATTGGCCCCCTTTGCGGGGTGTTAAGCGCCTAGGAGAGAGCCTTGATACTTTTCCGGCCTGAATTCCAAACGCTAAAAAATGGGGCTGTTTTCTGCCGGGGCGGGACAAGGAATTTGCCGGGGAAAAGGGGGTTAGGTTTGGCAGGGGAATGCCCGCTGTAGGGCAAAAAACACAAGGGCGCCATCATCGTGATGAAGTTGCTCGGGGTTCTCCGTCATGAATTTCACAACAATTCTCGCCACCTGTATCCCTGATACTGGTTGCTCAGGTAGACAAGTCTGCGCCCTTTTGGGAAGGCCCGGATTGGTTAGCCCGCGTAGGGATGTCACGCCATTGATTACTCCGAGGCAATACCCTGCACTAAACGAATCGCCTTCCGCCCCGTTGCTATCCGTAAAGCGAATCATGGACTGACAGTGTTGGAGTAACTCGTTCCCATCCGCCATTGCCCCGGTTGCCCACACCAGCCCAACCAACCCTGCAACAATTCCTTTCATCTGCTGTCTCCTTGATGGTGTAGTGATTTCAGTGTGCCAGCCGGTCACAGGGGGCAGCAACACGGACGTTAACCCGTTCTGTCACCATGCTTCGTCTCAAAGGAAACGGTGTTTCAGGGCGGTTTTATGATTGGTAGTAACAGCGGCGATTATTGGTTGCAAACTCCTGCCCCATCCCACGCGCGGAAGGAATGACGTGAACGCGACTCTCACGGATGACGACGCCGCCTTGCTGCGGCGTTACCGGAATGGCGATGCCGAGGCCTTTGGCGTGCTTTACGCGCGCCATCGCCTCGGCCTCTACCGTTTTCTCTGCGGCCTGTGCGGCGACGGCGCGCTGGCCGAGGAAATCTTCCAGGAGACCTGGCTGAACCTGATCCGCAGCGAGTCATCGCCACTCGGGCAGGCCAGCTTCAAGACCTGGCTCTACCAGATCGCCCGCAATCGCCTGATCGACCATTGGCGCAAGCACGGCCGCCTCCAGGGCCGTGAAGAAGCCTTCGATGAGACGTTGCACGGCGAGGCGCTGCCGGGAGAGAGCCCGGACCCCGAGCGGGAACTTTCCCTCAGCCAGGACCAGCAGCGCCTGCGCGCGGCCCTGGACGAACTGCCGGGTGAGCAGCGCGAGGTATTCCTGCTGCGCGCCCACGGTGACCTGGAACTGACCGAGATCGCCGAACTTACCCGCACCCCCGCAGAGACGGTGAAGAGCCGTCTGCGCTATGCGTTGCAGAAGTTGCGTCGGCTGTTGGCCGACCCGGCTGCGGCCGAGGAGGTATCCGCATGAACCAAGACCCGCACAAGCCGGACGCCATGGAACGGGAACTGCTCGAACACTATCGCCGCCACAGCCACGATGAACCGTCGGCGTCGCTGGACCAGCGCATCCTCGCCGCGGCGGCTGCCCAGGCCGCCCAGAACCGGCCTGAACGTCGCCCGTCGTTCGGTGAGCGTCTGCACACCTGGCTGTTTGGCGCTGGCGGCCGGCAGCGTTGGACAGTCGCCGTGGCCGGCTTCGCTACCCTGGGCATTGGCCTGAGCCTGACCCTGCGCACCCAGGACGAGGCCCAGCAGCGCTTCGACGCGCCGCCTGCCAGCCCCGCGCAGTACTCCGCGCCGGCCCCGGCCGCCGCGCCCATGTCCAGAGCCGCACCGGCCACGCTCGCCAGCCCCCCGGCCCAGGCTGAGAAGAAGGCGTCGGCCATGGCCGATAGCGTCAGTGAAGAGGCTCGGCAGGCGGAGTCCATGCACCTGGAGAAGGCGGCACCCAAGACGGAGATGGCCAAGGCCAAGGCGGCGGCGCCTGCCGAACTCGACGCTGACCTGCGCCGCGTGCTGGAACTGGAGAAGGCGGGTAAGCGCGAGGAAGTGCACAAGCTGCTGGACGAGCTGCAGGCGCGCTATCCGCAGCGAGATATCGCGGCAGAACTGCGTGCGCTGGAAGGGGAGCGTTGAAGGCGATCACGGCGGACTTGCCACGATGCTGGCCAAGGTGGAGCATTGCGCCATCTTCGCCCTGGCAAGTGCTTTCATGCGTTCGATTCATCTGCTTTGTGCCGCTGTGGCACTGACCCTGCTGGCGGCCTGCGACAAGGAAGCGCCGTCCCAGCCCCAAACGCCTCCGGCGCCGCCGCCGCTGACTTCCAGCCCGGCGCCGGAGCCGACCGCGCCCGTGGAGCCGCCGCCCGCGCCTGAGTCCAAGCCGACTCCACCGCCGCCCGCGCCGACACCGAAACCCGCGCCAACGCCTCCCGCCCCGGCCAAGCCGGCCGAACCGGCGGCAGAGTCGGCTGCCACGGCCCCGCTGCCCGCAGCCAAGCTCGACCTCAGCCTGCCGAAGGATCTGGTGGATCAGTTGCAGCCGACCGAGGCAGCGGCCGACCTGCCTGACCAGCAGCTATTGCCGCAGATGTTCGTGGAAAAACCCGTCCCGGAAAGCCCGTTCCAGCTCAATGGCAAACTGATCACCAATGAGCGGGAAGACGATTACTGGCGTTCGGTGGAAGGCGCCGAGCTGCAGTTCGAGTTCAAGCGCTGATCGCGTGGTCATGCCTGGCTTTTGAGTAGGAGCGAGCTTGCTCGCGAAAGGCCAGGCTCAAAAGCTTCGCGAGCAAGCTCGCTCCTACAAAATCGCAACTCCCTTCAGCCTCGTAGGGTGGATGGCGCTTTTCCATCCACCAGCGTCGCATTGCCGGGCCGCGAATGGTGGACCGGTGAAGCGTGCTCCGCTCTACGGCTGGGTTTTGAGTAGGAGCGAGCTTGCTCGCGAAGAGGCCAGGCCCAAAGGGTTCGCGAGCAAGCTCGCTCCTACAGAATCACAAAACCCTTTTCAGAAACGATAGTCTCCGCGCTGGATCGCCTGATACAGCGGCCCGTCCAGCGGGCGGAAATGGGCTTCGCCGGGCAACCGGGCGAAGAGGGGCTCGTTCACCGCATCCGGGTCGTAGGCCTGCTTCTTCAGGTCCGTCTTCCTGTACTTGAAGGTGCCCGTGGTCTCCACTTCCGCCAGCAGGCGCACGAACAGCGGTGAGGCGTAGGCCGGCAGTTCGCGATCCAGGTGAACGGCCAGGGCCTGGCCATCCAGCTGCGCGCCACTGCCCAGGCGCAGGGCGGCCATGCCGCAACGACCGTTGGTGCCGGGAATCTCCACGCCGTAGACCACCGCATCTTCCACGCCGGGGAAGGCGCCGAGGGCGTTTTCGACCTCGGTGGTGGAGACGTTCTCGCCTTTCCAGCGGAAGGTGTCGCCGAGGCGGTCGACGAACTGCGCGTGCTTGCAGCCGATGCCGCGCATCAGGTCGCCGGTGTTGAACCAGGCGTCACCCTTCTTGAACACATCCCGCAGGATCACCGCTTCGCTCTTGGCCGGGTCGGTGTAGCCGTCGAAGGGCCACTTGTCGCTGATTTCGCTGATCAGCAGGCCCGTTTCGCCCTTGCCGACTTCTTCCATCAGGCCCCGGTGGTCCCGTAGCGGACGGTCGTTTTCCAGGTCATAGCGGACGATGGCGAAGGTGGCCGGCGAAAAGCCCACCGTATTGTCGAAGTTGAACACGTTGGTGAAGCCGATGTTGCCCTCGCTGGAGGCGTAGAACTCCATCACCCGTTCGATGCCGAAGCGCGTCTTGAACTCGGCCCAGATCGACGGGCGCAGGCCGTTGCCGATCATGCAGGTCAGGCTGTTGCCCTGTTCCTCGGGGCAGGGCGGCTGGTTCAGCAGGTAGCGGCAGAGCTCGCCGATGTAGCCGAAGCAGGTGGCCTGATAGCGGGCCACGTCCTTCCAGAAGTTGCTGGCGGAGAACTTGCGGCGCAGGGCGATGGCGGCGCCACCGGCCAGCACCGAGGCCCAGCTCACGGTGACCGCGTTGTTGTGGTAGCAGGGCAGGGTCAGATAGAAGACGTCGTTCTCGCCGAGGCCCAGGCCCGAGTGGCCGAAACCACCGAAGGCCTTGATCCACTTGCCATGGCTGAGGATGGACGCCTTGGGCAGGCCGGTGGTGCCCGAGGTGTAGATGTAGAAGCAGGCGTCCTTGAGGCGGACCTGGCCGGTTTCCACCGGGTTGTCGCTGGACTGACCCAAGGCCAGGCGCATCAGGTTCTGCCAGCCGGGTGGGGTGTCGCCGGGGGCGGTCAGGCAGTCACCATCGGCCACCCAGTAGCAGCGGCGGGCATCCTCCAGTTCAGCGCGGACTTCGTCGAAAGCGCCGCGCAGTTCCTCCCCCACCACAAAGTGCCGGGCCTTGACCAGGTTGAGGCTGTGGCTCAGCACCTTGCCGCGCTGGGTGGTGTTCACCAGGGCGGCGATGGCACCCAGCTTGGCCAGGGCACCAAGAACCGCCAGCACTTCGATGCGGTTCTCCAGCATCACCGCCACGACGCTGCCGTGTGCCACGCCTTCGGCTTTCAGGGCGTGGGCCAGGCGATTGCTCCAGGCATTGAAGTCGGCATAGCTGATCCGGCGTTGTTCATCGATCACGGCCGGGCGCTCGGGGTACAGCCGCGCAGCGCGTTCCAGAGCCCAACCCAGGGACAACGCCTTTTCGCGGTTGCGGATGCCGGTGTAGTAGAGGCCCAGCACCATGCGCGGCAAGCGCGGAAGGTTGGCCGGCAGGCGGGCGATGAAGCTCAGCGGAGAGATCAGATCGACTTGGCTCATGGTTCTCGCGTGTTGTCGTTGTTGTACGCAGATGTGCCCCTGACTCTAGAGCGGTCGACCGGGCCCCGCCATGACCCTGGCGCGGCGGGGGAAGGGCAGATGGGCAAATGGTGGTGGCGGTGGCGAACAACTGTTGTAGGGGCGAATTCATTCGCCAAACAGTCCGCAGGACTGCCCGGCACGGCATGGGGCTGCTGCGCAGCCCTTGGCGAATGAATTCGCCCCTACAGGCTCATCGGCTGCCGCGCGGAATCAGTCCAGGAACAGATCCGGCACCAGCGAGCCGCCCTGCGGGTCGTAGCGGTACTGCTCGAAGTCGGTCTGGCCCTGTTCGCGCAGGATTTCTTCGTCGATCAGCAGGCGGCCAGTGATGCTGCGACCCTGGCTTGCCAGGATGGCGTAGGCGGCGTCGGCCATGATCGCGGGCGTGCGTGCGCGCTTGAAGGCGTCGCGGCTACCCAGTTCGAACTCGATGGCGGCGGTGGCGATCATGGTTTGCGGCCAGAGCGAGTTGACGCTGATACCGTACTTCTTGAACTCCTCGCTCATGCCCAGCGTGAGCATGCTCATGCCGTACTTGGTGACGGTGTAGGGGCCGTGCTGGGCAAACCATTTGGGTGCGAGGTTGAGTGGTGGTGAAAGGTTGATGATGTGGCTGTTGGCGCTTTGCTTCAGAAAGGGCAATGCGGCCTGGCTGCAGACCATCACCGCGCGGGTGTTGATCTGATACATCAGGTCGAAGCGTTTGGGGTCCAGGCGTTCTACGCCCACCAGCTTGATGGCGCCGGCATTGTTGATCAGGGCATCGATGCCGCCGAAGTGTTCGGCGGCCTTGGTCATGGCCTCGCGCACGGCGTTCTCGTCGCGCACGTCCAGTTGCAGGGGCAGGGCCTTGCCGCCGGCGGCGTCCACTTCCTCGGCGACGCTGAAGATGGTGCCGGGGAGTTTCGGATGGGGCTCGGCGCTTTTGGCGGCGATGACGATATTGGCGCCATCGGCGGCGGCGCGCAGGGCAATCTCGCGGCCGATGCCACGGCTGGCGCCGGTGATGAACAGGGTTTTGCCGGAAAGGGACATTGCGTTGCTCCTGTTGTGATTCTTATTTTGTTCAGGGGGCAGTTCGCGAGCAGAGCTCGCTCCTACGGAAAGCATTCGGTTACAGGGCTTCCTCGACTTCCACCAGCAACTGGCGGCTCTTCACCTGGTCGCCGCGGCTGACCTGGACGCGGCGGATCACGCCGTCCACGCCGGCCTTCAGCGGGTGCTCCATCTTCATGGCTTCCAGCACCACCAGCAGTTGGCCCTTGCCGACCCGATCACCCTCGCTCACCAGCACCTCGACGATGGCGCCATCCATGGGCGCCTTCACCGTGCCGGAGGCGGCGCCGGCCTGTCCGCCAGCGGGCTCGTGGGTGATGTCCTGCAGTTCCAGGTTACCGTTCTGGCCGAACAGCCAAAGCTGCGTGGCCTGTTGGTGGTAGGCGACGCGGCGACGGATGCCGTCCAGTTCCATCACTGCCCAGCGGCCATCGGCGCTCACCAGGCGGACTGCAACTTCGGTGTCATTCACCCTTGCCAGCAGGCGCGGTTGCTGGCCGGCGTCTTGCACCGCCAGTTCCACGCCGTGCTTCTGCTCGCCCTGGCGCAGAACCAGGCGCCAGGGCGCGCTGCCGGCGCTGCGCCAGCCGGCGAGGCCACCCTGGTGGGCACTGGCGGCGGCAGAGGTCTGGTAGAGCAGGGTGGCGGCCATCGCCAGCTCGGCCGGAGATGCTGCCTGCGGTGTCAGGCTCGGGTCGGCGCCGAAGGTTTCGCCGATGAAGGCGGTGGTGGCTTCCCCGGCGGCGAACTGCGGGTGGCGCAACAGATTGGCGAGGAAGCGCTGGTTGCCCTTCACGCCGAGGAGCACACAATCCTCCACGGCGCGAGCCAGCTTGCGCCGGGCTTCCTCGCGGGTAGCGCCCCAGGCGATTACCTTCGCCAGCATGGGGTCGTAGAAGGGCGTCACGGCCTGGCCTTCCACCAGACCGTGGTCGATTCGGATTCCCTCCAGCTCAGCCGGCTCCCAGCGCAACACGTCGCCGGTCTGGGGCAGGAAGCCCGCAGCCGGGTCTTCGGCGTAGAGGCGCACTTCCATGGCATGGCCGTTGAGGCGGATCTCGTCCTGCTTCAATGGAAGCGGTTGGCCCTCGGCCACGCGAATCTGCCAGGCGACCAGGTCCTGGCCGGTGATCAGTTCGGTCACCGGGTGCTCGACCTGCAGACGGGTGTTCATTTCCAGGAAGTAGAAGGCGCCGCTGGCATCCAGCAGAAATTCCACCGTGCCGGCACCCACGTAGCTCACTGTGCGTGCGGCCTTCACCGCGGCTTCGCCCATGGCCTGGCGCAGTTCGGGCGTCATGACCGGGCAGGGGGCTTCTTCGATGACTTTCTGGTGGCGACGCTGCACGGAGCAGTCCCGCTCGCCCAGGTAGACGAGGTTGCCGTGCTGGTCGCCGAACACCTGGATTTCCACATGGCGCGGCCGGATCACGGCCTTTTCAAGGATCAGCTCGGCGCTGCCGAAGGCATTCAGCGCTTCCGAGCGGGCCGTGCGCAGTTGCGTCGTCAGCTCATCCGCGCCGTTCACCAGGCGCATGCCGCGTCCGCCGCCGCCGGCGCTGGCCTTGATCATCAGTGGGTAGCCGATGCGGGTGGCTTCGCGGGCCAGCGTGGCGTCGTCCTGCTCGGCCCCTTCGTAGCCGGGAATGCACGGCACACCAGCTTCGAGCATGGCCAGCTTGGACAGGCGCTTGCTGCCCATCAGGTGGATGGCATCCACAGTGGGGCCGATGAAGATGATGCCGGCGGCCTCGCAGGCGCGGGCGAATTCGGCGTTCTCGGAGAGGAAGCCATAGCCGGGGTGAACGGCGTCGGCGCCGGTCTTCCGGGCCGCTTCGAGGATGGCTGCGACCGACAGGTAGGATTGCCCCACGGGCGCCGGGCCAATGCACACCGCCTCGTCCGCCAGTTGCACATGGCGAGCGTCGGCGTCGGCTTCGCTATAGACGGCAACGGTGCGATAGCCGAGCGCCCGGGCGGTGCGCATTACCCGGCAGGCGATCTCGCCGCGGTTGGCAATCAGGATCTTGTTGAAGCTGGGCATATTCTCTGGCTCCTCGGATTCTATTCCCCGCTCCCCTTGGGGGAGGGGCCAGGGGTGAGGGAACCACCTGCGCGCGGCGGGATTCCCCTCACCCCAACCCTCTCCCGGCGGGAGAGGGAGTAAAGGCTCACTGCGCCCAGGTGGGCTTGCGCTTCTGCACGAAGGCCAGGGTGCCCTCGGTACCTTCGGGGCCGGTGACGGCAGCGGCGAACTGCTCGGCGGCATGGTCCAGCAGGGCAGCCAGCGGCTCGTCTTCGGTGGCCAGCAGCAGGGCCTTGGTCCGGGCATTGGCACCAGGCGCGCAGCGCCGGATCTGTTCCAGGCTCTCGGCCAGGCGCTGCTCCACGCCGACCGTATCGGCCTCGGCGAAGTGCACCAGGCCCAGGCTCAGGGCCTCGGCGCCATCGAAGCGCGCCGCGGTGAGCGCCAGGCGGCGCGCCTGGGTCAGGCCGATGCGCTTGACCACGAAGGGCGCAATCTGCGCCGGCAGTAGGCCGAGGCTGGTTTCCGGCAGGCCGAACTGGGCGCCGGCGTGGGCGATAGCGATATCGGAGACGCAAGCCAGGCCGAATCCGCCGCCCAGCACCGCGCCTTCGAGCACCGCCACCAGCACCTGGGGCTGCGCCTGGGCTTCCTCCAGCAGGCTGCCGAAGGCACGGTTCAGGTTGCGGTAGGCGTCGTTGCCAGCCGCTCGGGCGCTGGCCATGTCCTTGATATCGCCGCCGGCGCAGAAGTGCCCGCCGGCACCGCGCAGCACCAGGGCGCGCACATCGGAGTCGGCGCGCACGGCAGCCAGAACTGCACGCAGTTCCTCGACCATGGCCAGGCTCATGGCGTTGCGACTGTCCGGCCGGTTGAGGGTGATGTGCAGCACGCCGGCGGCCTGTTCCAGCAGCAGGGTTTCGCAGTTCGGCAATTCATTCATGCCGGCATCCTCGTCAGGGTGTTGCAGGAGCCAGCTTGCTGGCGAAGCTTTCGCCAGCAAGCTGGCTCCTACGGTTCACGATCAACCTTTCTTCTTCCCAGGCAGGGTGCCCATCAGCTTGCAGATGATGCCCAGCATGATTTCGTCGGCGCCGCCGCCAATGGACACCAGGCGGGTATCGCGATAGGCGCGCGATACGTGGTTGTCCCACATGAAGCCCATGCCGCCCCAGTACTGCAGGCAGGCGTCGGTGACTTCGCGGCCGAGGCGGCCGGCCTTGAGCTTGGCCATGGAGGCGAGGCGGGTGACGTCCTTGCCGGTGACGTACAGCTCCACCGCCTGGTAGACCAGCGCGCGCAGGGCTTCGATCTCGGTCATCAGCTCGGCCAGGCGGAAGTGGATCACCTGGTTGTCGATCAGCGGGTTGCCGAAGGTCTTGCGTTCCTTGCAGTAGTCGATGGTGACGTCCACGCAGTGCTCCAGGCCCTTGATCATGTTGGCGGCGCCGAACATGCGTTCTTCCTGGAACTGCAGCATCTGCATCATGAAGCCCGCGCCCTCGTGGCCGATGCGGTAGCGCTGCGGCACCCGGACGTTGTCGAAGAACACCTGGGCGGTCTCGGAACTGCGCATGCCGAGCTTGTCGAGGTGGGCGCTGAGGGTGATGCCAGGGGTGTTCATCGGCACCATGATCAGCGACTTGTTGACGTGCGGCTTGTCGTCCGAGGTGTTGGCCAGCAGGCAGATGAAGTCGGCGCTGGGGGAATTGGTGATCCACATCTTGCTGCCGTTGATCACGTAGTCGCTGCCGTCCTTGCGGGCGGTGGTCTTCATCCCGGCCACGTCCGAGCCGGCGCCCACTTCGGAGACGCCGATGCAGCCGACCATCTCGCCGGCGATGGCCGGGCGCAGGAACTCCTCGCGCAGTTCATCGGAACCGAAGCGCGCCAGGGCCGGGGTGCACATGTCGGTCTGTACGCCGATGGACATGGGAATGCCGCCGCAGTGGATGGTGCCGAACTCTTCGGCAGCGACGATCGAGTAGCTGTAGTCCAGGCCCATGCCGCCGAACTTCTCCGGCTTGGAAATGCCCAGGAGGCCCAACTCGCCCGCCTTCTTGAAGATGTCGTGGATCGGGAAGCGGCCTTCCTTTTCCCACTGGTCGACATGGGGGTTGATCTCCCTGTCGACGAAATTGCGCACCGTGCGGCGAAGCTCTTCATGTTCCTGAGTGAAGATCATCTTTGTTGTTCTCCTTGTAGGGTGCGCCGTGCGCACCAAGATCTTGGGTGGTGCGCGAGGCGCACCCTACCGTCAAAACCGGGCAACGCCGAAGCTGTTGGCCTTGAGTGGACGCACGTCCGCCTCCGCGCAGATATCCAGCAGATAGCCCAGCAGCCGGCGGCTGTCACGGGGGTCGATCAGGCCGTCATCCCAGAGGTTGGCGGTGCCGTAGAGGGCAGTGGACTGGCTCTCGAGCTTCTGCGCGGTCACCTGCTCCAGCATGTCGAGCATCTTCGGGTCGGCCTCCTTGCCCTCCTTGGCGTGTTTTTCCTCGGTGACAATGCGCAGCACCTTGCCGGCCTGGGCGCCGCCCATCACCGCTGTGCGGCTGTTGGGCCAGGCGAAGATGAAGCGCGGGTCCAGGCCACGACCGCACATGGCGTAGTTGCCGGCGCCGTAGGAACCGCCCACCACCAGGGTGATTTTGGGTACACGGGCGTTGGCCACGGCCTGGATCATCTTCGAGCCATGCTTGATCACGCCCAGTTGCTCGGACTCGGTGCCGACCATGAAGCCGGTGGTGTTGTGCAGGAACAGCAGCGGCACGTTGGTCTGCTCGCAGAGCTGGATGAATTGCGCCGCCTTGGCTGCGCCCCGGGGCGTGATGGGGCCGTTGTTGCCAATCAGGCCGCACGGGCGCCCTTCGATACGCAGGTGGCCGCAGACGGTCTGGCTGTCGAATTCGTTCTTGAATGCGAGGAACTCCGAGCCATCGGCGATGCGGGCGATGATCTCGCGTACGTCGTAGGGCTTCTTCGGATCGGCCGGAACCACCCCCAGCAGTTCTTCGGCGCTGTACAGCGGTTCGCGCCATTCGCCCTTGCGCTGGGGTGGCAGTTGCGCGTTCCAGGGCAGCATCGCGAGGATCTCGCGGGCCAGGCGCAGGCCGTCGGCATCGTTCTCCGCCAGGTACTCGGCGGTACCGGCCACCTGGGCGTGCATTTCGGCGCCGCCCAGTTCTTCGTCGCTCGCCACTTCACCGGTGGCGGCCTTGAGCAGGGGCGGGCCGGCGAGGAACATCTTGGCCTTGCCGCGAACCACGATGACGTAGTCCGACAGGCCCGGCTGATAGGCGCCGCCGGCGGTGCTCGAACCGTGCACCACAGTGACCTGGGGGATGCCCATGGCGGAAATCCGTGCCTGGTTGGCGAAGCCGCGCGCGCCCTCGACGAAGATTTCCGCCGCGTAATTGAGGTTGGCGCCACCGCTTTCGGTGAGGGCCACCAGCGGCAGCTTGTTCTCCATGGCGATCTGCTGCAGGCGCAGGGTCTTCTTCAGCCCGGTGGGGGAGATGGTGCCACCCTTGATCGCACTGTTGCTGGCGCTGATCAGGCAACGAATCCCGGAGATGTAGCCGATGCCGGCGATGATGCCGCCGCCGGCCTGGGTGCCGTCCTTGTCGTCGTGCAGCTTGTAGCCGGCCAGGGAGCAGAGTTCGAGGAAAGGGCTGCCCGGGTCCAGCAGCAGGTTCAGGCGTTCGCGGGGCAGCAACTGGCCGCGCTTTTCGAACTTCGGCCGGGCTTCGGCGGCCTTGTCCAGCACCTTCTGCTCTACCTCGCGGAAACTCGCGATGGCGCTGAGCATGGCTGCGCGGTTCTTCGCGAAGTCGTCGCCCTGGGCATCGAGTTGGGATTGGATCGCGGTCATTACTCTTGATCCTTCAACACGTCGGGCAGGAATGCCCGGTGGAACCCGTTGTAGGCCTTGCTCTGGCCGGGCTTGGCCTTGGCCAGGGGGAAGGCACGGCTGCCCTGGCTGGCGGCGCCGTCGATGCGGATGGTGTTGCCGCTGATGAAGGCGGCGCCGGGGGAGAGCAGGAAGACGATGGCGGCGGCCACTTCCGACTCGCTGCCGATGCGCTTGAGCGGCACGTGCTCGCGCAGGGTGGGGATGATGGCTTTGAAGGCGCCTTCGTAGGTGTCCATGCCACTGGAGGCGATCCAGCCGGGCGCCACAGCGTTGACCCGGACTCCCGCGTAGCCCCACTCGATGGCTGCGGTCTTGGTGAAGTTCTCCATGCCGGCGCGGGCGGCGCCGGAATGGCCCATGCCGGGCATGCCGCCCCACATGTCGGCGAGCATGTTGACGATGCTGCCGCCCGTCTTGCTCATCGACTGGTTGAACACCTCGCGGGCCACCAGGAAGCCGCCCACCAGGTTGGTGCGAACCACGGTCTCGAAGCCTTTCTGGCTGATCGAGGCCAGTGGCGCGGGGTACTGGCCGCCGGCGTTATTGACCAAGTGATGGATCGGCCCGCGCTCAGCCAGCACGGTGGCGACCATGGCTTTCACCGCCTCTTCGTCGCGGATGTCACAGGCCTGCCAGCTGGCGCTGCCGCCGTCCTCGCAGATTTCGCCGGCGGTCTTCTCCAGTTTTTCCGCCTTGCGGCCCACCAACACCACATGGGCGCCCAGGGCCGCCAGCTCATGGGCGGTACAACGGCCGATGCCACTGCCGCCACCGGTGACCATGATGGTCTGGCCGCTGAACAGGCCGGGCTTGAATACCGAATCGTATGCCATGGGTTGCGTCCTCAGAGGCTGTCGGCCAGGGCCTGGGGCACCGGCACCGGGAATTCCAGGAGCTGCTGGGCGAAGGCCTTGCCTTGCGGGTCGATGCGCAGGCTGGCCACGCCACCGCCGCCCAGGGCGTTTTCCAGCAGGAAGTTCAGGCTGTGGCTGCCAGGCAGGTACCAGCGCGCCACACGACCGATCTGCGGGTCGAGTACGTGGCCCATCCAGTCGACCACGGCTTCGGGGGTCAGGGCTTCGGCGATCCAGGGCAGGTACTCCGGTTTGCGCGCCATGACGCCGATATTGCTGTGGTTGCCTTTGTCGCCGGAGCGCGCAACCGCCAGTTTCACCAGGGGCACGCTGGCGCTGGCCTGGCCTTCGGCGGCTGGAGGCGCCAGGTCGTCGGCCAGGGCTGTGACGTCGAAGCCGTGCAATTGCGGCAGGTCGCAGGGGCTGCGCTGGCTATCCATTTCCACTTCGAGGTGGCAGGCGGATTTGTCCACCAGGAAGGAAAACAGCCGGATCACCGGGTAGACAGTGGGGCGGCCGCCGACGATGCCGGTCAGGCCCGGCGCCATGCCGGTGGCCGCCTGGGCGATCTCGCGGGAGAACAGCACCAGGGCGTCTTTGCGGCTATGGCTGACGGCGATCTTTATCACCACCTCGCGGCTGTCCTGGCGCTGGCCGTGGGGACCGTAGGTCGCTTCGCTGCCCAGCAGTTCGACGTTCACCTCGCGATAGCGGCCCCAGCCGCGGTCGGCGAAGAGTTCTTCAGTCTTGGCGATGATGGCGCGGCTGACCCGCTCGGCCTTCTTCACCGCGTCGATGCCGGCCAACAGGCAGCTGGCGGTGCAACGGAAACCGTCGGGGTAGGTGGCGCTGACCTTGTATTGCGGCGTCGGCGGCAGGCCACGGGCGCCGAGCACGCGCACCCGGTTGGCCCCGGCCTGTTCCAGGCGGACCTGGGTGAAGTCGCAGACCACGTCGGGGAGCAGGTAGGCGCGCGGGTCGCCGATCTCGTAGAGCATCTGCTCGCCGACTGAGAAAGGCGTAACCAGGCCGCCGGAACCATCCGGCTTGGTCACGCAGAAACTGCCGTCGGCTTCCACTTCGATGAGGGGGAATCCGATGTGTTCGTAGTCAGGCACCGATTCCCAGTCGGTGAAGTTGCCGCCGGTGCACTGGGCGCCACATTCGATCAGGTGGCCGGCGAGGGCGGCTTGGGCCAGCTTGTCGTAGTCGCTCCAGGACCAGCCGAACTCGTGGACCAGGGCGGCGCTGACCACGGCGCTGTCCACCACCCGGCCGGTGATGACGATGTCCGCGCCCTGTTCCAGCGCGGCCACTATGCCCGGCGCGCCCAGGTAGGCATTGATCGAGACGCACATGGGCGGCAACGGGGCGTCGCTGAACATTTCGCGGATGCCGGCCTTGGCCAGTTCGCCCAGCCGTGGCTGCAGGTTATCGCCATGCAGCACGGCGATCTTCAGCGTCACGCCGGCCTTCTCGCAGGCGGCGGCCAGGGCGCTGGCGCAGGCGACCGGGTTCACTCCGCCGGCATTGCTGATCACGCGGATCTTCTTCTGCGCGATGGTCGGCAGCAGGGGCGCCAGGACTTCGACGAAATCGGTGGCGAAGCCGGCGTTCGGGTCCTTCAGGCGAGCGCCGGCCATGATCGACATGGTGATCTCGGCCAGGTAATCGAAGACCAGGTAGTCCAGTGTGGCGCCATGCACCAACTGGGCAGCAGCGGTGGAGGTGTCGCCCCAGAAAGCGGAGGCGCAGCCGATGCGTACGGTTTTTGTCATTGGAGTATTCCGCAGCACTGTTGGGTGATGGATGGAACACTACCAAGCAAGCGCTTGGTTGAAAAGTGGGGGTTCGGTTCTTTTTCACCCGAGCGCTTGCTTGGGCGGATCACCCGGCATAAATTTCGTTAATCAAGACAGAGACTTGCGGACCATTCTTAAGTTGGAATGGCTGACTGCAGTGGGGATTCCAATGAGCCTTGACGACGAAAAAGCCCAAGCGGTGATGCAGGAATTGGTTGCCAGCGGCCAGATCACCGACCCTGAAAGCGCCCGCGGCAAGCTGCTGCAGACCGCCGCCCACCTGTTCCGCAGCAAGGGCTACGAGCGCACCACGGTGCGCGATCTCGCCAGCGCCGTCGGTATCCAGTCCGGCAGCATCTTCCATCACTTCAAGAGCAAGGATGAGATCCTCCGCTCGGTGATGGAGGAAACCGTCCTCTACAACACCGCGCTGATGCGTGCCTCCCTGGCGGACGCCGGCAACTTGCGCGAGCGGGTGCTGGCGCTGATCCGCTGCGAACTGCAATCCATCATGGGCGGTACCGGCGAAGCTATGGCCGTGCTGGTGTACGAGTGGCGTTCGTTGTCGGAGGAAGGGCAGCAGTACATCCTTCAGCTGCGCGAGGCATATGAGCAACTCTGGCTGGGGGTTCTGGGTGAGGCGCGCGCCGAAGGGTATTTCACGGCCGATCCGTTCATCCTGCGGCGTTTCCTCACTGGTGCCTTGAGCTGGACCACCACCTGGTTCCGCCCGGAGGGTCCGATGACGCTTGACCAACTCGCCGAGCAAGCGCTGTCGCTGGTGATCAAGGACGCCTGACGGCAAATGTGATGTCCGTCACGTCGCGTTCTGGAGAACGTGGGTAGTTGCAACGTTAATCACGTACTCTGCGGCGCAGTGCCGTAACTGCAGGGAGCAGCTGTAGAGATGGAAGTTTGCAGGGGGTTGTCCCTGAAGGCGTTGTGGGTTGCCGTAGTCCTGCTGATTTCAGCGCCTGTGGTGGCGTCGCAGACCGTCCAGGTCGCCGGCGCGCATTTCCCTCCCTATGTGGTCAAGCCTGAGTCGGCCGAGGCCAGCGGCTTGCTTCTGGACATGCTCGCGGCGCTCAACGCGTTGCAGACGGACTACCGCTTCGTCGTGCGTCCTACCGCCATTCCCCGGCGCTTCCGGGATTTCCAGGAAGGGCGGATCGATCTGGCAGTGTTCGAGAATCCGGACTGGGGTTGGCAAGGCATCCCCGGGGCGCGCATCGACATGGGGCTGGCCGATGCTGAAATCTTCGTCGCCAAGGCCCAGCCCGGGCGCAGCCAGCATTACTTCGGCAAGCTGGCCGGCAAGCGCCTGGCACTCTACAACGGCTATCACTACGGCTTTGCCGGCTTCAATCCCGATCCCGAATTCCTCCAGCGCGAGTTCGACGCGAAGCTCACCTATTCCCACGACAGCAACCTGCGGATGCTGCTGCGCGAGCGCGCGGATATCGCCCTGGTGACCCGTTCCTATTTCAATGCCTACCTGGAGCGAAACCCGGAGCAGGCGGGCAGTTTCCTCGCCAGCGACCGGATCGATCAGAGCTACCACCACTACGCCGTGCTGAGACCGGGAGCTCCCATCAGTGCCGAGCAGTTTTCCGCACTGCTGGAGCGGCTGCGCGCCGGAGGTCAGTTACAGCAGATCTTCGGGCGCTATGGCGTGGTAGTCAGGCCAGCCGCAGCGGGTAGCTCAGCAGCAACAGATGGCAGGAATTGACCGCCAGGTGCAGGGCCACTGCCACCGACAGTCGGCCGCTGTAGTGAAAGGCCAGTCCGTAGCCCAGGCCAGCCAGCCCCGCGACTAACGCGAACAACGGGCTGAACGGCAGGTGGACGGCTCCGAAGATCGCCGCCGTGAGCAGCACGCCATTGCGTGCACCGAGCCGGGAGACCAGCGCCGGTTGCAGCAATCCGCGAAATACCAGTTCTTCCGCCAGCACGGTGACCAGCAGGTTTACCGCCAGCCATTCCCAGATCATCTCCGGCCATTTCGGCTGCCAGCCCACCAGGCCGATCGCCAGCGCCAGTACTGGCACCAGCAGCAAGGTGGCGAGGGCGGCGAGCCAGGCGTTGCGCGGCGCAGGCGCAAGCGCTCGCGGTGTCGGGCGGCCCAGCCACCAGGCGAGCAGGGTCATGCCTACCAGAAGCTTGTCCCAGGAAACACGCAATCCGTAGGGCGGCGCGTCAGGGCCGAGGCGCTGTGGTTCGCCCAGGGGAAATGGGCTGAAGCCCGGCAGCAGGTGGGCGGCGAGGGCGACGGAAGAGAGCAGGGTGACCGGCAGCCAGAGCCGCGCCGGCAACTGCCGATCGGCGAAAACCCAGCCGGCATAGGAGACGCCTGCCAGCAGGGCGATCACCTGTACGCCGCCCAGCCCTTGGCCAAGGGCAAGGACGATCAGCGGGAACAGCAGTTGCAGGTGGAGCGGCATGACGCTTCTCAGCGACGCTGCCGCGCTTTGTTGTTCGGGGTAAGGCACGGGGTCAGCGGTCCTTGGCTTCCTTGGCATCCATCTCGGCATTGCGCTCGCGGATGCGTTTGAGCTGTTCTTCGGTCAGCGGCAGTTTCTTCGCCGTGTCGCGCAACAGCATCAGGCTACCGACTATGGAGCCGATGGCCAGGACCAGTATCAGCCAGGCATACCAGGGCATGATGTTCTCCTGCGAAAAGGGGCCACTACTCTATTCGATTGTGCGCGCCTTTCCACGTTCCCGGGAGCCCGCGATTACCGTGCGGCTCAACGGGCGCTGCAATCGGCAGCGCCCTCGGCCCGGCCTTCCACCAGGCGGGCACGCAGGGTGTCGTAGGTCCAGTTGAACACCAGGGTGTAGGGCAGGAAGAACAGCAGCAGCCCGATATCCAGCACGAAGGCTTCCACCAGCCCGATCGACAGCCACCAGGCCGCCAGCGGAACCAGCACCACGATCAGCCCCAGCTCGAACAGGACGGCGTGGGTGATGCGCACCGACAAGGTGCGCTGGAAGCCGAAGCGCTGCTGGGCGCGGTCGAACAGGCTGTTGAATGCCATGTTCCAGAGCATCGCCACGGTGGAGAACATCAGCGTGAGCGCGCCCATGTGCGCCAGCGACTTGCCCAGTACCAGCGACAGCACGGGCGCGGTCAACAGCACGGCCAGGCCCTCGAAGGCCAGGGCATGGAAAACCCGCTCCTTGATGGATTTGTTCAGGGCGGCAGTGGTGGTCAGGGTCATGGTGCTCTCCTGGCTCCTGATGAAGACATGCCCTGTATTCTCATCGGTCGATGGGATAGGGTTAAGTGAGATGCCATCGGGAAAACCGATATGAACTACTCCCCTGAATCCCTTGAAGCCTTCGCCCAGGCAGTCGCCCTTGGCTCCTTCAGTGCCGCCGCGCGCAAGCTGGGCAAGAGCCAGTCCACCGTCAGCGAAGCCATCGCCCGGCTGGAAATCGACCTTGGGCTGGAACTCTTCGACCGCAGCAGCCGACAGCCGCAGCTGACCGACGCCGGCCGGGCCCTGCTGGGGCGGGTCGATGAGATCCTCGCCGCATCCGACCGCTTGCAGCACGCTGCGGCGCAACTGGCTGGCGGGCTGGAGCCACGGGTCAGCCTGGCGCTGTCGGACGCCTACCAGTCGGCGCAGTACGAAGAGCGCCTGACGGAACTGGATCAGCGCTACCCCGACCTCGAGTTCGAATGCCTGATCGCCGAGCATCACGACGTGATCGAACTGGTCGTACAAGGGCGCGCCACCCTGGGCCTGCTGGCGGCACAGGGCAGTTACCCGCCGGAGGTGGGCTCGGCGACTGTGGCCGAGCGTGCGGACTTCGGCTTGTTCGCGGCCCGGGAGCACCCGCTCGCGCAGTTGGCCGATGTACGGGAGAGCGACCTCGCCGGCTGGCGGTTGCTGCGTCTGAATACCGTGGGCGACGCCATGGCCCTGGATGACGGGCTGCCGTTCAGTGGCGGCCGCTGCTGGTCGGCGCCGAGCTACCTGATGCTGCTGGATATGGCCAGCAACGGTTTCGGCTGGGCAGAGCTGCCGCGCTGGCTGGTCAGTGGCTACGCCAACGGACGCCTGAAGGAATTGCAGGTGCCCGGCTGGCCGCGCAGCCAGGCCGTGGATGTGGTCTGGTCCCGCCAGCGTCCGCTGGGGCCGGCGGCGAGCTGGTTGCTGGAGCGCCTGCTGGACCGTCCGGCGGCACGCTGAGACCGTTCTGGTAGCCTTGGCCCCGGTTATTCAAGGAGGAAGGACATGCAGATTCCCGTCACCATCCAGGCCGGCCTCTGGGGCTGGCTGGCCGCCAGCAGCCTGCTGATCGGCGCCGCCATCGGCTTTTTGGTGAAGCTGCCGCAGAAGGTGGTGGCCTCGATCATGGCCTATGGCAGCGGCGTGCTGGTCGCTGCCCTCTGCTTCGGCCAGATTCCCGAAGCCGAACGCATCGGCGGTCTCTGGCCAACCCTGGCGGGCCTGCTGGCCGGCGGTGCCGTGTTCGTCCTGGCCAGCCAGTACATCGATCGCCTGGAACGGCACCATCGCGGCAAGAGCAGCAACGGCGGCAGCGGCATGGTCGCGTTGCTGATCGCCGTCGGTGCCTTTCTTGATGGCATTCCCGAATCCCTCGGCCTGGGGTTGGGGCTGCTGGACGGTGGCGAGGTCAGCCTGCTGATGCTGGTGGCGATCTTCCTGGCCAACCTGCCCGAAGGTCTGGCCAGTGCTGCGGGCCTGCGCGAGGAGAAGCGCAGCGGCTGGGTGGTGTTCGCGCTCTGGGGCGTGATCGCGTTGCTGTCTGGACTGGCGGCCATGGCAGGTCCCGGGCTGTTCGCCGACCTTCAGCCCCATTGGCTGGCCTTCGCATTGGGCTTCTCGGCGGGGGCGGTGCTGTGCATGCTGGTCGATACCCTGATTCCCGAAGCCTTCGAAAGCACCCATGCCTGGACGGGGCTGATCACACTGGCGGGGTTCATGACCGCTTTTGCCCTCGATCATCTGGTCTGAGAGCCTGCCTACGCGCTGCTGCGCGTCTGAAATACTGCGTTGAAAACGGCCTCGAAATGCTCATTTACAGCTCGTAGACTCCGCTTTCTCAACCGTTTTCGCCTTGTCTTTCCATAGCTCGCGAGCGCGTAAACAGGCTCCATGAGGCAGCGGCGCGCGCCGGCTTCCGCTACAATGCGCGCCGTTTCCGATTCGTATGAGATTTCCTCCATGTCCGCCTGTCAGACGCCGATCATTGTCGCCCTCGACTTTCCCACCCGCGAAGCTGCCCTGCGGCTGGCTGACCAGCTGGATCCCAAGCTGTGCCGGGTCAAGGTGGGCAAGGAGCTGTTCACCAGCTGCGCCGCCGAAATCGTCTCGACCCTGCGTGACCGGGGCTTCGAGGTCTTCCTCGACCTGAAATTCCACGACATCCCCAACACCACGGCAATGGCGGTGAAGGCCGCTGCCGAGATGGGTGTGTGGATGGTCAACGTGCACTGCTCCGGCGGTCTGCGCATGATGGCTGCGTGCCGCGAGACCCTGGACAAGTTCAACGGTCCCAAGCCGCTGCTGATCGGCGTGACCGTGCTGACCAGCATGGAGCGCGAAGACCTGGCCGGCATTGGCCTCGACATCGAGCCCAAGGAGCAGGTGCTGCGCCTGGCGGGTCTGGCCGACAAGGCCGGCATGGATGGCCTGGTGTGCTCGGCCCAGGAAGCCACCGACCTCAAGTCCGCCTATCCGCGCCTGCAACTGGTGACGCCGGGTATTCGCCCGGCCGGCAGCGCCCAGGACGACCAGCGCCGCATCCTCACTCCGCGCCAGGCCCTGGATGCCGGCTCCGACTACCTGGTGATCGGCCGCCCGATCAGCCAGGCCGCCGACCCGGCCAAGGCGCTGGCCGCAGTCGTCGCCGAACTGGCCTGACGCCGCTGGCGCGCTGCCCCGGGCAGCGCGCCTTTCGCGCCGATCAGCGCACTTTCAATACCAGCTTCCCGAAGTTGTCCCCGCTGAACAGCTTGCCCAGGGTTTCCGGGAAGCTTTCCAGCCCCGTCACCACATCTTCCTTGCTCTTCAATTCGCCACTGGCCAGCCAGCCGGCGATGTCCTTGACCGCCTCGCCGAAGCGCGGCGCATAGTCGAACACCACCATGCCTTCCATGCGCGCGCGGTTGACCAGCAGCGCCAGGTAATTGGCCGGACCTTTTACCGCTTCCTTGTTGTTGTATTGGCTGATGGCGCCGCAGATGACGATGCGCGCCTTGCGATTGATGCGGGTGAGCACGGCATCGAGGATGTCGCCGCCAACGTTGTCGAAGTAGACGTCCACGCCCGTGGGGCATTCGCGCTTGAGGGCGGCGTGGAGGTTCTCGGCCTTGTAGTCGATGGCGCCATCGAAGCCCAGTTCCTCCACCAGGTAGCGACACTTGTCGGCGCCGCCGGCGATGCCCACCACGCGGCAACCCTTGATCCGTGCGATCTGCCCGGCGACGCTGCCCACCGCGCCGGCGGCCCCCGAAACGACCACGGTTTCCCCGGCTTTTGGCTGGCCCACGTCGAGCAGGGCGAAGTACGCGGTCATGCCGGTCATGCCCAGGGCGGAAAGGTAGAGGGGCAGGGGAGCCTGGTTCGGATCCACCTTGTGGAAGTCGCGTGGCTCGCCCAGGAAGTAGTCCTGCACGCCCAGCACGCCGCTGATGTGATCGCCCACCTTGAAGTCCGGATTTCCGGAAGCCACTACCTTGCCGATACCCAACGCGCGCATCACTTCACCGATGGCCACCGGGGGGATGTAGGAGCGTGCGTCGTTCATCCAGCCGCGCATGGCCGGGTCCAGGGACAGATAGAGGTTCTCCACCAGCACCTGACCGGAGGCGGGCTCGCCCACCGGGGTTTCCACGTAGGAGAAGGTCTCCCGGGTGGCCGGGCCGACCGGACGCTGGGCAAGGAGGAACTGGCGATTGAGCGTGGACATGGCAGGAACTCCAGAAGGGAAAGCTCTGGTGATAGTCGGCCAGCCGGGGAGGGGCAAGTTCGGTGATCGGGCGGAATGTCCCGTCATGGATGGCAATGATCTGGTGGCGAATGTTTCATCAGCGTTCTGGATGGTGTGTTCACCAGAGCCCTGATGATGCTGACGTTGCACACAGGCGACTGAATAGACTCCGTCCCAGTTTCCACTCCCGTCGAGGATGCACAGATGAGCATGAAGTTCTCCGGCCAGGTCGCCCTGGTAACCGGTGCCGCCAACGGTATCGGCCGCGCAACCGCCCAGGCGTTCGCTGCCGAGGGCCTGAAGGTGGTGGTATCCGATGTGGATGCTGCCGGGGGCGAAGGCACCGTGGAGCTGATCCGCGCCGCCGGTGGCGATGCCGTGTTCATTCGCTGCAACGTGACCCGTGACGCCGAGGTCAAGGCGCTGATGGAGGGCACCCTGGCCGCCTACGGCCGCCTCGACTACGCCTTCAACAACGCTGGCATCGAGATTGAAAAGGGCAAGCTGGCCGATGGCGACGAGGCGGAGTTCGACGCCATCATGGGCGTCAACGTGAAGGGCGTATGGCTGTGCATGAAGCACCAGATCCCGCTGATGCTGGCCCAGGGCGCTGGTGCCATCGTCAACACCGCTTCGGTGGCCGGACTGGGCGCGGCGCCGAAGATGAGCATCTATGCCGCGTCCAAGCATGCGGTGATCGGCCTGACCAAGTCGGCGGCCGTCGAGTACGCGAAGAAGAAGGTCCGGGTAAATGCCGTATGCCCGGCGGTGATCGACACCGATATGTTCCGCCGTGCTTATGAAGCCGACCCGAAGAAGGCCGAGTTCGTCGCCACCATGCACCCGGTGGGGCGCATCGGTAAGGTGGAGGAAATCGCTGCGGCGGTGCTCTACCTCTGTTGCGATGCGGCTGGCTTCACTACCGGTCATGCCCTGGCGGTGGACGGCGGGGCTACCGCGATCTGATTTGGGGGCCGAATTGTGGGAGCGAATTCATTCGCGAATGAATTCGCTCCCACAAAAAGAGAAAGGCGCCAATCGGCGCCTTTTTCATTTGTCCTTGCCAGTGTCGACGTTGAGGACCAGCAGGGTCAGCACCCCGGCGATCAGGCCCCAGAAGGCCGAACCGATGGACAGCAAGGTCATGCCCGAAGCGGTAACCATAAAGGTGATCA
Source organism: Pseudomonas sp. BN515 (assembly GCF_029873155.1). NCBI lineage: Bacteria > Pseudomonadati > Pseudomonadota > Gammaproteobacteria > Pseudomonadales > Pseudomonadaceae > Pseudomonas > Pseudomonas sp. BN515. The sequence goes on along the minus strand of NZ_SSOH01000072.1, from coordinate 167,437 downwards.
GCGCCGCTTCACGCTCCTTGGGTTCCTGCATGGCGGCGGTCAGGCCGTTGCTGATGGAGCCGAACAGCGCCAGGGCAGCGATGGACAGCACCAACTCCTTGGGCAGGGCCGCGAAGAGCGCCGCCAGGGTTGCGCCGAAGGTGCCGGCGATTCCGTAGAAAATCCCGCACCAGACGGCGGCGGTGTAGCGCTTGTTGCGGTCCTCGTGGGCATGGGGCCCGGTGCAGATGGCCGCACTGATGGCCGCCAGGTTGATGCCGTGGGAGCCGAAGGGCGCCAGCAGCAGCGAGGCGATGCCGGTCACCGAGATCAGCGGCGAGGCGGGTACCTGATAGCCATCGGCGCGCAGTACCGCGATGCCGGGAATGTTCTGCGAGGCCATGGCCACCACGAACAGGGGGATGCCGATGCTGATTACCGCCGTGACGGAGAATTCAGGGGTGGTCCACACGGGTTCGGCCAGGGCGAACTCGAAGCCGCTGAAGTCCAGCAGGCCCAGCGCCGCCGCCATCACGCAGCCCACTACGAGCGCCACCAGCACGGCGTAGCGTGGCTGCAGGCGCTTGAACAGCAAGTAGCTGAAGAACATCGCCAGAACCAGGGCGGTGCGATGCTGCGCGGCGATGAAGATTTCGCTGCCGATCTTGAACAGAATGCCCGCCAGCAAAGCCGCGGCGAGGGAGGAGGGGAGACGTCGCATCAGGCGCTCGAAGCCACCGGTCAGGCCCACCAGGGCGAGCAGGGCGGCGCAGACGACGAAAGCGCCGATGGCTTCGCCGTAGCTCACACCCGGCAGGCTGGTGATCAGCAGCGCCGCGCCCGGCGTGGACCAGGCGACAACGATGGGGGTGCGGTAGCGCAAGGAGAGGCCGATGGTGGTCAGGGCCATACCGATGGACAGCGCCCAGATCCAGGAGGAGATCTGCGCGCTGCTGAGCCCCGCGGCCTGGCCGGCCTGGAACATCAGCACCAGGGAACTGGTGTAGCCGGTGAGCATGGCGATGAAACCCGCCACCACGGCAGAAGGCGAAGAGTCGGCCAGCGGGCGCAGCCGTGCGGGGTTGGCCGGGGATTCGGACACTTGGGTCATCAGATCTTTCCGTTGACGTCGACCAGGATGGGGTAGAGCGAAGCCACCAGCAGCAGGGCCATGCCTATGTTGAACAGGCGCAGTATGCGCGGTTCGGACAGCCAGCGACGCATCAGGCTGCCAGCCACCGTCCAGAGGCCGACGCTGGGGCAGTTGACCAGGGCGAACAGCGCGGCGATCAGGACCACATTGACCACGAAGTTTTCCTGCGGCGTGTAGGTGGTGATGGCGCCGATGGCCATGACCCAGGCCTTGGGGTTGACCCACTGGAAGGCCGCGGCCTGGAGGAAGGTAAAGGGCTTCGGCCGCTTCTCGGAGCTGTTGGCATCCGGTGCGCCGGAGCCGGCGATCTTCCAGGCGAGGTAGAGCAGGTAGGCGGCGCCGATGTAGCGCAGCGCGATGTAGAGCTCGGGGATTTGCTGGAACACCTGGGACAGGCCCAGGCCCACGGCCATCACCAGCACCATGAAGCCGAGGCTGATGCCAAGCATGTGCGGCACGCTGCGGCGCACACCGAAGTTCACGCCGGAGGCGAGCAGCATCATGTTGTTGGGGCCGGGGGTCACCGAGGTGACGAAGGCGAAGAGGATGAAGGCGAAGATCAGTTCCAGGCTCATGGCGGTCACCTTGTCGTTGTGTCCGCAGACTAAAGCTTGGGAACTTGCAACGTCCCCGTACAGCAACACGCGCGTTGAGCAATACAGTCGATTGGCACCTGGGGGATCTGCGGCTACTGTGTTGGTTTTCCGCCTGGAGAGACGCACATGGACGAGAATCCCTACGCCGCGCCGCGGGTGGATCTGGTCGAGGATGCCGGTCCACGGCAGATGAACGGCTGGACCCCGGGAAACCTGAGGCTGCTGGGTTGGCTGAGCCTGGTCAGCGCGGTGGGCACCCTGGTCATTACCGGTTTCGCGGTGGCCGCCGGTGTCACCGAGGACCCACGGCTGGTCAGCGTATCCGACTGGATCGGCGTGGCGCTGACGTTCCTCGGCTGCTACCTGCTGATCCGCTTCAAGCTGTTCGCCGAGGCGCGATTCTCCGCCGAAGGGCTGGCGCCGCCGATCTGGGCGGTGATCGTCGTCAGCCTGGGAATCGAAGTACTGGACCTGCTGATGGGCGATGCCAGTACCGAACCCGGCTGGCCGATGCTGCTCTACTTCGGGGTGATTGCCTTGCTGGGAGCCCTGACCGCGTGGTTCGGGATACGTCTGCTGAAGGTGCAGAACGTCTATCCGGTGTTTCGTGTGATGGCCTGGCTGGACCTGGTGGGCGGGATCATGATGGCCACCATCGTGCTGATGATGCTAGGCCTGTTGCCGCTGATCGCCAGCAGCGTGGCGATGATGCTGGTGTTCTTCCGTGGCGCGCGGGAGTTGGAGCCTTCTGCCTAGCCTTCCGAGGCTTCTCCCTGGCGTGCGGTGCACAGCGCCTGGTTGACCTCCAGCCAGCCGCGCACCGCTTCTTCACCGGCTTCGCCAAAGGCGCGTTGCAACAAGCGCGCCTGTTCCCGGCGCAGGGCCTGTTCCAGCTTCGCCCCTTCGTTGGTGAAGCCGAGCATGCGCTTACGCTTGTCGTCTATCGCGGCCACGCTTTCCACCAGCTTCAACTCGACCAACTGCCGTAGCGGTGTGTTCAGCGCCTGCTTGGTCACGCCCAGGTAGCCCAGTAGCTCCTTGACGCTGAGCCCCGGGTACTTGGCGATGAAGAACAGGATGCGGTGATGCACCCGCGACAGGCCCCGCCGGGCGAGGATTTCGTCCGGCTTGCTGGTGAAGGCCTGGTAGCCGAAGAAGAAGGCTTCCATGGCGGCTTGCTGAATGGTGGGATTTTTCAGGTCAAGCATATTGACGTATCTGTCACGGTCGTCGTAGTTTCGGTCAAGCAGTTTGACTTAATTTCCTCGCTTCCGCACCCGGTGACAATCCATGGCCTTCTCCGAACGCATCGCCCGCCTGAAAAGCTCCCTGATCCGCGAAATCCTTGCAGCCGCCCAGCGTCCGGAAGTGATGTCCTTCGCCGGAGGCCTGCCGGCCGAGCCGATGCTGCCGAAGGTGGATTGGGACGAGATGCCGGCCAGCATGGGCCAATACGGCATGAGCGAAGGCGAGCCGGCGCTGCGTGAAGCCATCGCCGCCGAAGCGCGTGCCCTCGGTGTGCCCTGCGAGGCGAGCCAGGTGCTGATTGTCAGCGGCTCCCAGCAGACCCTGGACCTGGCCTCCAAGCTGTTCATCGATCCGGGCACCGAAGTACTGCTGGAGGCCCCGACCTACCTGGCGGCCCTGCAGGCGTTCCAGCTGTTCGGCGCCGATTGCATCGCCGTTCCCCAGGAAGCCGATGGTCCCGAGATCGCCGCCCTGCGCCAGCGCCTGGAGCAGCACAAGCCGTCCTTTGCCTACCTGATCCCGACTTTCCAGAATCCGTCCGGCACCCGCTACAGCGAGGCCAAGCGCGATGCGGTCGCCGCGTTGCTGGACGAGTTCGGCGTCACCCTGATCGAAGACGAGCCCTATCGCGAGCTGGTGTTCGATGAAGGCGCCGCCACTCCCATCGTCAGCCGCCTGAAGAAGGCCAGCTGGATCTACACCGGCACCGTGTCCAAGACCCTGCTGCCGGGCCTGCGCGTGGGCTTCCTGATCGCCACGCCGGACCTCTTCCCGCACCTGCTGCGCCTGAAGCAGTCCGCCGACCTGCACACCAACCGCATCGGCCAGTGGCAGGCGCTGCAGTGGTTCGGTACTGAGCAGTACCGTCAGCACCTGGCCGAGCTGCGTGATTTTTACCGCGTGCGCCGTGATTCCATGCAGGCAGCGCTGCAAGAGCACTTCGGCGAGCTGGCCACCTGGGAAATCCCCCAGGGCGGGCTGTTCTTCTGGCTGACCCTGAAGCAGCCGCTGGACACCCGCACCCTGCTCAAGCCGGCGCTGGAGCAGAATGTCGCCTTCATGCCGGGCGAACCGTTCTTCATCGATCCGGACCAGCACCCGGGCCACCTGCGCCTGAACTTCAGCCACGTAGCACCCGAGCGGCTGGGCGAAGGCCTGAAGCGGCTCGCGGGCGTCATCCGTCAAGCCCAGGCAGCGGAAGCTGCCTGACCACCGGGGAGGAAGTAGCGATGTACAAGGTTTATGGCGACTACAAATCCGGCAACTGCTACAAGGTCAAGCTGATCCTCAATCTGCTTGGCCAGCCGTACCAGTGGATTCCGGTGGACATTCTCAAGGGTGAGACCCAGAGCGCCGAATTCCTGGAGAAGAACCCCAACGGCAAGATCCCGGTGCTGGAGCTGGAAGATGGCACGACCCTGTGGGAGTCCAACGCCATCCTGAATTTCCTCGCCGAAGGCACCGACCTGCTGCCCGCCGAGCCGCGCCTGCGTACCCAGGTACTGCAGTGGCAGTTCTTCGAGCAGTACAGCCACGAGCCCTATGTCGCAGTGGCGCGATTCATCCAGCTGTACCAGGGCATGCCGGAAGATCGCCTGGAGGAGTACAAGGTCTGCCAGGTGCGTGGGAACAAGGCACTGAAGGTGATGGAGAAGCAGCTGCAGCGCACGCCGTACCTGGTGGGCGACCAGTACTCCATCGCTGATATCGCCCTCTACGCCTACACCCATGTGGCCCACGAAGGCGGCTTCGACCTCTCCGGCTACCCGGCGATCCTCGCCTGGCTGGACCGAGTGGCCAGCCACCCGCGCCATGTGGGCATGTTCGGCTGAGGTTCTCGGGTTCACGAAAAAGCCGGCGCAAGCCGGCTTTTTCGTCTCTGGCGGACAGCGAGCGCCAGGCGGAAATCAGCTGCTCCGGACTGTCCGGTGTTCAAGGTCTGGGAACCCCTCGCGGTAAGGCGCAATACTGTTCACGACCTGGCTGCAGGTTGTTCTCATCTTATTGATTGGAATCAAGATTTTACCCGCTGCCAGCCACTAGCCTACCGGCCGTTTCGAAATTTCAGACAATGCCGGGCGGCGCGGTGAGGAGAGCAAGTGGCGTATCTCGAGTGGGAAAGTGATCTGGACACTGGCATCGAGGTCATCGATGGCCAGCACAAGCGCATCGTCGAGATGATCAACGACTTGCATGCCGCCCAGTTGCAGATGGACAAGGCGGCTGTGGCCCGGGTGATCGAGGAAGTAGTCGACTACACCTTGTCGCACTTCGCCTTCGAGGAAACCCTGCTGGAAGATGCCGGTTACCAGTTCAGCCGGGCCCACAAGAAGGTCCACGAACTGTTCATCCGACGAGTGAACGTGTTCCGCACACGTCATCAGGCCGGTGATGACGTGGCCGACGAACTCAAGGATCTGCTCGGCCGCTGGCTGTTCAATCACATCCGCAACGACGACGCCAACTACGTCGAAGCGGTCAAGGCCAACATGCAGCAGTTGACCCGGGATGACAGCAGCGGCGGCTGGCTATCGCGCTCGATGAGACGCTTCTTCGCTTGAGTGCTTGTTGCGGCCTCTTTTCGGCATTCATGGCGGACCTACCGACCCTGTACTAAGTTGGACGCTCCAGCCTGCCAACAGGCGTTTCCGGGAGTGTCGACCATGAAGTATCGAGGCAGCTGCCACTGCGGGAAGATCGCCTTCGAAGTGGAAGGCACCCTGGAGCAGGTCATGGAGTGCAACTGCTCGTTGTGCAGTCGGCGCGGTTACCTGCTCTGGTTCGTCCCGCGCGAGCAGCTCAAGCTCGCCACGCCCTTGTCCGATCTTTCCACCTACCGCTTCAATCGCATGCATATCGCCCACCACTTCTGCGCCAATTGCGGCTGCGCGCCCTTCGGCGAGGCCACCGATCCGAAGGGAAAGGACGTGGCCGCGGTGAACGTGCGCTGCCTGGAGGACGTGCCTCTGGACGGTCTCAAGGTGGTGAAGGTGGACGGGCGGAGTTTCTAGTCGGCAAAGCTCAGGCCGCTGACCAGGCCGCTATCGAACAGCCTGCCGAGCGCCTCGCCGGCTTCGGCTTCGTGCCCCTGCCAGGGGCAGGCCGCCAGCACCCAAAGGCCGGCATCGGGCTGTTCCAGCTGGCCACCGAAGCGCGCGACCAGGAGGTGCAGATGCTGTTGCAGCTTTCTCGCGCTCCGGTGCTGTGCGTGGATCAGGATTGTGCAGGGCGTTGTGGTCGACATGGTCCATCTCCTTCCGAGAGGCGTGAGCCGGGGAATGTTTGGAGATGCCAGCTTGCGCGCGCCATCGTGACAATCCGATAGCCAATCGCCCGGAATACACCGGGGCCAATCCCGTATTGGCCTCTGCGCCGAGCGGAAACAAAAAAGCCGGCTTGCGCCGGCTTTTTCGGGGGTAGCGAAACTCAGTTGTTGATCAGGCTGAGGAATTCGCTACGGGTGGCGGCGTTTTCGCGGAATTCGCCGAGCATCACCGAAGTGACCATGGAGGAATTCTGCTTCTCCACGCCGCGCATCATCATGCACATGTGCTGGGCTTCGATGACTACAGCGACGCCCAGGGCGCCAGTGACCTGCTGGATGGCTTCAGCGATCTGGCGGCTGAGGTTTTCCTGGATCTGCAGGCGGCGGGCGTACATGTCGACGATGCGCGCCACCTTGGACAGGCCCAGCACCTTGCCATTAGGGATGTAGGCCACGTGGGCCTTGCCGATGAACGGCAGCAGGTGGTGCTCGCAGAGCGAGTACAGCTCGATGTTCTTCACCAGCACCATTTCGCTGTTGTCGGAGCTGAACAGGGCGCCGTTGGTGACTTCTTCCAGCGTCTGCTGATAGCCGCGGCAGAGGTACTGCATCGCCTTGGCGGCACGCTTCGGGGTATCGAGCAGGCCTTCGCGGGAGACATCCTCGCCGAGCTGGCCGAGGATCGCGGTGTAATTCTGTTCCAGGGACATGGAAATTCCTGTGGGGGTTTACGCAAAGGCGCAGGGTAGGGCGCGAAGGGGCGGCTGGCAAGGGCGCCATGCGCCAGCGTGAGTCATTTTTCGGGCGCAGGCAGACGGCCGGCCCAGTGCTCGGCCCATTCCGCCAGCGGCAGGCAGTGCAGCGCCAGTTCTTTGCCGTCCGCCGTCAGCTCATAGCCCGCCTCGCCGTTTTCCACCAGCAGCGCCTGACGTAATTCTCCCAGGCGGGTGTTGAGAACCGAGGGTGACAGGCCTTCGCAGCGTGCCTGCAAGTCGCGAAAGGTCGCCGGACCCTGATGCAGTTCCCAGAGGATGCGCAGGCTCCAGCGTCGGCCGAGGAGGTCGAGCAGCGCCATGATCGGCCGCCCGCTGGTGGAACCGCGAACCGGTTGGCCGGGAAGGGGTGTGGTCATGTTCGTTCCTGTTGCTTCTAATTTAGTAGCTGGCATTGATTCTGGGTGCTACGTTTTCGGTAGCGTATCAGCCCAACAGGAGTACCGCCATGAACGAACCTCGCATCCAGCCCGTCGAGGCCCCCTACGATCCGGACATCCAGGCCGCCTTCGACCGGGTGATGTCAGGCGCACCACCCCTGCTGCTGTTCCGCTGCGTTGCGCGCAATCCGCGTGTGCTGCAGCGGATGATGGCCGGCGGGCTGCTGGATCGCGGCAGTATCAGCCTGCGTGAACGGGAGCTGCTGATCCTGCGCAGCACCGCGCGTTGCGGTGCCGAGTACGAATGGGGCGTGCACGTGGCGGCGTTCAACGCCAAAGCGGGGTTCAGCCCGGCGCAATTGGCCGACACCTGCCGGGTGCCGGTGGATGCTGGGCTATGGGAGGAGTCGGAGTTGGCATTGCTGGCCATGGCCGATGCCCAGCAGATCCGTGGTTACTCGTCGCGACCTTCGAGCATGGTCCGGCGCAGCATCACATAGACGGCGCCGGTGCCGCCGTGCTTCGGCATGCAGGAGGTGAAGCCCAGTACCTGCGGGTGCTGGCGCAGCCAGGTGTTGACGTGGCTCTTGATCAGCGGACGCTTGCCGTCCAGGCGTGCCGCCTTACCGTGGGTGACACGCACGCAGCGCACTTCGAAGCGGGTGGCTTCGGCGATGAAGTCCCAAAGGGTTTCGCGGGCCTTTTCCACCGTCATGCCGTGTAGGTCGAGGCTGCCCTCGAAGCCGATCTGGCCCTGCTTGAGCTTGCGCATCTGGCCTTCCTGCACGCCGTCGCGAGCCCAGTACAACTCGTCCTCCGCACCCACGTCGATGACGAACTGGTCGGACAGGCCATCCACCTTGATGTTCGTTTGCGTGACCGTGGCGTTCTGCCGACGGTTGGCGAGCTGGCGGTTGTCGATCCTGGGCTTGCCGGTGTCCGCGCGATCGTCATGGATACGCTTCACACCGCGCATCTGCTCGGTGAACAGGGAAAAATTATCGTCGTTGTGGGCGTCGTCTTGCATACAGGCCTCCGCGAAGGGCGGCTAGTGTACCCAAATGCCCGGCGCCAGGCTCAGTCGCGTTTCTTCATCAGGTGCGGGGACATGCTGAGGCCGTTGCGGTGCCTGGAACGTCGTCGGCAGAGGCGCCAGCCGAGTACGCCTATCCAGAGAAAGAGCAGGCCGAAGAGCAGCAGCACGATGGCAGCGCCGGTGCTGTCGTTGAGGGGGCCGAGGGCAGGTGGGCGGCCCAGGAGGGTGGCGGCGCCGGCCATTGCCAGCAGCACGCCGAAGCCGGCGAACAGTGCGGCCAGTGCCGCTGCGAAACGCCAGCGCCAACTGCCCGGGCCTCGGGGGCGCAGGCGGCGGGCATCGAAACCATCGGATAACTTCATCCGGACGTCCTCTTGCTTGATCGGGGTATGACCGGCGCCTTCTGGCGGTGGTTCCGGCCAACCCCGTCGCGGATGTCGCGGGATGTACGGCGCGTCCTTAGATGAGCGCCTTGGCCTGCGGCACCACGCTGGCGAAGTTATCGGCCAGGGCGATCACCTCGACTCGGTGCATTTCTTCCGCGCTGATGACGCCGCCATCGACGGTCGGCAGGTCGCGGGTCGCGCAGGCAGCGCTCACCAGCGTGCAGCGATAACCATAGTCCTTGGCGGCGCGGACCGTGGTGCTGATGCTGGAATGGGTCATGAAGCCGCAGACGATCAGGTCCAGGTGGCCAATGGCTTGCAGGCGGTCATGCAGGTCTGTGCCGGCGAAGGCGTTGGGCAGGCGCTTTTCCACCACGATCTCGCCCGGCAGGGGCGCGGCTTCGGGCAGGTGCTCGCCGCGTTCGCCACGGGGGTCGAAGATGCCGCCGGGGACGCCAAGGTGTTTCACGTGGACGATCGCGCTGCCCATGGCGCGGGCGGCAGCAAGGAGGCTGGCGATTTCGTCAAGGGCGGCATCGAGGCCGGGCAGGGCGAGAACACCGCTGCGGTACTCTTCCTGGGCGTCGACGATCACCAGGGTGGCATTGTTCAGATTGGCCGGCGGATAGCCGCGGCCACTGAGCTGGAACATGGATTTGGGAGCGGACATGCGAATCTCCAGGTACGACATGGCCACCATTGTCCGCCCTGCGACGGAATAAGTGAACCATGGACCAAGGTCCAGTTGCCTCGAGATTGTCGGCCTTCAGTTGTCATGCGGCTTGCTGGAGGGGATCGGGTGCAGCGTCGGGGAGGCCGTTCGTCGGCCACTGCGGGCTGCCCCTGAACGACAGGGGTGGTAGAATCTGCGGCCCGTTTTCTGAGGTAGCTGCCGTGTCCGAATCCCGCCTGCGCACCCTGCGTGACCACATCCGCTGGGCTGTCAGCCGTTTCCATGCCGAAAACCTGTTCTTCGGTCACGGCACCGATAACGCCTGGGATGAGGCTCGTCAGTTGGTGCTGGGCGCGCTGCACCTGCCCTATGAGATTGCCGACAGCTACCTGGATTGCCGTCTGGAAGAGGACGAGTGCGCGCACCTGCGTGAACTGCTGCGCCGCCGCATCGAAGAACGTGTGCCGGTGGCCTACTTGCTGGGCGAGGCCTGGTTCTGTGGCATGCCCTTCGTAGTGGATGAGCGGGTGCTGGTGCCGCGTTCACCCATTTCCGAACTGATCCAGCAGCAGTTCTCCCCCTGGTTGCCCCAGAACCCGGCGCGGGTGCTCGACCTCTGCACCGGCTCGGGCTGCATCGGCATCGCCTGTGCCCACGTGTTCCCCGAAGCCGAAGTGGTTCTTGGCGACCTCTCCTTCGACGCCCTGGAAGTGGCCAACCTGAACATCGAGCGCCACGGCCTGGAAGACCGCGTCTACACAGTGCAGGGCGATGGTTTCGACGGCCTGCCGGGACAGCGCTTCGACCTCATCGTGTCCAACCCACCCTACGTGGATGAGGAAGACTTCGCCGACATGCCGGTGGAGTACCACCACGAACCCGAACTGGGTCTGGCCTGCGGCAACGACGGCCTCGACCTGGTGCGGCGGATGCTGGCCGAAGCGGCGGACCATCTCACTGAGAAGGGCCTGCTGATCGTGGAAGTGGGGAACAGCCAGGTTCACGTCGAAGCGCTCTATCCGGAGGTGGACTTCCTCTGGCTGGACTTCGAACATGGCGGCCACGGCGTGTTCATGCTCAGCGCCAACCAGTGCCGCCAGCACCAGGCGCTGTTCCGCTCGCGGCTGACTCCCTGACCTGTCGGATCAGCGGGTAGTAATCCAGATCAGCAGGCCGGCCTGGAATACCGCAAAGGCGACCAGGCAGGCGATGGTGAAGCGCAGGCCGCCGTCTTCGCGCTTGTAGATGGCGATGCGCTCTTCCAGTTTGCGAATCTCCACGTCCTGCCTCTGCAGGTTCTGGTCGGCCTGTTCGAGCATGGCGGCGACTTCCTGCAACCCTAGGATCTGCACCTTCTCGCGGTGCCAGTCACCGTGCAGTTCGCTGACCCGGCCGGCGCCGTAGGTGGCTTTCAGCTGAACATTGTCCAGGTAGGTCACTTCGAAACCCTGTGCCTTGAGCACGTGGTCGCGGCGCAGGCGGGTTTCATTGTCCAGGGCGTCCTTGGCGGGCAGGGCGCCACCTTCCACCCGATAGTGCGCCCAGCGTTGCCTGGCCCAGGCAATGCCCTGGGCAAGCAGGAAGCGACCCAGGCCGCGGTTCTGTGGTTCCAGGTTAAGGCCGTTGTCTGGACCGAAGCGGACTTCCTTGCTGCGATGGTCGGCCCAGACCTCCAGCAGGTTCTGTTCCTTGCGCACCTTCTGTCCGGGCAAGCCGATGCTCAGGCGCAAAACGCTCTGCTCGCTGTTGTGGCGCTCCACGCGACCCAGCTCGACGAAACGCAGCGGCCGTGCCCCGGTATGGCGGTCAATGGGCAGGGGCGCGAGGCGCAGGAGGTCGAAGTGCTCGGCGACCAGCTCGGCCCAGGGATGGGGCTGGGGCACGGCGTCTTCGGCGCTCTGCTGTTCGGCTGGGCTTTCGGTCATCGGGAAGTACCTTGTAGGAGCCTGTGACGACGTATCTGGTACGTCAGTCCAGATTCTGTACGCAATTGCCCACGCCAGGCCAGATTTCCTACAGAACCGTTCGTCTTATCGGCCGATTCCCGCATTTCTGGAGTCGGGCAGCCCCTTGATAAACGCCAGGATGTGCGTGCTCAGTTCCTGCGCCAGGGGCAGTTGCGGATTGCGATAGGACGCCAGCTGCTGCTCCATGTCCATGGGCACGATGCGCAGCATGTGGTTCATGCCTTCGACGATCACCAGTTCGGCGTCGGGGCGGGCGACCTTGAGCTGCTCGGCATCGCTCACACTGACCTGGATATCGCTGCTGCCCTGCAGGATCAGCGCCGGAATCCGCAGTCGGCCGAATGCCTGCGCCGGGTCCTGGCGGAACAGGGAGATCAGGTAGGGCTGCACGCTGGGGCGGAATAGCGCCTCTAGCGGCTGGGGCACTTCGGCCACCTGCTGGCCGGCACGCAGGCTGGCCAGCAGTGCTTCGCTCTGGGTCAGCAGGGGCGGTGTCAGACGGCTTTGCAACTGGTCGCGCAACAGTTGGTCGATGGGGCGGGCACTACCGGAAATGCTGATCAACGCATCGGCGCCAGCCGCATCCGCCGCCAGGCTGGCGATCAGCGCACCCTCGCTGTGGCCAATGAGGATGAGCTTCGAGAAGCGCGGGTCCTGCTTGAGGGACTGCCCCCAGGCCGCCGCGTCGCGGGTGTAGAGCTCGATGCTCAGCTGGCGTTCGTCGGATCCTGCATCGCGACTGGCAGCAATGCCGCGTTTGTCGTAGCGCACGCTGGCGATGCCATTGCGCGCCAGCAGTTGGGCGAGTTTCTTCAGGCTGTCGTTGCGCCCGCCGATGGGGTTGTTGCCGTCGCGGTCGGTGGGGCCGGAGCCGGCGATGATCAGTGCCACCGGCACGGGCTGGTCGGTCTTCGGCCGCAGCAGGGTGCCGCGCAGGATGCCATTGCCGGTGTCCAGTTCAACCGGGCGTTGCAGCACGCTCTGGGGGGCAGCCTGGGCCAGGCTGGCGAGGAGGGGAAGGAGTAGCAGGAAGAGTCGCAGCATCGGGACGGAGTCGGTTGTAGGTTGGCGGGTTGGACGCGACTGGCGGCGCAAGGTTCGAGGGGTGAACTGGCCAGGCGCCGCGGGTATACTGCTCGACCTTCGAATCGAGGCCCATTTCTGCGGAGCACTGTGCATGTCCGGCAACACCTACGGCAAGCTGTTCACCGTCACCACCGCTGGCGAAAGCCATGGTCCGGCGCTGGTCGCCATAGTCGACGGCTGCCCGCCGGGGCTGGAACTGTCCCTTGAGGACCTGCAGCGTGACCTCGACCGCCGCAAACCGGGCACCAGCCGCCATACCACCCAGCGCCAGGAAGCCGACGAGGTGGAAATCCTCTCCGGCGTCTTCGAAGGCAAGACCACTGGTTGCGCCATCGGCCTGCTGATCCGCAACACCGACCAGAAGTCCAAGGACTACTCGGCGATCAAGGACCTGTTCCGCCCGGCCCACGCCGACTACACCTACCACCACAAGTACGGCATCCGCGACTACCGTGGCGGCGGCCGTTCCTCGGCGCGGGAAACAGCCATGCGCGTGGCTGCCGGCGCCATCGCCAAGAAATTCCTGGCCACCCAGGGCATCACCGTGCGCGGCTACATGAGCCAGCTCGGGCCCATCGAGATTCCCTTCAAGACCTGGGATTCGGTGGAGCAGAACGCTTTCTTCAGTCCTGATCCGGACAAGGTGCCCGAGCTGGAGGCCTACATGGACCAGCTGCGTCGCGACCAGGATTCGGTGGGTGCCAAGATCACCGTGGTCGCCGAAGGCGTGCCGCCGGGCCTGGGTGAGCCGATCTTCGACCGCCTGGACGCCGAACTGGCCCATGCGCTGATGAGCATCAACGCGGTGAAGGGCGTGGAAATCGGCGCCGGCTTCGACAGCGTCTCCCAGCGTGGCACCGAGCACCGCGACGAGCTGACGCCGGAAGGCTTCCTCAGCAACAACGCCGGCGGCATCCTCGGTGGCATCTCCTCGGGCCAGCCGATCGTCGCCAACCTGGCGCTCAAACCCACCTCCAGCATCACCACCCCCGGCCGTTCCATCGACATCAACGGCAACCCGGTGGAGGTGATCACCAAGGGCCGCCATGACCCTTGCGTGGGCATCCGCGCCACGCCGATTGCCGAAGCCATGATGGCCATCGTGCTGATGGACCACCTGCTGCGCCACCGTGCGCAGAATGCCGACGTGCGGGTGGAAACCCCGGTGCTCGGCCAGCTGTGACGGGCAGCGCGAACGCGCTGCCCTATTGGCGGCTGTCCAGTTTCTATCTCTTCTACTTTTCCCTGCTGGGCGCCACGGCGCCCTTCCTGGGCCTGTACTTCGCGCACCTGGGCTTCTCCAGTGCGCGCATCGGCGAACTGCTGGCCATCCCCATGCTGATGCGTTGCGTGGCGCCCAATCTCTGGGGCTGGCTGGGCGATCGCAGTGGCCGGCGGCTTGACATCGTGCGCTTCGGCGCCTTCTGCACCCTGCTGACCTTCTCGCTGATCTTCGTCAGCCACAGCTATGCCTGGCTGGCGCTGATCATGGCGCTGCACGCCTTCTTCTGGCATGCGGTGCTGCCGCAGTTCGAGGTGATTACCCTGGCACACCTGCGAGAGCAGGCGGCACGCTATAGCCAGGTACGGCTGTGGGGTTCCATCGGCTTCATCCTCACGGTGATCGGCCTGGGCAAGCTGTTCGAGCTGTTCAGCCTGGACCTCTATCCCTGGGCGCTGGTGTTCATCATGGGCGGCATCGTCCTCAGCAGCTTCTGGGTGCCCAACGCGACGCCCCAGGCCCGGCCGGACGCGGCGGGGCAGGGTGGTTTCCTGGCCCAGATGCGCCAGCCGGGCGTGCGGGCCTTCTATATATGTGTCGGGCTGATGCAGCTGTCCCATGGGCCCTACTACAGCTTCCAGACCATCTACCTGGAATCGCTCGGCTACTCGCGAAGCCTGATCGGCCAGCTCTGGGCGCTGGGGGTTGTGGCCGAGGTGCTGCTGTTCATCGTGATGGCGCGCATCCTTGCGCGTTACTCGGTGCGAGTGGTGCTGCTGGCCAGCTTCCTGATCGCGGCGTTGCGCTGGCTGCTGCTGGGTAATTTCGCCGACCAGCTGCCGGTCCTGCTGTTCGCCCAGGTGCTGCACGCCGCCACATTCGGCAGCTTTCACGCAGCCGCCATCCATTTCGTGCAACGTCGGTTCGGAGCGCGCCAGCAAGGTCAGGGTCAGGCGCTCTACGCAGCCCTGGCCGGTACCGGCGGCGCCCTCGGCGCCCTTTACTCGGGCTACGCCTGGAGCAGCCTTGGGCCGCTCTGGACCTACGTCATCGCCAGTCTCGCGGCACTTGCCGCAGCCGTTATCATTGCCACCCGATTGCAGGAGGAGCGGGCATGAATCGCCAACAACTCGCCCAGGAAATCATCGACGCAGGCCGCTTCCTGTACGGCCGCGGCTGGTCGCCGGCCACCAGCAGCAACTATTCGACGCGGCTCTCCGCCAGTGAGGCGCTGCTGACCGTATCCGGCAAGCATAAGGGGCAGCTCGGCCCGGACGACGTGCTGGCCACCGACATGGACGGCAACAGCCTGGAGCCGGGCAAGAAGCCTTCGGCGGAAACCCTGCTGCACACCCAGCTCTACCGCTGGAAGCCGGAAATCGGCGCGGTGCTGCATACGCACTCGGTGAACGCCACGGTGCTGTCGCGGCTGACCCTGGCCGATTCCCTGGTGTTCGCCGACTACGAACTGCAGAAGGCCTTCAGCGGCATCACTACCCATGAATCGCAGGTGCTGGTGCCGATCTTCGACAACGACCAGGACATCGCCCGTCTGGCCACCAAGGTGCAACCCTGGCTGGACGAGCATCCGGACTGCGTCGGATACCTGATCCGTGGCCACGGCCTCTATACTTGGGGGCCGCGCATGAGCGACGTCCTGCGCCAGGTCGAGGCCTTCGAATTCCTCTTCGAGTGCGAGCTGAAGACCCTCTCGATCACCCGACGCTGATGCTTCCTTCCCACGAAGGTGCCTGACTGACAATGGCGCCGTCCGACCCGCCCAAAGAGCCGGGAGGAGGCCCGCAAGGAGTACCCAGATGAGCAGCCTGACCGTCTACCACGAATCCAGCCCGGACCTGCCGAACAAGGTCCTGACCCACCTGGACGACATTGCCTCCACCCTGGCGTCCGTTGGTGTGCGCTTCGAGCGTTGGGAGGCTTCGGCCCCCATCGCCCCGGGCGCCAGCCAGGATGAGGTGATCACCGCCTACCGCCCACAGATCGACCGGCTGATGCGCGAGCAAGGCTATGTGACTGTCGACGTGGTCAGTCTGAACAGCGACCACCCGCAGAAGGCCGAACTGCGCGCCAAGTTTCTCGACGAGCACCGCCATGGCGAGGACGAAGTGCGCTTCTTCGTCGCCGGGCGCGGCCTGTTCACCCTGCATATCGACGATTACGTCTATGCCGTGCTCTGCGAGAAGAACGACCTGATCTCCGTGCCTGCTGGTACCCGTCACTGGTTCGACATGGGTGAGCACCCGCATTTCGTGGCCATTCGCCTGTTCAACAATCCAGACGGCTGGGTCGCTAATTTCACCGGCGACGAGATCGCCAAGCGCTTCCCGCAACTGGAAGACTGATCCCGGCCTCGGTAGGAGTTAGCTTGCTCGCGAAGCTTTTTGATTTGACCAGCAAGCTGGCTCCTACTTCGGCAACATCCGATTCACCTGGAGTTTCCCAATGCCCATCAAGGCCATCCTCACCGACATCGAAGGCACCACCAGCGCGGTGAGCTTCGTCTTCGACGTGCTCTTCCCCTTCGCTGCGCGTCACCTGCCCGAGTTTGTCCTGAACCACGCCGATGAACCGGCGGTGGTGCAGCAGATCGACGCGGTGCGTGCGGAAAGCGGCGAAGCCGGGGCTAGCCCTGAGCGGGTGGTGGAGATTCTCCTGGGCTGGATCGCCGAAGACCGCAAGGCTACGCCGCTGAAAGCACTCCAGGGGATGGTCTGGGAGCAGGGCTACCGCGCCGGTCAGCTAAAGGGCCATGTCTACCCGGATGCGGTGGAGGCGCTGCGCCGTTGGAAACAGGAGGGCTACGACCTCTATGTCTACTCCTCCGGTTCGATCCAGGCACAGAAGCTGATTTTCGGCTGCTCCGAAGCGGGTGACCTGACTCCGCTGTTCTCCGGCTACTTCGATACCACTACCGGGCCCAAACGCGAGGCGGCATCGTACCGGCAGATCGCCGCGGCCATCGGGCTGCCCGGCGAGCAGATTCTCTTCCTGTCCGATGTGGTCCAGGAGCTGGATGCTGCGCTCGAGGCGGGCATGCAGACCATCGGCCTGGCGCGCGAGGGCGGCGTGCTGGAAGGCCACGAGACCGTGGCCAGCTTCGCGGTGATCGATCTGGCGCGATTCTGACGCTGCCTGAAATCGTCTGACGGGACGCGAGGAAGGCCGCCGTCGGTCGATCTATCCTTGGGGTGACTGCATCCATCCGGGAGCGTCCCCCATGGGTTCCTGCCTCTGCGTCGCCGCGGCTTGTCCTGATCCGGGCCTGTTCGGGATCGCCTGTGGCCGGGTTCCGCCATTGGCGACCTGGCCATGACCCGTTTCGTCATCCTGACGCTCATCGCGCTGCTGGCATTGCCGGTGGCCGCCGACCAGAAGTCGGCCTGGCAGGCCCTGCGCGACGGCAAGGCCTTCCTCCTGCTGCGCCATACCACTGCCCCGGGCACCGGTGATCCGGAAGGATTCCGCCTGGGAGATTGCAGCACCCAGCGCAACCTCAGTGATCGGGGCCGTCAGGAAGCGCGTCGCTGGGGCAAGCTGCTGGTACGGCGCAAGGTGGATCAGCCACGCCTCTATACCAGCAACTGGTGCCGCGCCCAGGACACCGCTCAGGAGATGGGGCTGGGGGCCGTGGAAACCCTGTCGGCGCTGGATTCTTTCTTCCGTGATCCGGAAAGTCAGGCGGCGCAGATCGTGGAGCTGCGCAAGGCCATCGACAAGGTGCCCAAGGACCGGCCCGTGGTGATGGTCAGCCATCAGGTGAACATCAAGGCGCTGACCGGGGTGGAGCCTAGGAACGGGGAAGGGTTGATCATCGAGTTGCCGCTGGCGGAGCCGCCGAAGGTGCTGGCGCGCATCCGTCAGCCCTGAGTCAGATCAGCAGCAACTGATCCTGCTCCGGCTGCAGCTTCACGCCTTCCAGTTTCAGCAGTAGCGCCTTTCGCGCCAGGCCGCCGGCATAGCCCGTCAGGCTGCCGTCGCGGCCGATCACCCGATGGCAGGGAATGATGATGGAAATGGGGTTGGCGCCATTGGCTGTGCCCACCGCCCGCACCGACTTCGGATTGCCGATACGATCCGCCAACTCGCTGTAACTGGTGGTGTGCCCGTAGGGAATCTCCAGCAGGGCCTGCCAGACCCGCCGCTGGAAGGGCGTGCCACGGGGCGCGAGGGACAGGTCGAAGCGCTTCAGGCGGCCTTCGAAATAGCGGTCCAGTTGCCGGCAGGCTTCGTCGAACTGGCGGTCGGCCGGCTGCCAGTCGGCATTTGGGTATCCGCGTCGCTCGGTGTCCATGTAGAGCATCTGCAGGCCCGCATCGTCGCCCGCAAGCAGCAGGGAACCGGTGGGGCTGTCGTGAAAGCGGAAGTACATGTCAGTTGTCCTCGGCATAGCTCTGCCAGAGATAGACGGCGGCATAGGCGCGCCACGGCCGCCACTGTTCGGCGCGGCTGGTCAGTTCCCGGGCGCTGATGCCCTCCGGTCCCCAGAGCGGCGACTTGAGCAGGCCGAGGTCAGCGGCGGGGAAGGCGTCCGGCTGGCCGAAGGCGCGCAGGGCGATGTACTCGGCGGTCCAGCGGCCGATGCCGGGCAGGGCGCAGAGACGTTCGATCAGGGCTTCGACGCCTGCCGCCAGGCTCAGTTCCAGGCTTCCGTCTGCGACCGCCTGGGCAAAGCGGCGCAAAGTGTCGACACGTTTGCCGGGCATGCCGATGCCGGGCAGTGGATCGTCGGCGATGGCCTGGGGCGTGGGGAACAGCCGTTGCGGACCGTCGCCTTCGGCGTCTTCCAGCGGGTCGCCCAGTCGTTCCACCAGGCGTCCGGCAATGGTCACCGCGGCCTTTACCGTCACCTGTTGGCCGATGATGGTGCGCACCCCTTGCTCGAACGGGTCGAAGGCCACCGGCAGGCGCAGGCCTGGATAGCGTGCCAACAGGCCCTGCAGCAGCGGATCGCGTCCGAGGTGTCGCGCGATGGTGGCGGGGTCGCTGTCCAGGTCGAACATTTGCCGGATGCGTGGCGCAAGACGTGGGGCGAGATCGCTGGCTGCTGGACTCAGTTCGAGCTCCAGGGCGCCTCGTGAAGGCCGCAGGCGAAACCAGCCAGTGCGCTCGCCGAGGCGGAAGCTGCGGCAGTAACTGTCGTCGGTCAGCTGCTCGACACCGGGCAGGCGGCGCAGGGCGAAATGTTGCTGGAACTGCTTCCAGCTCCAGGGCTCGAAGTAATCAAGGCGCATGGGCTCGATGGGCTCGCGGGAATCAGTCGAGGGAGCGTTTGTGGTCATGGTGCGACGATATTCTCCTGGCGCCGTGTCGTCTCTGCAAAACTGACTTTCAAATTCGCCCGCCGTAGTTCGACCTGTCATCGAAGCCATCGTAGAATGCGCGCCTTTTCATGGGGCGGTGCACCGTCCGCGAATACAGCCAGCAGGGGAGACAACCCATGAGCGATTACCAGGAAACTCTCTACGACGGATACGGCCAGCGCTTCCGCATGGACAAGCTGCTGCACGAAGTGCGCACCGAGCACCAGCACCTGGTGATCTTTGAGAACGCGCGCATGGGGCGTGTGATGGCGCTGGACGGCGTGATCCAGACCACCGAGGCGGACGAGTTCATCTATCACGAGATGCTGACCCACGTTCCGATCCTCGCCCACGGCGCGGTGAAGAGCGTGCTGATCATCGGCGGTGGCGATGGCGGCATGCTGCGTGAAGTGCGCAAGCATCGTGATATCGAGCGCATCACCATGGTCGAAATCGATGGCACTGTCGTCGAGATGTGCAAGGAATTCCTGCCGAACCACTCCAAGGGTGCTTACGAAGACCCGCGCCTGAACCTGGTGATCGACGACGGCATGCGCTTCGTCGCCACCACCGAGGAGAAGTTCGACGTGATCATCTCCGACTCAACCGATCCCATCGGTCCGGGCGAGGTGCTGTTCTCCGAAAACTTCTATCAGGCCTGCCGCCGCTGCCTGAACGACGGCGGCGTGCTGGTGACCCAGAACGGCACGCCCTTCATGCAGCTCGGTGAAGTGCAGACCACGGCCAGTCGCATGGACAGCCTGTTCGCCGACTGGCACTTCTACCAGGCGGCCGTGCCGACCTATATCGGCGGCTCCATGACCTTCGCCTGGGGCGCCACCGATCCGGAGATGCGCAAGCTTCCGCTGGAAACCCTGCGCCAGCGCTACGCCGGTACCGGCATCGTGACCCGTTACTACAACCCGGAAATCCACATCGGCGCCTTCGCCCTGCCGCAGTACGTGCTGCACGCGATCAACAAGCCCAGCAACGACTGAGGTCGGCGGGTGGTTGAAGAAGAAGGGGCCGGAAGGCCCCTTTTTTTGTGCTTGTAGGAGCGAGCTTGCTCGCGAACAGTCCGTGCACGATCTTTCGCGAGCAAGCTCGCTCCTACAGGAGAGCAGAGCCGGTGGCCCAGGTTCAAATGAAAAAGCCCGGCACTTGGCCGGGCTTTTCTTTTGGAGCGGTGGATCAGATCTCTGCCGGCCGCACGTGGCCGAAGAGCTCTTGGGATACCCGCACGCGTTCTTCCGGGGTTTCCTGGATGCCCTTGGCCTTCAGCTCTTCGAGGCGGGCCTCGACGGCGTGGGCGCGGTGGGTCAGGCCGCAGTCGTTGGCGATCTGGATGTTCAGGCCGGGGCGGGCGTTGAGCTCGAGGATCAACGGGCCCTTGTCCTGGTCCAGCACCATGTCGACACCGATGTAGCCCAGGCCGCACAGCTCGTAGCAACCGGCCGCCAGCTTCATGAAGCCGTCCCAGTTCGGCAGCTGCACGCCGTCCACCGCGTTGGTGGTGTCCGGGTGCTTGGCGATCTTGTTGTTCAGCCAGGTACCGCGCAGGGTGACGCCGGTGGCCAGGTCCACGCCGACGCCGATGGCGCCCTGGTGGAGGTTGGCCTTGCCGTTGGACTGGCGGGTCGGCAGGCGCAGCATGGCCATCACCGGGTAGCCCATCAGCACGATGATGCGGATGTCCGGCACGCCTTCGTAGCTGATGCTCTTGAAGATCTGGTCCGGGGTCACGCGGTACTCGATCAGCGCGCGGTCGCGGTGCCCGCCGAGGGAGTAGAGGCCGGTGAGGATCGAGGAAATCTGGTGCTCGATTTCATCGTGGCTGATGATCTTGCCGGATACCGTCTTGTAGCGGCCTTCGAAGCGGTCGGCGATCACCAGGATGCCGTCGCCGCCGGCGCCCTGCGCCGGCTTGATCACGAAGTCGTTACGCTCGCCGATGATGTCGTTGAGCTTCTCGATTTCCTTCTCGGTGGAAATGATCCCGTACATCTCGGGTACGTGGATTCCCGCCTCGATGGCGCGCTGCTTGGTGATGATCTTGTCGTCGACGATCGGGTACAGGTGCCGCTTGTTGTACTTCAGCACGTAGTCCGCGTTTCGCCGATTGATGCCCATGATGCCTTTGGCTTCGAGGGCTTTCCACGTCTTGAGCAGGCCGAACATGGCTCAGTCCTTCAGGAAGGCTTTGAAGCGGAAGAGCTCGGTCAGGCGGTAGCCGCGGTAGCGACCCATCGCCAGCATGAAGCCCACCATGATCAGCAGTACTGCCGGGAAGGTGAAGATGAAGTAGGTCAGCTCCGGCACGGTCATCAGCAGGTGCGCCAGGGTGGCCGCGACCAGGGTGCCAATGGCTACCTTGAAGGCATGGCCACCGCCGCGCTCTTCCCAGGTGATGGACAGGCGTTCGATGGTCATGGTCAGGATCACCATCGGGAACAGGGCCACGGACAGGCCGCGCTCCAGGCCGAGCTTGTGGCTCAGCAGGCTGATCACCGCAATCAACACCACCACGAAGGTCAACACCACCGAGAGCCTTGGCAACATCTGTAGCTTCAGGTGCTCGAGGTATGACCGTAGCGACAGGCCGAGCGCGGTGATGATGGTGAACAGCACGATGCCGAAGCCCAGCTGGGTTTCGCGGAAGGCGAGGGCGATCAGCACCGGGGTGAAGGTACCCAGGGTCTGCAGGCCGCCGAGGTTACGCAGGATCAGGATCACCAGCACACCGATCGGGATCATGATCATGATCTGGTAGGTCTGCTGGGTCTGCAGCGGCAGGCCGTAGAGCGAATACTCGAGGAAGTCGGCGTCGGTGTTCTCGTCGGTCAGCTTGGCCAGGCGAATGGCGTTCATTTCGCTGTTGTTCATGCTGAAGGTCACCTGGACCTTCTTGCCGCCGTCGACATTGATCAGGTTGTCGTCACCGGTCCACCAGATCAGACGGTCGCTGGGCAGGCCCTGCTCGCCGTTGTCCGGGTTGAAGTACAGCCAGTTTTCGCCGTTGAAGCTGCGCAGCCAGAGCTCGGGGTTCTGGGCCTGCTCGCTCATCAGGCGAATGGTGTGCACGCGTTCCATCGGCACATGGGCGATGGACAGCAGCAGCTCGATGGCCTTGGCCTTGTTCGGGGTGCTGGTGTCGCCGGCCAGCAGCAGCTTGACGTTGTCATCGTTCAGGTTGTTGACCCGTTTGATGGTCTCGCTGATGAAGGTCTCGACGTCAGCCGAGTGCTGGCGGATGGGGGCCAGCAGGGCTTCGGCGGCGATCTTCTCGGGGCCTTCCACCGGGATGCTGTCGCGGAAGATCGGCCCCTTGTCCTTGGGCTTCTCGCCGCTATAGCGCTTGGTCAGCACCAGGCGGTAGTAGAGGGTCTGGTTGCCACTGGCGCGACGCGCGGACCAGGTCACCTTGCGGTTGCCATCCACGCGATTGATGCTCACCCCGTAGTTGTTGGAGATGAAGCTCTCGTTGAGGCTGACGTAGTCCCGGTTCAGCGGCGGAACGAACATCTGGACCTTGACCGGGTCGCGCGGATTCGCCTGGAACTCGACTTTGGCGTCGATGTTCCAGAGGTCGTCGGTCGCATCCTCGGTGATCGGGATGCCCTGGATGAAGATCTGGTAGGCCGTTATCAGAACGCCCAGGCTCACCAACAGGGTGATCAGGACTTTCAGATGCAGGGTAAGAGAGCGCATGTGGGTTACTCGTCAGAGTTTGCGTCGGTGGCACAGCCGGGTTTGCCGGCAGCGTATTTAAGGCTCGGGTCGACCAGTGCATCGAAGCGCTTGAGCGCCTCGGAACCGATCAGAAGCGGGTATTGGAAAGCACTGCGGTCGGTGAGGTTCACTTCGATCTGCCGCAGGGCCTTGCCCATGCACACCTCCAGTTCGATGACCGGGCGTGCAGTGTAGGTCTTGCCTTCATCGGGGTTGTAGTCCCCGGCGCGGCGTTTGATCTTGCTGATCCGCGCCAGCGGGCGCTCGATCGGGTGTTCGTGAGCGTCGTCGATGGCGAGATAGAAACGCACCCAGGCTTCGCCATCCTTCTTGAAGCGCTTGATGTCGCGGGCACTGAGGGAAGCGGTCTTGGCGCCGGTGTCGAGTTTGGCTGCGACTTCCAGGTCGAGGCCTTTCAGCTTGGCGTATTCGTTTAGGCCGTAGACGGTCTTCTCGGTAGCGAAGCCAAGGCCGGGGAGGGCGAGCAGGCAGGCAATCGGGGCGAAGGGCTTGAGTGTCATAAGTCCTTTGAGCGTAACGCGGTCATCGGTCCAGGAGCCCGGCCCACGGCCATCTTGGCTGCGGCGCCTGGTCTGGGAGTCTAGCAGGCAAGTCATTGGCGCCCAGACTGGCGCTGGCGGCGCGCATTCTAACACGCGGATTTTCCGGCGCGACAGACGCTTATGACGTAGGTGACCGGAGCGTGACGCTGTAGATGAATTTTTTGGAATTAGACAGATTGTCGACAATTAGTCGAATGGTGTTTGACAGGCTTGCTTATATGGCAGTAGTTTTGCGCCACCAAACAAGAATGTGTCGACAATCATGCTGGACACCCCCGAAAGCACCGTCACCGAACAGCTGGACTCGGAAACCCTGGCCGAAAGCGTCTTCCGCCGCATCCAGACGGCCATCGTGCGTGGCGACATCGCCCCCGGCAGCAAGATTTCCGAGCCCGAGCTGGCGCGCACCTACGGCATCAGCCGTGGCCCGCTGCGCGAGGCTATCCATCGCCTGGAAGGGCAGCGGCTGCTGGTGCGCGTCCCCCACGTCGGCGCTCGGGTCGTATCCCTCAACCATGCCGAGCTGATCGAGCTTTACGAGATTCGCGAATCCCTCGAGGGCATGGCCTGCCGCCTGGCCGCCGAGCGCATGAGCCAGGCCGAGATCGACGAATTGCGCCTGGTGCTGGATACCCACGAGCGTGACGAGGCTTTCCAGGCCGGCCGTGGCTACTACCAGCAGGAAGGCGACTTCGACTTCCACTACCGGATCATCCAGGGCAGCGGCAACCAGACCCTGACCAAGATGCTCTGCGGCGAGCTGTACCAGCTGGTGCGCATGTACCGCCTGCAGTTCTCCACCGTTCCGAATCGGCCGCGCCAGGCCTTCAACGAACACCACCGGATTCTCGATGCCATCGCCGACCGAGACGGCGAACTGGCCGAGTTGCTGATGCGCCGTCACATCGGTGCCTCCAAGCGCAATATCGAGCGCCACTACCAGGAAGCGCTCGCCAACCCGTCCAAAACACGAGGTGAGTCATGACTCAGAAAACTGCCGGCCAGCGCTTCCGCGACGCCATTGCCGAGGAAAGTCCGCTGCAGGTCATCGGCGCGATCAACGCCAACCACGCGCTGCTGGCCAAGCGTGCCGGTTTCAAGGCCATCTACCTGTCCGGTGGCGGTGTCGCCGCTGGCTCGCTGGGCCTGCCGGACCTGGGCATCAACACTCTGGACGACGTGCTCACCGACGTACGCCGCATCACCGACGTGTGCGACCTGCCGCTGCTGGTGGACATCGACACTGGTTTCGGTCCGAGCGCCTTCAACATCGAGCGCACCGTCAAGAACCTGATCAAGGCCGGCGCCGCTGCCGCCCACATCGAAGACCAGGTCGGCGCCAAGCGCTGCGGCCATCGTCCGGGCAAGGAGATCGTCTCCACCGAAGAGATGGCTGACCGCGTCAAGGCCGCTGCCGATGCCAAGACCGATCCGAACTTCTTCCTGATTGCCCGTACCGACGCCATCCAGGCTGAAGGTGTGGACGCTGCCATCGAGCGCTGCCAGCGCTACGTCGAAGCCGGCGCTGACGCCATCTTCGCCGAGGCCGCATACGACCTGCCGACCTACAAGCGCTTCGTCGACGCGCTGAACGTGCCGATCCTGGCCAACATCACCGAATTCGGCGCCACCCCGCTGTTCTCCCGCGACGAGCTGGCTTCGGTCGGCGTAGCCATCCAGCTCTACCCGCTGTCGGCCTTCCGCGCCGCCAACAAGGCTGCCGAGGCTGTCTACACCGCCGTTCGCCGCGATGGCCACCAGAAAGAAGTCATCGATCTGATGCAGACCCGCGCGGAACTGTACGACCGCATCGGCTACCACGCCTTCGAACAGAAGCTCGACGCCCTGTTCGCCGCCAAGAAATGACCGGACGCAGGTCGCTCTGCAGAAGGGCGACCTGCGTAAAAACAAGACCGAAGCAACCGGATTGAAATGAGGAGAATCACGCGATGAGCGCTACCGAAAACACCACCGCCTTCAAACCGAAGAAGTCCGTGGCCCTGAGTGGCACCGCCGCCGGCAACACCGCCCTGTGCACCGTTGGCCGCACCGGTAACGACCTGCACTACCGCGGCTATGACATTCTCGACTTCGCCACCTCCTGCGAATTCGAGGAAATCGCCCACCTGCTGGTGCATGGCAAGCTGCCGAACGTGGCCGAACTGGCCGGCTACAAGGCCAAGCTGAAGGCCCTGCGTGGCCTGCCGGCCGGCGTCAAGGCTGCCCTGGAACAACTGCCGCCGTCCGCCCACCCGATGGACGTGATGCGCACCGCCGTTTCCGTGCTGGGCTGCCTGTCCCCGGAGAAAGATGACCACAACCATCCGGGCGCCCGCGACATCGCTGACAAGCTGATGGCTTCCCTCGGCTCCGCGCTGCTCTACTGGTACCACTTCAGCCACAACGGCAAGCGCATCGACGTCGAGACCGACGACGACTCCATCGGTGGCCACTTCCTGCACCTGCTGCACGGCGAGAAGCCGCGTGACTCCTGGGTCCGCGCCATGCACACCTCGCTGATCCTGTACGCCGAGCACGAATTCAACGCGTCGACCTTCACCTCCCGCGTGATCGCCGGCACCGGTTCCGACATGTACTCCTGCATCACCGGCGCCATCGGCGCGCTGCGTGGGCCGAAGCATGGCGGTGCCAACGAAGTGGCCTTCGAGATCCAGAAGCGCTACGACAATCCGGACGAGGCGGAAGCGGACATCCGCGCCCGCGTCGAGAAGAAAGAAGTGGTGATCGGCTTCGGCCACCCGGTCTACACCGTGTCCGACCCGCGCAACAAAGTGATCAAGGAAGTGGCTCGCGAGCTCTCCCACGAGCAGAAGAACACCAAGATGTTCGACATCGCCGAGCGCCTTGAATCGACCATGTGGGAAATCAAGAAGATGTTCCCCAACCTCGATTGGTTCAGCGCCGTGAGCTACCACATGATGGGTGTGCCCACCGCCATGTTCACCCCGCTGTTCGTGATCGCCCGTACCTCCGGCTGGTCCTCCCACGTCATCGAGCAGCGCATCGACGGCAAGATCATTCGCCCGAGCGCCAACTACGTCGGCCCGGAAGACCTCAAGTTCGTGCCCCTGAAGGATCGCGCCTAATCATGAACAGCCAATACCGCAAGAGCCTGCCGGGCACGGCGCTCGACTACTTCGATACCCGCGAGGCGGTGGATGCCATCGCCCCCGGCGCCTACGCCAAGCTGCCGTACACCTCCCGCGTGCTGGCCGAGCAACTGGTGCGCCGTTGCGATCCGGCCATGCTGACCGATTCGCTCAAGCAGCTGATCGAGCGCAAGCGTGACCTGGACTTCCCCTGGTACCCGGCCCGCGTGGTCTGCCACGACATCCTCGGCCAGACCGCGCTGGTGGACCTGGCCGGTCTGCGCGACGCCATCGCCGAGCAGGGCGGTGACCCGTCGAAGGTCAACCCGGTGGTGCCGACCCAACTGATCGTCGACCACTCCCTGGCCGTCGAATTTGGTGGTTTCGACCCGGACGCGTTCGAGAAGAACCGTGCTGTCGAAGAGCGCCGCAACGAGGACCGCTTCCACTTCATCGAGTGGACCAAGACTGCGTTCAAGAACGTCGACGTGATCCCGGCCGGCAACGGCATCATGCACCAGATCAACCTGGAGAAAATGAGCCCGGTGATCCAGGCGCGTGGTGGCGTGGCCTTCCCCGACACCTGCGTCGGCACTGACAGCCACACTCCGCACGTGGACGCCCTGGGCGTGATCGCCATCGGCGTCGGCGGCCTGGAAGCTGAAACCGTAATGCTCGGCCGCGCTTCGATGATGCGCCTGCCCGACATCGTCGGCGTCAAGCTGACCGGCAAGCGTCAGCCCGGCATCACCGCGACCGATATCGTCCTGGCGCTGACCGAATTCCTGCGCAAGGAGAAGGTGGTAGGTGCCTATGTCGAGTTCTTCGGCGAGGGTGCTGACAGCCTGTCCATCGGCGACCGCGCCACTATCTCCAACATGTGCCCGGAATACGGCGCCACTGCGGCGATGTTCTACATCGACCAGCAGACGATCGAGTACCTCACGCTCACCGGTCGCGAGCCGGAGCAGGTGGCACTGGTCGAGAACTACGCCAAGACCACCGGTCTGTGGGGCGACGCGCTGGTTACCGCCGAGTATGAGCGTGTGCTGCAGTTCGACCTGTCCACCGTGGCACGCAACATGGCTGGCCCGTCCAACCCGCATCGTCGCCTGCCGACTTCGGCGCTGGCCGAGCGCGGCATCGCCGACGAAGCCAAGCTCGAAGCGGGCAAGGCTGAGGAAGCCGACGGCCTGATGCCGGATGGCGCGGTGATCATCGCCGCCATCACCAGCTGCACCAATACCTCCAACCCGCGCAACGTCGTGGCTGCCGGTCTGGTGGCGAAGAAGGCCAACGAACTGGGGCTGGTACGCAAGCCCTGGGTGAAGACTTCCTTCGCGCCGGGCTCGAAGGTCGCCAAGCTGTACCTGGAAGAAGCCGGCCTGCTGCCGGAACTGGAGAAGCTTGGCTTCGGCATCGTCGCCTACGCGTGCACCACCTGTAACGGCATGTCCGGCGCGCTCGATCCTGTGATCCAGCAGGAAATCATCGACCGCGACCTCTACGCGACTGCCGTGCTGTCGGGTAACCGCAACTTCGACGGTCGTATCCACCCCTACGCCAAGCAGGCCTTCCTCGCCTCGCCGCCGCTGGTGGTGGCCTACGCCATCGCCGGTACCGTGCGCTTCGACATCGAGCAGGACGTGCTGGGCCATGACCAGGCGGGCAATCCCATCACCCTGAAGGACCTGTGGCCGAGCGACGAGGAGATCGACGCCATCGTCGCCGCCTCGGTGA
Organism: Pseudomonas sp. BN515; assembly: GCF_029873155.1. Lineage (NCBI taxonomy): Bacteria > Pseudomonadati > Pseudomonadota > Gammaproteobacteria > Pseudomonadales > Pseudomonadaceae > Pseudomonas > Pseudomonas sp. BN515. The sequence goes on along the minus strand of NZ_SSOH01000072.1, from coordinate 139,210 downwards.
AGCCCGAGCAGTTCAAACAGATCTACATCCCGATGTTCGATCTGGGTGCGGTGAAGGAAGCCGAGAGCCCGCTCTACGACTGGCGTCCGATGTCCACCTACATCCGTCGTCCGCCGTACTGGGAAGGCGCCCTGGCCGGCGAGCGTACCCTCAAGGGCATGCGTCCGCTGGCGGTGCTGCCGGACAACATCACCACCGACCACCTGTCGCCGTCCAACGCGATCATGGCGAACTCGGCGGCTGGCGAATACCTGGCGAAAATGGGCCTGCCGGAGGAGGACTTCAACTCCTACGCGACCCACCGCGGCGATCACCTGACCGCCCAGCGCGCCACCTTCGCCAACCCGCAGCTGGTGAACGAAATGGCCGTGGTCGACGGCGAGGTGAAGAAGGGTTCCCTGACCCGCGTCGAGCCGGAAGGCAAGGTGATGCGCATGTGGGAAGCCATCGAGACCTACATGGATCGCAAGCAGCCGCTGATCATTATCGCTGGCGCCGACTACGGTCAGGGCTCGTCCCGTGACTGGGCGGCCAAGGGCGTGCGCCTGGCGGGTGTCGAGTCCATCGTCGCCGAAGGCTTCGAGCGTATCCACCGCACCAACCTGATCGGCATGGGCGTGCTGCCGCTGGAGTTCAAGCCGGGTACCACCCGCAAGACCCTCGGCATCGACGGCACCGAGACCTTCGACGTGATCGGCGAGCGCAAGCCTCGCGCTGACCTGACCCTGGTGATCCGCCGTACCAACGGCGAAGCCATCAAGGTTCCGGTGACCTGCCGCCTGGATACCGCCGAAGAGGTGTCGATCTACGAGGCCGGCGGCGTACTTCAGCGCTTCGCCCAGGACTTCCTGGAAGCCTCGTCGGAAAAAGCTGTCGGCTAGCCCAGCTGTAGGAGCGAGCTTGCTCGCGAGTGGCTCCCGGTGCGGGGGCGATTCGCGGGCAAGCCCGCTCTTACCTACCTACAGGACATGAGAATGGCCCACGTACCCCAAGTGAAAATCCCCGCCACCTACATTCGCGGTGGCACCAGCAAGGGCGTGTTCTTCCGCCTGCAAGACCTGCCCGAGCGCTGCCAGGTGCCCGGCGAGGCGCGCGACAAGCTGTTCATGCGAGTGATCGGCAGTCCCGACCCGTATTCGGCACATATCGACGGCATGGGCGGAGCGACGTCCAGCACCAGCAAGTGCGTGATCCTGTCCAAGAGCAGCCAGCCCGGCCACGATGTGGATTACCTCTATGGCCAGATTTCCATCGACAAGGCCTTCGTCGACTGGAGCGGCAACTGCGGCAACCTGTCCACCGCAGCCGGCTCCTTCGCCCTGCACGCAGGGCTGGTCGATCCGGAGCGCATTCCGGAGAACGGCACCTGCGTGGTGCGTATCTGGCAGGCCAATATCCAGAAAACCATCATCGCCCACGTACCGGTCACCAACGGCCAGGTACAGGAAACCGGCGACTTCGAGCTCGACGGCGTGACCTTCCCGGCCGCGGAAATCGTGCTGGAGTTCATCGATCCGTCCGACGACGGGGAGGAGGGGGGCTCGATGTTCCCCACCGGCAACCTCGTGGACGACCTGGAAGTGCCCGGTGTAGGCACCTTCAAGGCGACCATGATCAGCGCCGGCATCCCGACCGTGTTCGTCAACGCCGAGGACATCGGCTACACCGGCGCCGAGCTGCGTGAAGCCATCAATGGCGATCCGGAGCAACTGGCGCGTTTCGAGAAGATCCGCGTTGCCGGCGCGCTGCGCATGGGCCTGATCAAGAGCCCTGACGAAGCGGCGACCCGCCAGCACACGCCGAAGATCGCCTTCGTCGCCCCGGCAAAGAACTACCGCACCTCTAGCGGCAAGGAAGTGCAGGCCGGCGAAATCGACCTGCTGGTTCGCGCTCTGTCCATGGGCAAGCTGCACCACGCCATGATGGGCACCGCTGCCGTGGCCATCGGCACCGCCGCGGCTGTTCCGGGGACCCTGGTGAACCTTGCCGCCGGTGGTGGCGAGCGCAGCGCCGTACGTTTCGGTCATCCCTCCGGCACCCTGCGCGTGGGCGCAGAGGCGAAGCAGGTGGATGGCGAGTGGACGGTCACCAAGGCCATCATGAGCCGCAGCTCCCGCGTGCTGATGGAAGGTTGGGTACGGGTGCCGGGCGACGCTTTCTAGAACGCTGGTTCCCAGGCATGAAAAAGCCCGCCGAGGCGGGCTTTTTCTTTGGGCGTCGGGCTTACTTGAGCCGGCGCTCGACGCCTTTTTCCACCAGGATCTTGGCGGAGATTTCCTCTACCGAGAAATGGGTGGAGTTGATGAAGTTGATGTTCTCGCGACGGAACAGGGTTTCTACTTCGCGCACTTCGAACTCGCACTGGGCGAAGCTCGCGTAGCGGCTGTTGGGCTTGCGCTCGTTGCGGATGGCGGTGAGGCGATCGGGGTCGATGGTCAGGCCGAACAGCTTGTCCTTGTACTTCTTGAGGGCGGCGGGGAGCTGCAGTCGCTCCATGTCTTCCTCGGTCAAGGGATAATTTGCGGCACGAATTCCGTATTGCATTGCCATATACAGGCAGGTCGGCGTTTTGCCGCAGCGGGACACGCCCACCAGGATCAGGTCGGCCTTGTCGTAGTAGTGGGTGCGGGCGCCGTCGTCGTTGTCGAGGGCGAAGTTGACCGCCTCGATGCGCTCCATGTAGTTGGTGTGGTGGCCGATGGAGTGGGATTTGCCGACGGAGTAGGAAGAGTGCGAGGTAAGTTCCTGTTCCAGCGGCGAAAGAAATGTGGAGAAGATGTCGATCATGAAGCCATTTGAAGTGGCCAGGATGTCACGGATCTCCTGGTTCACGATGGTGTCGAAGATGATCGGCCGGACGCCGTCCGTCTCCGCAGCCTTGTTGATTTGCTGTACCATGGCGCGCGCTTTCTCGACGCTGTCTATATAGGGGCGCGTGAGCTTGTTGAAGGTAATGGTTTCGAACTGCGCCAGGAGGCTCTGGCCAAGGGTTTCCGCAGTGATACCGGTACCATCGGAGATGAAGAAAGCGGTTCGTTTCATTTGCGCCAAAGGCCTTAAGTCAGGAACGATTCTTGGCTATGATAGGCCGCGTTTTTCGCCAGGCCCGAGCCGGTCGGCATTGTGACGTATTTTTCTGGACCAAAGCCAGAATGCTGCGGAGTGGTTCCGCATGAGCTTTTCCAACAAATAGTGGAGAGATCACCTTGGTAGAGTACGTAGTTTCCCTCGATAAGCTCGGCGTCCATGATGTTGAGCATGTGGGGGGCAAGAACGCATCCCTGGGCGAGATGATCAGCAATCTGGCTGGCGCCGGTGTTTCCGTTCCCGGTGGTTTCGCCACTACCGCCCAGGCCTACCGTGACTTCCTCGAGCAGAGCGGCCTGAACGAACGTATCCATGCCGCCCTCGACAGGCTCGATGTGGATGACGTCAACGCCCTCGCCAAGACCGGCGCCGAAATCCGCCAGTGGGTGATGGACGCCGAGTTCCCCGCCCGCCTGGACGCCGAAATTCGTACCGCTTTCACCGCTATGGCCGCCGGTAACGACAACATGGCCGTGGCCGTGCGTTCCTCCGCCACCGCCGAAGACCTGCCCGACGCTTCCTTCGCCGGCCAGCAGGAAACCTTCCTGAACATCCGTGGCGTGGACAACGTGATCCGCGCTGCCAAGGAGGTTTTCGCCTCCCTGTTCAACGACCGCGCCATCGCCTACCGCGTGCACCAGGGCTTCGACCACAAGCTGGTCGCCCTGTCCGCCGGTGTGCAGCGCATGGTCCGCTCGGAAACCGGTACCGCCGGTGTGATGTTCACCCTGGATACCGAATCCGGCTTCCGTGACGTGGTGTTCATTACTGCCGCCTACGGCCTCGGCGAAACCGTCGTCCAGGGCGCCGTGAACCCCGACGAATTCTACGTGCACAAGGCGACTCTGGAAGCCGGTCGCCCCGCCATCCTGCGCCGCAACCTGGGCAGCAAGGCGATCAAGATGATCTATGGCGAAGAAGCCAAAGCCGGCAAGTCGGTGAAGACCGTCGACGTGGACCGCGCCGACCGCGCCCGCTTCGCCCTCTCCGACGCCGAAGTGACCGAACTGGCCAAGCAGGCGCTGATCATCGAGAAACACTACGGCCGCCCGATGGATATCGAGTGGGCCAAGGACGGTGACGACGGCAAGCTGTACATCGTGCAGGCCCGTCCGGAAACCGTTAAGAGCCGCGCCAGCGCCACCGTGATGGAGCGCTACCTGCTGAAGGAAAAGGGCAAGGTCCTGGTGGAAGGCCGTGCCATCGGTCAGCGCATTGGTGCCGGTCCGGTTCGTGTGATCCACGACGTATCCGAGATGGACAAGGTCCAGCCGGGCGACGTACTGGTCTCCGACATGACCGACCCGGACTGGGAGCCCGTGATGAAGCGCGCCAGCGCCATCGTCACCAACCGTGGCGGCCGTACCTGCCACGCGGCGATCATCGCCCGTGAACTGGGCATTCCGGCAGTCGTGGGTTGCGGCAACGCCACCCAGGTACTGCAGGATGGTCAGGGCGTGACCGTTTCCTGCGCCGAAGGCGACACCGGCTTCATCTTCGAAGGCCAACTGGGCTTCGATATCCGCACCAACTCGGTCGACGCGATGCCTGACCTGCCGTTCAAGATCATGATGAACGTCGGTAACCCGGATCGCGCCTTCGACTTCGCCCAGCTGCCCAACGAGGGCGTGGGTCTGGCGCGTCTGGAATTCATCATCAACCGCATGATCGGCGTACACCCGAAGGCGCTGCTGAACTTCGCCAGCCTGCCGGTGGAAATCAAGGAAAGCGTCGAGAAGCGCATCGCCGGTTACGACGATCCGGTCGGCTTCTATGTCGAGAAGCTGGTAGAAGGCATCAGCACCCTGGCTGCGGCTTTCTGGCCGAAGAAAGTCATCGTGCGCCTGTCGGACTTCAAGTCCAACGAATACGCCAACCTGATCGGCGGCAAGCTCTACGAACCGGAAGAAGAGAACCCGATGCTCGGCTTCCGTGGCGCTTCCCGCTACATCAGCGAGTCCTTCCGTGACTGCTTCGAGCTGGAATGCCGTGCGCTGAAGAAAGTGCGCAACGAGATGGGCCTGACCAACGTCGAGATCATGGTTCCCTTCGTGCGTACCCTCGGCGAAGCCAGTCAAGTGGTCGAGCTGCTGGCCAGCAACGGCCTGAAGCGCGGCGAAAACGGCCTGAAGGTCATCATGATGTGTGAACTGCCGTCCAACGCCCTGCTGGCCGAGGAGTTCCTGGAGTTCTTCGATGGCTTCTCCATCGGCTCCAACGACCTCACCCAGCTGACCCTGGGCCTGGACCGTGACTCCGGCATCGTCGCCCATCTGTTCGACGAGCGTAACCCGGCCGTGAAGAAGCTGCTGGCCAATGCCATTGCCGCCTGCAACAAGGCTGGCAAGTACATCGGCATCTGCGGCCAGGGCCCGTCCGACCACCCGGATCTGGCCAAGTGGCTGATGGAGCAGGGCATCGAGAGCGTCTCGCTGAACCCCGACTCCGTACTGGACACCTGGTTCTTCCTGGCGGAAGGTCAGGCCTGATCCTTCGTTAGCCAAAACGAAAAGGGCGGGTTCCAGAACCCGCCCTTTTTTTGTGCAAGCAGCAATCATGCAAAGCAGTAGCGAACTCTTTCCCGTGGCGCTGATCAGCGCAGAACTCCGTGGCGACCTGACCGAAGACGTCTATCGCCTCAAACCCGGCAATAGCCCTGACCCCAGCGTCGAACTGGTCCTTACTCGCCTTGGCCGCTTCGGCCACGAAGGCGCTCGTGGCGTGCCGGTAATCCTGGTGCACGGCAGCTTTTCCAATCGCCGTTTCTGGTACTCGCCCAAGGGTCTGGGACTCGGCCCGCACCTGGCGCGTGCCGGCTTCGACGTGTGGATCGCAGAGATGCGCGGGCACGGCCTGTCGCCGCGCAATCAGCACTACCGCCGCAACCGGGTAGCGGATTACGCCCAATACGACCTGCCGGCCATTGCGGCCTTCGTTCGTGAACAGGCTGGTCAGGCGCCGCACTGGGTCGGTCATTCCCTGGGTGGCACGACGCTGGCTGCGGCTTTGGGTGGGCACTACCTGGGCGAGGAGGGCGTCGCGTCCGCTGCGCTCTTCGGTAGCCAGGTCAGCCGTGTCTACTGGCCGCTCAAGATGCCGCCGGTCGAGTGGGGTGGCCGCGCGCTGCTCAAGCGCTTCGGCGTGCTTTCCGGCTCGTGGCTGAAGCGCGGGCCGGAAGACGAACCGATCGGCCTCGCCCTGGAGAGCATGCGCTGGCACGGCCTGTTCGGACGCTTTGGCGATGCCGAGCGGGACTGGTGGGCCGGTCTTACGGATGTGCGCGTGCCGGTTTTGGCGGTAGCTGCCGCAGGCGACCTGCAGGACCCAGTCTGGGCCTGCCGCAAGCTGGTAGAGCAGGTGCCCGAGGACTGCCGTCACTTCCTGAAACTGGCGAAGGATGAAGGGTTCAGCGACGACTTCGGTCACATCGAGATGCTGGTGAGCAAGGCCGCCGAGCGCGAGGTATGGCCTCTGGTGGCTCATTGGCTGAAGCATCAGGCCTTGCCGGGCACGGCGCAAGGCGCCGAGGCCCTGCTGCTCTAGCTCGCTGCCCGCCGGTGTTTTCCAGTTTCGGGAGGCGGGAGGCTGTGCTAAAGATGGCGGGAATGGGGGAGCGCTGGAGGCTCCATGTTCGTAGCGCTGGAACGACTGATCAACCTGCAGGACGGCTATCGCGGTACTTTTCAGGTGCAAGGGCGGCATTTATTGCTGATCGTCGTTGATCAGCAACCGATCCTCATGGAAAATCGCTGCCCACACCAGGGGCGCCCCTGCACACCGGCACGCTCGAACAGGGGATGCTGCGTTGTTCCAGGCATGGCATCGCCTTCGACCTGGCCAATGGTCGTCCGGTCAATGCGCCTTGCCCGCCGTTGTAGCGCGTGCTGCTGACCCATGACGGCGACCGCATCGGTCTCGATCTGTAACTGCAATCAAGGAGATGTCCATGCAATACGTTACCCCTGATCTGTGCGATGCCTATCCGGACCTGGTCCAGGTCGTCGAGCCGATGTTCAGCAACTTCGGCGGCCGCGACTCCTTCGGCGGTGAGATCGTCACCATCAAGTGCTTCGAGGACAACTCCCTGGTCAAGGAGCAGGTCGACCTGCCGGGCAAAGGCAAGGTGCTGGTAGTGGATGGCGGCGGTTCCCTGCGTCGGGCCCTGCTGGGCGACATGCTGGCCGAGAAGGCCGCGAAGAACGGTTGGGAAGGCATTGTGGTCTATGGCTGCATCCGTGACGTCGATGTGATCGCCCAGACCGACCTGGGCGTCCAGGCGCTGGCCAGCCACCCGATGAAGACCGACAAGCGCGGCATCGGCGACCTGAACGTGGCTGTCACCTTTGGCGGCGTCACCTTCCGCCCCGGCGAATTCGTCTATGCCGACAACAACGGCATCATCATTTCGCCAAAGCCCCTGGAAATGCCGGCCTGACCTAGGAAGCCCGGCGAAAGCCGGGCTTTTTCTTCCAAGGAGATTGAATGTTCGAGGAACAGAACGCCCAGTGGGGGCTGGTACACGCCTTCGTGCTGGATGGGCAGGGTGGCGCCGAGTCGATCTCCCGTGAGGCGCTGGCCGATCTGCAGTTGAGGCCGGAGCAGAGCGTCTGGCTGCACTGGGATCGCAGCCATCCGTTGGCGCGACGCTGGCTGCGCGAGCAGAGCGGGCTGTCCGAGTTCACCTGTGACTTGCTGCTGGAAGAAAGCACGCGGCCACGCATGCTGGCCCAGCCTGGTGACGAACTTCTGCTGTTCCTCCGCGGCGTGAACCTGAATCCGGGGGCGGAACCGGAGGACATGGTCTCGGTGCGCATCTTCGCTTCGTCGCAGCGCATCCTCTCTCTGCGCCTGCGCCCATTGCACGCCACCGATGAGCTGATCGAGCAGTGGGCCAGCGGCACCGGCCCGAAGGTGGCGTCCGAGGTGCTCCTGTATTTGGCCGAGCACCTGACCGACAAGGTCGATTCGCTGGTGGCCGAGCTGTCGGAGAAGATCGACGAGCAGGAAGAACACCTCGACAACAACGAGCGCTTCCGCCCGGACCACGACCTGATGCTGCAGATCCGTCGACGGGCAGCGGGACTCAAGCGTTTCCTCGCACCCCAGCGAGACATTTACGGGCAGTTGGCGCGTAGCCGGATGCCCTGGTTCGTCGAAGACGACAGTGATTACTGGAACGAGCTGAACAACCGATTGACCCGTTACCTGGAAGAGCTGGAGCTGATCCGCGAACGCATCGGCCTGGTGCTGGAAAGCGAGAGTCGCCGCCAGGGTGAACGCACCAGTCGCACCATGTACCTGCTCGGCATCACGACGGGTTTCTTCCTGCCGCTGAGCTTCATCACTGGCTTGCTAGGCATGAACGTGGGCGGTATTCCCGGAGACGAGACGCCTTATGGCTTTATCCTGGCCTGCGTGCTGATCTTCGGAATTGCAGGGTTCCAGTTATGGCTGTTCCGTCGGCTTCGATGGCTTTGATGTGACCCGACCAGCTCCAGCCACGTCTAGCCGACATATCCACGTGAGGTGCGCATGCACGATCCGTTCGAAGAATCTTTGCGGGACCTGCTCAAGGCGTCTCCGCATTCCGACCACGACGACGACGCAACCCTGGGCCGCGTGCTCAAGACCGCGAATCGTCAGGTGGGCGCCGGGGATCTGTTCAGCCTCATGGGCCACTGGCTCGAGGCGATGATGATCGCCCTCAACAATGGTTCGCCCCATCTGGCGCCCGTTTCGCGCCGCAATGCTTCTGTCCGTTCTGCAGATAAGGCTGATTGAACATGGAATTCGACCCCTGGACCCAAGGACTCGTTAACGCCATGACCACGGTGTGGACACCGGTGGCGGGCTTCATTCCGCGCCTGTTCGGCGCGCTGGTCGTGGTACTGCTGGGCTTCGTGGTGGCCAAGCTGCTGGATACCCTGCTGTCCAAGTTGCTGGCCAAGGTTGGGCTGGATCGCCTGATGGCGGGTACCGGCCTGACCAAGATGCTGGCCCGCGCCGGCATTCAGGTGCCGGTTTCCACCTTGATCGGAAAGATCGTCTACTGGTTCGTGCTGCTGATCTTCCTGGTCTCCGCAGCTGAATCCCTGGGCCTGGACCGCGTTTCGGCCACCCTTGACGTGCTCGCTCTCTACCTGCCCAAGGTGCTGGGTGCAGCGCTGGTACTGCTGGCTGGCGTTCTGTTGGCGCAACTGGTCAGCGGCCTGGTGCGCGGCGCGGCCGAAGGCGTGGGCCTGGACTACGCCCACGGGCTGGGCCGTATCGCCCAGGGCCTGGTCATCATCATCAGCATCTCCGTGGCCATCGGCCAACTGGAGGTCAAGACCGACCTGCTGAACAACGTCATCGCCATCGTGTTGATTTCCATCGGCCTGGCGGCGGCACTGGCGTTGGGTCTCGGCAGTCGCGAAATCGCCGGGCAGATCCTCGCCGGCATCTATGTGCGTGAGCTCTATCAGGTCGGGCAACAAGTCAAGGTCGGCGATGTCGAAGGGCAGATCGAGGAAATCGGTACGGTGAAAACCCTGCTGCTTACCGAAGAAGGTGAGCTGGTATCGGTGTCGAATCGTACTTTGCTCGATCAACGGGTAACCAGCCGCTAACACGACGGCTTTTCCCTGCTAATGTATGCCGCCAGACAGGGTGCGCGAACCCCGCGCCCCCGGCGGCTTTTGACCTGACTGTCGGCCCGACCCGTTTTGAACAAGCCCCAATCGCTTTCCTTGCGCTATGACCCACGCGAGCTCTCCGATGAAGAGCTCGTGGAGCGTGCGCATGTCGAGCTATTCCATGTCACCCGCGCCTATGAAGAATTGATGCGGCGCTATCAACGTACCTTGTTCAACGTCTGTGCCCGCTATTTAGGCAACGACCGCGACGCAGATGATGTCTGCCAGGAAGTGATGCTGAAGGTGCTTTATGGATTGAAGAACTTCGAAGGCAAGTCGAAGTTCAAGACATGGCTATATAGCATCACGTACAACGAGTGCATTACCCAATATCGGAAAGAGCGTCGAAAGCGACGTTTACTTGACGCGCTGAGTCTGGATCCTCTTGAAGAAGCCTCGGACGAGAAAGCCCCCAAGGTCGAGGAACGTGGGGGGCTGGAGCGATGGCTGGTACATGTCAATCCCATTGACAGGGAAATTCTTGTGCTACGTTTTGTCGCAGAGCTCGAGTTTCAAGAGATTGCAGACATTATGCATATGGGCTTGAGCGCCACGAAAATGCGCTACAAGCGTGCGCTCGATCGCCTTCGCGAAAAATTTTCCGGACTCGCTGAAACTTAGTTCGGGAAAAATTATCTCTTATGGGCCGGCGTGTTCTGCTAGAATTGCCGCCCAAGTTGTCCGGAGATTGTTCGACAACTTACTGACCACCAAGATGGGGATTTACGGATGAAACTGAAAAACACCTTAGGCGTAGCCGTTGGCTCTCTTGTTGCCGCCTTTTCGCTGAACGCGCTGGCTCAGGGCCAAGGCGCAGTTGAGGTGGAAGCTTTCGGTAAGCGTTACTTCACCGATAGTTCTCGCGATCTCGAGAACGGCAACCTGTACGGCGGCTCGGTAGGCTACTACCTGACCGACGACGTCTCCCTGGCTCTGTCGTATGGCGAATACCACGACATGACCTCCGAAGACTCCTTCGGTACCGATGGCCACAAGGACATCAAGGGCAACCTGGCTTCCCTGGACGCCATCTACCACTTCGGCACCCCGGGTGTTGGCCTGCGTCCGTACGTTTCTGCCGGCTTCGCCCATCAGAACATCAGCAACATCCCGCCGCGTACTGGCCGTGACCACAGCACCTTCGCCAACGTTGGCACCGGTCTGAAGTACTACTTCACCGAGAACTTCTTCGCCAAGGCAAGCCTGGACGGTATGTACAACCTGGACGCCCAGGAATCCGAGTGGATGGCTGGCGTAGGTGTTGGCGTGAACTTCGGCGGTTCCACCAAGCAAGCCGAGCCGGCTCCGGCTCCGGTTGCTGAAGTGTGCGCTGACAGCGACAACGACGGCGTTTGCGACAACGTCGACAAGTGCCCGGACACCCCGGCCAACGTCACCGTTGACGCCGATGGCTGCCCGGCTGTTGCCGAAGTCGTACGTGTTGAGCTGGACGTGAAGTTCGACTTCGACAAGTCCAAGGTGAAAGAAGAAAGCTACGGCGACATCAAGAACCTGGCTGACTTCATGAACCAATACCCGGCTACCACCACCACCGTTGAAGGCCACACCGACTCCGTTGGTACCGACGCCTACAACCAGAAGCTGTCCGAGCGCCGTGCCAACGCCGTTCGTGAAGTTCTGGTCAACCAGTACGGTGTTGGTGGCGAGCGCGTCAACGCTGTTGGCTACGGCGAAACCCGCCCGGTTGCTGACAACGCTACTGCTGACGGCCGCGCTGTTAACCGCCGCGTAGAAGCCGAAGTAGAAGCCCAGGCCAAGTAATTGGTTTGAGCGGTAAGAGAAACCCGGCCTTGGCCGGGTTTTTCTTTGCCTTGAAAAAGGTGCTTGCCGCATAAAAGGCTATGTCTGCGTTAGCTGTTGCCAGAGTTCGGCCATCGTCCAGGGGCCTTGTAGGAGCTAGCTTGCTAGCGAAACGGGGCCATTCGCTGGCAAGCCAGCTCCTACGGGCAATCCAGCCACTTGCAACACTTAATGCGGACACAGCCCATAAAAAAGCCCGGCATAGCCGGGCAAGCACTACTTCGCAGGAGCGAAGACAGATCAGGCGCTTTGCGCCAGCGGGAAGGCTGCTTGTGCTGCGGCGACTTCCCCGATGACCAAGATCGCGGGACTCTTGAGTTCGAAGGCCTTGGCATCCACTTTCATGCGCGCGAGGGTGCTGCGGCATTCGCGTTGCTCTGGCAGTGAAGCGTTCTCGATCATCGCCACCGGCATTGTGCCGGGCATGCCACCTTCCAGCAGTCCTTGATGGATGTCCGCCAGCTTGGCTACGCCCATGTAAATGACCAGGGTGGTACCGGACTGCGCCAGGGCGTGCCAATTGAGGGAACTGTCGTCCTGGGTGTGGGCAGTGACCAGGGTCACGCCACGGCTGATGCCGCGCAGGGTGAGGGGAATACCGCAGTTGGTCGCTCCGGCCAGGCCCGCGGTGATGCCATTGACCAACTCACTTTCGATGCCGCGCTCGGCAAGCCACTCGGCCTCTTCGCCTCCGCGACCGAAAATGCACGGATCGCCGCCTTTCAGACGCACCACGCACTTGCCCTGGCGCGCATAGCGCAACATCAGGCGATGAATGAATTCCTGGGGTGTCGAGCGACAGCCACCGCGCTTGCCGACTCGGACCACCCGAGCTGTGGGAGAGTGCTCGAGCACAGATGGATTGACCAGGTCGTCGATCATGACCACATCCGCCTGATTCAAGGCCTTCACCGCCTTCAGGGTGAGGAGCTCAGGGTCGCCGGGGCCTGCACCTACCAGCCAGACTTTGCCGTTCATTTAAATTCTCCCGGGCGCATTGCGCTCCACAATTGATTCAGGTCCAGGCGAGCACGTCGCTGGAAGCCAGTTCGATCTGCCAGTCATGCAGGGGGCACGCCTCGTGGCCCTCGGCTGCGTGACCGGCATGGTGGAGGTCACCAGCGCAGAACATCTCGATGCCGGCGATCTTGAGTCGGGTGCCCGTGCGCGCCCCCTGGTAACGGGCGAAACCGAGCATGGCCAGGTGATTGGCACAGACCTTGGCCTGCTCCATCAGCGGCGCTACCAGGCCATAGGAAACACCGCGATGGTTGGCGCATTCACCGATGGCATAGATGCGCGGGTCGTAGGTCTGCAGGGTGTCGTCGACCAGGATGCCGTGCTTGCAGGGCAGACCCGCCCGTTCGGCGAGTTCGGTATTGGGCGTGATACCGGCCGCCATCACCACCAGGTCGGCTGTGATGATTTCGCCGCCCGCCAGTTGTACCGCGCATACCTGGCCACCCCCGTTGTCGATCAACTCTTCAGTGGCGGTGCCCAGGCGGAATCGGATGCCCCGGGCCTGCAATACGCGCAGCAGCTTGTCGCCGGCCGGCTGGTCGAGTTGCTTCTCCAGCAGCCAGTCGGCCAGGTGCACCACGGTTACGTCCATGCCGCGTTGCTTGAGGCCATTGGCCGCTTCCAGGCCGAGCAGGCCGCCGCCTATCACCACGGCGTGGCTGTGGGTGCGGGCGGTTTCGATCATGGCGCGCGCGCCGGCGATATCACGGTAGCCGATCACGCCTTGCAGCCGATTGCCGGGGATGGAGAGGCGGCTCGGCGTGGAACCGGTGGCGATCACCAAGCGGTCGTAATCGGCGCAGGTGCCGTCTTCGGCGATCACCTGGCGGCGCTGGCGATCGATTTTCACCACCTTGCGGTCCAGCAAGAGTTCGATGCCGTTATCCGCGTACCAGGCCAGGTCATTGAGGATGATCTCCTCGAAGGACTGTTCGCCCGCCAGCACCGGGGAGAGCAGGGTGCGGTTGTAGTTCGGATGGGGTTCGGCGCCGAACACCGTGATCTGGTATTGCTCCGGCGCGAGCTTCAGCAGCTCTTCGAGGGTACGCACTCCGGCCATACCGTTTCCGATCACCACCAGCTTGGATGTCTTCATGCCGGGACACTCCTGCATAAACGTCGAGCAAACAAAAAAGGCGTCCCGCTGTTGCCAGCAGGACGCCTTTGTCCAAGTCCCGTTCGACCGGGAAAGTGCCGTCTCGTCGTTGAGGCGGGCGCTTTTTGTAGATTGTCGAATGGGTTATTGCAGGTGCCGTGCCAACCCTTGCATGCCATGAATCACGTGGTCCTGGGCGTTGACTCCCAGGTCACTCCGCACTTTCCTGGGGCGGGCCGCATTGAACTGGTGCGTCAGCCCAGCAGGGCGACCAGCAGCATCAGATTGAGCACCAGCGACAGCAGGGCCAGCCCGCGCCAGACCTTCAGCGGTTCGCGTTCCAGCAAGGGCCTGGGTTTGGCGGTGAGGGCGTGGTGTTCCCCTTGTTCCAGGGCCAGTAGCCATTCCTCCATCGTTTCGTAGCGCCCGATCGGGTCAGCGGCGACCGCGCGCGTCAGGCATTCGTCCAGCCAGGCGGGCAGGTCGGGGCGGTAGCGGCTGGGCGGGGCAGGCGTACCGAAACGTGGATGCTGGAAGGCCTCGACTTCGCCGTACGGGTAGTGCCCGGTGAGCAGGTGGTAGAGGGTGACGCCCGCAGCGTAGAGATCCTGCCGGGGAGACGGTGGCGTTCCGGAAAATGCTTCCGGGGCGATGTAGCTGGGAGTGCCCGGCAGGCTGTGAGCCTCATCCTGGGACAGGCCGGGGCAATAGGCCAGGCCGAAATCCAGCAGGCGCAACTCGCCGTCATCGCCCCAAAGCAGGTTCTCCGGTTTGACGTCGCGATGCAGGATGTTGCGGCGGTGCAGCTGGCCCAGCGCCTTCAGCAGGCGCGGGGCGATATCCAGCCACTCCGGGAGCACCATGGGGCCGCTAAGGCGCAGGTGCTCGGCCAGCGTCTGCCCGGCGTATTCGCGCTGCACGTAATAAAGATGCTGGCGCGCGGGCAGAGGATGCACTTCAGGGAAGTGACGCCCGGCGACCCGGCGCAGGAACCACTCCTCCAGCATCAGGGCCGGGGCTGCGCCGGGTTCGTCGTGGCGGCTGGCAGGCAGGGTCTTCAGTAGCCAGCGGCGGTCCTGGCTATCGCGCACCCGATAGACCATGGACTGGCGGGATTCGGCGACCAAACGGTCTACCTGCCAGCCCTCGAAGTCGTGACCTTCCTGCAGGCGCGGTGGCAGTGGCCAGTGATCGAGTTGCGCCAGGGTATCGGCCAAACCCGCTTGGGGCAGGTTGTCGACGCGAATCAGCAGGGCGCTGGCATTGTCCTGGCCACCCGCCAGGTGCGCGGCGCTGACCAGTGCCTGGGCGGCGGCGGGGAGGTCCTGTTCATCCTGAAGGATGCGCTGGATGCCCTGGTCGCCGAGCACGGCCCAGACGCCATCGCTGACCAGGACGAAACCCTCGCGCTCCGCCAGTTCGCCATCGAGGTAATCCACCACCAGGTGCTGGTCCAGACCGAGGGCCCGCTTGAGCACGTGCTGCATGCCCGGCTGTTCCCAGACGTGGTCCTCGCTGAGACGGGTGAGCTGGCGGCCGTCCCAGCGATAGGCGCGGCAGTCGCCCACATGGGCCAGGGTGAAGCGGCGTCCGCGCAGCACCATGGCGGTCAGGGTGGTGAGCAGTGGTTGGCCGCCGCCATTGGCCTGGAGCCAGCGGTTGTGGGCCACCAGCAGCCGGTCCAGGGATTGGGCGACGGCCCAGGTTTCCGGGGTGGAGTAGTAGTCCAGCGCCAGGGCCTGCAGGGTGGCGCGAGCGGCCAGACCACCGTCGGCGCACTGGCTGACGCCGTCGGCCAGGGCGAACAGGTAACCCTTGCTGGCAGCCAGCGCAGGCGCCGGGGTGACCACCCGCAGGGCGTCCTGGTTCTCCGCGCGCGGGCCGGTGGCACTGGCTTCGCCGAAGCTGAGTTGCAGGGTCATCGGGCATGGGTCCTGTATGGCGAAAGGAGCGCTAGGCGCTCCTTGTCGAGTCTGGCTCGGCGCCGCACTGGGCGCCGATTCGTGTAGTACGTCAGACACGGGCGGCAGTGACGGCAGCCGAACCCCAGGTGGTGCGCCAGCGCTGCTTCACGCCATAGAGGCCGAACCACGCCACCACGCCCAGGCTGGCGAACAGCCACAGGCCAAGCTGGTAGTCGCCGGTTTGCTGCTTGATGGCACCCAGGCCCGCGGTCAGGCAGAAGCCGCCGATGCCGCCAGCCATGCCGATCAGGCCGGTCATCACGCCGATTTCCTTGTGGAAGCGCTGGGGCACCAGCTGGAACACCGCACCGTTGCCGGCGCCGAGGCTCAGCATGGCGACCACGAACAGGGCCAGGGCGACGGTGGAGCTGGAAATGTGGAAGCCCACCGCGGCGATGCATATCGAGGCAACCGTGTAGACCACCAGGAGGGTGCGGATGCCGCCGATGCGGTCGGCGAAGGCGCCACCCAGCGGGCGCATAAGGCTGCCGGCGAAGACGCAGGCGGCTGTGTAGTAGCCGGCAGTCACCGGGGGCAGGCCGTACTGATCGTGGAAGTAGCCGGGCAGGGTGCTGGCCAGGCCGAGGAAGCCGCCGAAGGTCACGCTGTAAAACAACATGAACCACCAGCTGTCACGGTCGCCCAGGGCTTTCAGGTAATCGCCAAGGGCCTTGGGTGCCGGGCGGTTGGGGGCGTTGCGCGCCGCCAGGAAGAAGATCGCCAATGTCAGCACCAGCGGGATCAGCGCCAGGCCGAAGACATTGTTCCAGCCGTACAGCGAAGCCAGGCCGGGGGCGAAGAGGGCGGCCAGCACGGTGCCGGAGTTGCCGGCACCGGCAATGCCCATCGCCTTGCCCTGGTGCTGCGGCGGATACCACTGGGAAGCCAGCGGCAGGGCCACGGCGAAGGATGCACCGGCGAAGCCGAGGAACAGGCCGAGGAGTAGCGCCTGCTCGTAGGTGCGAATACCTACCTGCCAGGCGACGAAGAGGGCGGCAATCACCACGACCTGGCCGATGAGGCCTGCTGTCTTGGGCGAGGTGCGGTCGGCGAGCATACCCATCAGGAAGCGCAGCACGGCACCGGCCAAGATGGGTGTGGCGACCATCATGGCGCGCTGCTGGGTGCTGAGTTGCAGGTCGCTGGCGATCTGCACCCCGAGCGGGCCGAGGACGTACCACACCATGAAACTCAGGTCGAAATAGAGGAAGGCGGAGAACAGGGTGGGCGTGTGGCCGGCTTTCCAGAAACTCGTTGTCATCGAACACCTCATCTGCAGTTAGGGGCCGGGAGGTGCTCGCGCCATGATCGTGGGCACGGCGGTCGCACCTCCCGGTAAAACGTCGCGCTTGTGGCGCGTCGTCCTGCGGCCGAAGCCGCAGCGGGATTGAGTGAGCTGCAAGCGAACGTCCGGATTCCGGCCCGTCCACCGCCCCATCACTGGGGCCGGAACGAAAAAGGCGCCGCACCACTGCCCGCATTTCTGCGGAGTGACGCGACGCCTTTGTCGTGTAGTAGGGCAACCGCCGTTGGCTACCTCTGACTGTCCCATAGCAAGAGCCGGGCCAATCTCCGGAAATGCCGATTTAGAGCGGTTTCTGCGAGGGGTTCGATTTTTCTGCCTGAATCAAAACGGGGCGAAGGAGCTCCCATTGCACCGAGTTGAAGCTGCACTGGCTCAGTCCAGCCAGTTCACCCCGGGGAAGGTCTGGCGAAAGCCCTCTGGCATGGGGACTACGCGGGACTCGTGGTAGTTGAAGAATACGAATCCGGATTTGGCCATGGCCACCAGCTTGCCGTCGGCCGGGCGTGTGATACGGAAGGTGATGTCGCCGCCGTATTTGTTGAAGTCCATGACGCCCACCTCGAACAGCAACTGGTCGCGTGCATGGGCCTCGGCGCGGTAGGTGGTGGCCAGGTCGGTGACGATGATCCCAATGCCGTCCTCGGTTGTCTCGCTGATGCCGAATTCGAACAGGAAGCGCGCCCGCGCTTCGGAAATCATCGAGATCATCGAGTCGTTGCCCAGATGGTTGGCCCCGTTGATGTCGGTGACTCGCACGGTCAGGTGCGTGGAGTAGCAGTACTGGTCTTCAGGGAAATTCAGGGTAAGGCGGGCCATCGGAACCTCGGGCGTGGAAACAGCGAAGCGCTGATTCTACGCCCGTGCCAGGGGATGGCTCGGCATTTGCCGGCTGAATATCAGCGATGCAGGCCGTTCAGCCAGTAGAAGGTGACGCGGCCACCCTCATTCTCGGCACCGTAGTTGTCCTGGATGTAGGCGCCGGCCTTGAAGTAGAGCTGCTGATAGCCCCAGTAGCCGCTGAGTTCACGGTAGAGATTGCCGTCGTCACCGTTGCTGGTAATAACGATACCCAGCCTACCGCTGGGGGTGATGCGCAGGTCGTAGCCGAATCGCTCGCCGAGGTCGACGTTCTCCGCCAGCAGGATGTTCTCCACTTCCGTATCGCCGGGGCGCTTGCGCAATAGTGCTTCGATGCGGCCATTGCCGCGCAGGTAGTGGTACTGGATCTTCAGCAGCGGGTCGTTTTCGCTGCCAGGCTGATCTTTGCTGTGGATCTGGCCGATGACGATCTTTTGCGTGCTGGGCACCTGCTCTACAGAGAGCACGGCACTGAGGTAGTTGTCCGCGCTGGCGTGATACCAATAGCTGAGGGTCCCGTCGGTCTGGGTCTCTCGCAATTCGGTACGGGGATAGCTGGAGTCTTCAGTACGAGCGCCATTCACTGGAACCCAGAGGCTGATGCTGCCATCGGAGTTGCGACGAAAGTACTGACTTTCATAGCCGTTGTTGAGACGGCCAGTTTCGATGAGGGTATTGGAGGTGGTGGCTGGGACCGTCAGGTTCCAGGTGCTGAGGTCGATCACTGTATGTCCTTACTGCTGGAATTCTTGGGGGCAGCAGTTCGTACATGCAGGAGGGTGAAAAGTTCCGGGCCGGAGGAGAGGAATATTGGGACTCTGGTACCCGCTTGGCTGGAGGGGGCGGTCAGGTAGCTACAGGAATTAATGCGGATATATATGGAGTTTAATATTGGGTGAAGTTCCCTGTTTGTATTTGCACGGAAACTTCTTTTTGAAACTGGGCATCCCTGCCCAGCTATCTCTTACCAGGAGGCGAGTGCGGGATTCACTCGAGTAGGAGTGAGATTTTCAGCTCTGTTGCTTGCCCACTTCACCAGCAGCGTCATCGCGACGAAGCCAAGGCAGATGAACAGCGGGTAAGCGAACATGATTTCGCCAAGGGAGTATTTCCAGCTGAGCGGACGAGCGATGCCCAGCATGGCTCCGTAGAACCAGGAAACTCCGGAGACGACGCCCGAGAACACCGCGAGGGTGCGGGCATTGGTTTCCATTTTGACCAGCGAGCCAGCCTTCTTGATGGCCGGCAGTACAGCGCTGTGAAGCAGGAAACCGTTAACGGTCAACAGTGCCACGACCAGGATCTTGGCCTGGAGTTTAGGGTTGAGGAAGTACACCGCGCCTTTGACAGAGTAATCCAACAGGATGATACCTATCCCTGTAACCCAGAGTGCCGCGAGTGCAAGCAGTACAGTGTTCTTCAGAGTATCAAGATGGGTTTTGTCGCTATGGGCAGCGTCGTCTTCGCCGGAGATCATTTGCTTGATCATGGCGATGTCGCTGGTCAGGACCAGGCCGATAGCCACGCAGCAAGCGATCAGGTGGGCATAAACGACACCCATGCGCATTAGTTCCATGGTTGCTTCCTGTTTGAACAGGGAAGTAATTAGATGATACAGCTCCATGGTTGACCTCTTGTTTTACAAAGTAAGTTGGTGTGCTGATGCAGGAATGGCACCGATGTTTGTTTTATATTGACTCGTTGGTCTCTTTGGACTTTGAGTGATGGTCAGGTTGAACTCGCATATCTAGTTATATTTCATGTCTTCATAAGCACTCCTCCTTTTTTGAGGCAGAGAAACCACCTGCACGTGAACTAGTGCATTTGGAATCACTCCGGACTCAAGGGGAATTAGATAGACATGCGCGCCGGTGACCAGCCATGGTTCAAGAAGCGGCGCGATGAACTTCGGCTTTCATGAGAGTCATCCTACCCCCGTTTTGTTCAAAAATTGAGCTGAAAGCCGACGGGCGGTAGTGACTTGAGGGGCGCTACAAGCGCTTGAAAAGGCAAGGGAACCTTGCCAGGTGGGCGTTTCGGGGAAGTTCAGTGGGAAGTGCGCCCCCTGTGACCTGGGGGCGCAATTCGGCGTCACGCCTTACCGGTTTTCCGGGATTTGGACGCTGCCGGCGACTCAAGGAGCCCGTCCGCACGGAACATGCCCTTGATGCCGCGAACGGCCTGGCGGATACGATCCTGGTTCTCGATCAGAGCGAAGCGCACGTGGTCGTCGCCGTAGTCGCCAAAGCCCAGCCCGGGCGATACGCAGACCTTGGCTTCGGCCAGGAGCTTCTTGGAAAACTCCAGAGAACCCATGGCGGCGTAGGGCTCGGGGATCTTGGCCCAGACATACATCGATGCCTTGGGGTTCTCCACCATCCAGCCAATCTCATGCAGCCCCTTCACCAGCACGTTGCGGCGCTGACGGTACTGCTCGGCAATGTCGCGAACGCACTGCTGGTCGCCTTCCAGGGCGGCAATCGCGGCAACCTGCAGCGGGGTGAAGGTGCCGTAGTCGTGGTAGCTCTTGATCCGCGCCAGGGCGCTGACCAGCTCCGGGTTGCCGACCATGAAGCCGATGCGCCAGCCCGCCATGTTGTAACTCTTGGACAGGGTGAAGAACTCCACCGCAATGTCCTTGGCGCCAGGCACCTGCATGATGGAGGGGGCTTTCCAGCCGTCGTAGACGATGTCGGCGTAGGCCAGGTCGTGGACCACCAGGACGTCGTACTGCTTGGCCAGGGCGACCACGCGCTCGAAGAAATCCAGCTCCACGCACTGGGCGGTGGGGTTGGAGGGGAAGCCGATGATCATCATCTTCGGCTTCGGAATGCTTTCGCGAATGGCCCGTTCCAGTTCGGCGAAGAAGTCCACGCCAGGCACCAGGGGCACCGAGCGCACCTGGGCGCCGGCGATCACCGCACCGTAGATGTGGATCGGGTAGCTGGGGTTGGGCACCAGCACGGTGTCGCCGTGGTCCAGGGTGGCGAGCATCAGGTGTGCCAGGCCTTCCTTGGAGCCGATGGTGACGATGGCTTCGGTTTCAGGATCGATCTCCACGTCGTAGCGGTCCTTGTACCAGCGCGAGATGGCTCGGCGCAGGCGGGGAATGCCGCGGGAGGTGGAGTATCCGTGGGTGTCTTCACGCTGGGCGACCTGCACGAGCTTTTCCACGATGTGCGGCGGAGTGGCGCCGTCGGGGTTGCCCATGGAGAGGTCGATGATGTCTTCACCGCGACGGCGTGCTGCCATCTTGAGTTCGGCGGTGATGTTGAAGACGTAGGGGGGGAGACGATCGATGCGCGCAAAACGGCGCGGTGAACGCTGGTCAGCCATGCTTTCCTCGGATACGTAAGCGCCCGGAACCGTCCGAGCGACGTCGGCCACTGCGGTGGCCTGGCGGCGAAGATAAGGGCTTCTCGGGCCGTTTGTCGAGGGAAGTTTTTCTGCGTAGCTGGCGCATCCCGTCCGTGGGGGATGCGCCAGCCAGGGGGCTTCAGCGGGAGCCGCTCTTCAAGCGGGCGAGCAGGTGCGCCAGGTGCTCGATATCGGCGTCGGTGGTGCGCCAGGAGGAAACGCTGAGGCGGAATGCCGGGCGGCCCTGCCACAGCGTGGGGCCGAACCAGACCTCGCCAGATGCCTGGGC
Organism: Pseudomonas sp. BN515; assembly: GCF_029873155.1. Taxonomy (NCBI): domain Bacteria; kingdom Pseudomonadati; phylum Pseudomonadota; class Gammaproteobacteria; order Pseudomonadales; family Pseudomonadaceae; genus Pseudomonas; species Pseudomonas sp. BN515. Next base: position 117,738 of record NZ_SSOH01000072.1, on the reverse strand, counting down.
TGTGGTGCGGATGGCCACCGTTTCCTCGTCGGTGTCGGCTCGCACCAGAACCTGGTTGAGGACCACGCGGTTGACCACCTGATAGCCGGCTGAGCGCAGGCGTCCGGCGAGGTGATCGGCCTGGCGCAGGTGGCGGTCGATCATGTCTGCGAGGCCATTGCGACCGAGCGCGGCCAGTGCGGCCCAGATGGGAATGCCACGGGCGCGACGGGAGAATTCCAGGGTCAGGTTTTTCTGCGCATCCCGCGAGGCCGTGGCATAGGCAGCATCGCTGTTCATCGCTGTGGCCAGGGCGTCGGCATCGCGACAGATGGCCATGGCGCCGTCGTAGGGAGTGTTCAGCCATTTGTGGCCGTCGCAGGTCCAGCTATCGGCCTGCTCGACGCCAGCGGCAAGGTGCGCCTGGGACGAGGCGCGGACCCAGAGGCCGAAGGCACCGTCGACATGGACCCAGGCGCCGGCAGCCCTTGCGCGGGGAATCAGCTCGGCGAAGGGATCGAACTCGCCGGTGTTGACCTCGCCCGCCTGCAGGCAGAGGACGGTCATGTCGTCCAGCGGCGGCAGGCGCGCCGGGTCGATGCGGCCGTATTCGTCGGTGGGTGCGACCAACAGGCGGTTCATGCCGAAGCCGAGGATGCGCAGCGCCTTCTTCACCGTGATGTGGACACTGGCGGAAACCACCACGCGCACTTCGGGCGCACCTATCAGGCCGTCGCCGTCGAAGTCCCAGCCCTTGCGCGCCAGCAGCGTGCGGCGTGCCGCGGACAGGCAGGCGAGGGTGCAGGCGGTGGCGCTAGTGCCGAAGCCCACGGCGCTGCCGATGGGCAGTCCCAGGCTTTCCAATACCCAGCGTGCGGCCACTTTTTCGATGCGATCGGCGGCGGGGGAGTTGTCGAAGGAGGACGCGCATTGGTCCCAGGCCAGTGCCAGGCGCTCGGCAGCTGCGGCGGCTGGCAGGGTGGCGCCGATCACAAAGCCGAAGTAGCGCCCGCCGTTGGAAGCAGTGGTGGCAGGGGAACCCAGCTCATCGAGTTGATGCAGCACTTCCTCGGCCGGGCGGCCCTGGTTCGGCAATGGCCCGTCGAAGGCAGACAGCGCCTGGATGGCCTCTGGGGCGGGGAAAACCCGGCGCTGTGGTATCCCGTCGACGTAGGCGAGGGCACGGCGGTCGGCGTCTTCGAGGAGCTGGCGTTCATTATCCATGGCGGTCTCGCGGGAGGGAGAGAGTGCTCCTTACCTTAGCGGGACCGCGCGAACGCCAGCAGATACACCTGACGGCATACAGTTGCGCTGGGCTCGGGCCTCAATGGCCGAGCATGTCGTGCATTGCGATGATCTGCTCAGCAACCTGGATCAGCTTCTGCTGGCGGCTCATGGCCTGGCGGCGCATCAGCGTATAGGCCTCTTCTTCGCCGCAATGCTTCATCTTCATCAACAGGCCTTTGGCCAGTTCGACGCGCTTGCGTTCGGCCAGTTGCTGGTCGCGGGCGTTGAGCTGGGCGCGCAGCGCCTGGTCGGCCTCGAAGCGCGCCATGGCGACGTCGAGTATCGGTTGCAGGCGGTCGGTCTGGATGCCTTCGACGATGTAGGCGCTGACGCCGGCCTGGATGGCCTGGCGCATGACCTTGGGGTCGTGCTCGTCGGTGAACATGACGATGGGGCGGGGCTGGTCGCGGCTGACCAGCACGACCTGCTCCATCACGTCGCGGCCAGGGGATTCGGTATCGATCAGCACCACGTCCGGGCGGACGGCTTCGACGCGGGCCGGCAGGTCGATGGTCAATCCGGACTCGTCGATGACTTCGAAGCCGGCTTCCACCAGGGCGGTCTTGAGGCGCCCGACTTTCTTTGCGGTGTCGTTGATCAGCAGGATGCGCAACATGGTGGCGGTCTTCCCCAGCGGCTACAGGGCAATGGCGCGGGCGTGGCCGGCCAGGGAATGGATCGGGAAGCTCCGAGCATAGGCGACAGGGTCGCTGCCGTCCCAGAGGCGACCGTCGATCAGGGTGGCGCTGCGCATTAGGTCGGGGACCGGGATATCGAGCGCTTCTGCTGCGTCGCGGTAGATGTCCAGACGTTGCACGCGTCGGGCAATGGCCAGGTAGTCCGGGTCGTCCCGCAGCAGGCCCCAGCGGCGGAACTGGGTCATGAACCAGATGCCGTCGGAGAGGAAGGGCATGTTCACCTGGCCGCCGTCGAAGAAGCGCAGCGGGTGCTGGTCCTCCCAGGCATTGCCGAGGCCATCCTGGTAGTGCCCGAGGAAGCGTGGCTCCACGGCCGATAGCGGCACGTCCACGTAATCGCTGCCGCTGATGAGCCGGGCCGTGCTACGGCGGTTTTCCTCGCTGGCATCGATGAAGCGGCTGGCTTCCAGGACTGCCATGGTCAAAGCGCGGGCGGTGTTGGGGTATTGCTCGGCGAACTCGCGAGTGACGGCCATGACCTTTTCAGGGTGATCGGGCCAGATCATCTGGCTGGTGGCCAGGGTGAAGCCCTGGCCCTGGTCGACCGCCAGTGCACCCCAGGGGCCGCCGGCGCAGAAACCGTCGATACGTGCTGCCTTGAGGTGGGCGACCATCTGCGAGGGTGGGACCACAACTGTGTCCACGTCCCGCAGTGGGTGGATGCCCTGGGCCGCCAGCCAGTAGTTCAACCACATGGCGTGGGTGCCGGTGGGGAAGGTCTGGGCGAAGGTCAGGCGCGCACCGCCATGGTGCACATGATTGGCCAGCGCCTCGGAACTGGTCACGCCAATGCGCTTGAGTGGTTCGGAGAGGTTGATGGCCTGGCCGTTCTGGCAGAGCCCCATGAGGATGGCCATCTCGGCGTCGGGGCCACCGATGCCCAGTTCAATGCCATAGACCTGCCCATAGAGCGCCTGCGCGGCATCCAGTTCGCCAGCGAGCAGTTTGTCGCGCAGGGTGGCCCAGGACGACTGGCGATGGAGGTCTAGGGTCAGTCCATATGGCTGCGCGAAGCCCTGGGTGGCGGCGACTATCAGCGAGGCCGAGTCGGTCAGGGGCATGAAGCCCAGGTTGAGCACGCACTTCTCCGGGGCGTCGCTGCCTGCGACCCAGGCCAGGTTGTCCGGGCGCGTGGTGTTCTGCTTGTCCGTCATGTCGATTGCCACCTATCAGCAAAATGGCGTCGATCCGGTGTGTCCGGAGTCGACGCCATTGTCATCAGCCCGCTCCGCCGTTGGAGCGCGCCTCGTTGTTGCTGTTGAAGCAAGCGATATGCCAGTGACGCAAAAAAGAGCCCCGCAATGGCGGGGCAAGATTCGGAGGCCGGAGCTACCTCAACGTTCGATGATCTGCTTCACCTGGTTTTGTGGAATCTGCTGGGTCCGGCCTTCATGGTCCTCGAATTCGAGCATGCCGGTGTCTCGATCCAGTTCGGGTTTTTCGTCGGTGGCGATGAGTTGGCCGTCTGTCGTGGCGATCAGGTATTCACTTGAGCAGCCTGCCAGGCCAAGGGTGCAAGTGAGGATCAGGAACCAGGTTTTCATGGAGGCCTCCCCCCGTTATGGAGTTCATATCTGCAACATAGCTGCTGAAGGGGTGCCTGCAAGTCGGTTCGATGGGAATGCGGAAAGGCCTGTGATGCGGATTGCAGAAAAGAAAAAGCCCCGCACGAGGCGGGGCTTTCTCATTACCGAGCTACCGATGGGGCCTTAGGCCTGGACCACCGGGATCTTGGCGTTTGCAGCGGCTTCCTTGTACTCGGCGATCTGGTCGAAGGACAGGTAGCGGTAGATATCGGCAGCCATGCTGTCGATGTTCTTCGCGTATTCCATGTACTCCTCGACGGTCGGCAGTTTGCCCAGGATGGAGGCAACGGCCGCCAGTTCGGCGGAGGCCAGGTAGACGTTGGTGGCGTCGCCCAGGCGGTTCGGGAAGTTACGGGTGGAGGTGGAGACCACGGTGGCACCGGTCTGTACGCGGGCCTGGTTGCCCATGCACAGGGAGCAGCCCGGCATTTCCATGCGCGCGCCGGCCTTGCCGTAGATGCCGTAGTAGCCTTCTTCCGTCAGCTGGTGCTGGTCCATCTTGGTCGGCGGGGCCAGCCACAGACGGGTCGGGATACCACCCTTGACCTTGTCGAGCAGCTTACCGGCAGCGCGGAAGTGACCAATGTTGGTCATGCAGGAGCCGATGAACACTTCGTCGATCTTGTCGCCGGCCACGGTGGACAGCAGGCGGGCATCGTCCGGGTCGTTCGGCGCGCAGAGCACAGGCTCTTTCACGTCGGCCAGGTCGATTTCGATGACGGCGGCGTATTCGGCGTCCTTGTCGGCTTCCAGCAGTTGCGGCTTGGCCAGCCAGGCTTCCATCGCCTGGGCGCGACGCTCCAGGGTACGGGCGTCGCCGTAGCCTTCACCGATCATCCAGCGCAGCAGGGTGATGTTGGACTTCAGGTATTCGGCGATGGCGTTTTCCGGCAGCTTGATGGTGCAACCAGCAGCGGAACGCTCGGCCGAGGCGTCGGACAGCTCGAAGGCTTGCTCGACGGTCAGGTCGTTCAGACCTTCGATCTCGAGGATGCGGCCGGAGAAGATGTTCTTCTTGCCCTTCTTCTCGACGGTCAGCAGGCCAGCCTGGATGGCGTAGTAGGGGATGGCATGCACCAGGTCACGCAGGGTGATACCGGGCTGCATCTTGCCCTTGAAGCGCACCAGAACGGATTCCGGCATGTCCAGCGGCATGACGCCAGTGGCGGCGGCGAAGGCTACCAGGCCGGAACCGGCCGGGAAGGAGATGCCGATCGGGAAGCGGGTGTGGGAGTCGCCACCGGTGCCGACGGTGTCAGGCAGCAGCATGCGGTTCAGCCAGCTGTGGATGATGCCGTCGCCCGGACGCAGGGACACGCCGCCGCGGGTCTTGATGAAGTCCGGCAGGGTGTGGTGGGTGTTGACGTCGATGGGCTTCGGATAGGCAGCGGTGTGGCAGAAGGACTGCATCACCAGGTCGGCGGAGAAGCCGAGGCAGGCGAGGTCTTTCAGCTCATCGCGGGTCATCGGGCCAGTGGTGTCCTGGGAACCGACGGTGGTCATCTTCGGCTCGCAGTAGGTGCCCGGACGGACGCCTTGGCCTTCGGCCAGACCGCAGGCGCGGCCAACCATCTTCTGGGCCAGGGTGAAGCCCTTGCCGCTGTCGGCCGGCGATTCCGGCTTCTTGAACAGGTCGGAAGCACCCAGACCCAGCTCGGCACGGGCCTTCTCGGTCAGACCGCGGCCGATGATCAGCGGGATACGGCCGCCGGCGCGGACTTCGTCCAGCAGGACCGGGGTCTTCAGTTCGAAGGTGGTGACGACTTCGCCGCTGTCGTGGCGAACGACCTTGCCTTCATAGGGGTATACGTCGATGACGTCGCCCATGGCCAGGTTGGTGCAGTCGAATTCGATCGGCAGGGCGCCGGCGTCTTCCATGGTGTTGTAGAAGATCGGGGCGATCTTGGTGCCGAAGCAGAAGCCGCCAGCGCGCTTGTTCGGAACAAACGGGATGTCGTCGCCGAAGAACCACAGCACCGAGTTGGTGGCGGACTTGCGGGAGGAACCGGTACCCACCACGTCACCTACGTAGGCAACCGGGAAGCCTTTGGCCTTCACAGCTTCGATCTGCTTGAGCGGGCCGATCGAGCCAGGCTGCTCGGGTTCGATACCGTCGCGAGCCATCTTCAGCATGGCCAGGGCGTGCAGCGGGATGTCAGGGCGCGACCAGGCGTCAGGAGCCGGGGACAGGTCGTCGGTGTTGGTTTCACCGGGCACCTTGAACACGGTCAGGGTGTACTTGTCGGCGATGGCCGGACGGGCGGTGAACCACTCGCCTTCGGCCCAGGACTGCAGTACAGCCTTGGCGGAAGCGTTGCCCTTCTTGGCGCGCTCGGCGACGTCGTGGAAGGCGTCGAACATCAGCAGGGTGTGCTTCAGTTGTTCGGCGGCGACGGTGGCCAGTTCGGCATCGTCCAGCAGCTCGACCAGGGTGGCGATGTTGTAGCCGCCCTGCATGGTGCCCAGCAGTTCGGTGGCGCGAGCCTTGTCGATCAGCGGGGAAGTGGCTTCGCCCTTGGCGACAGCGGAGAGGAAACCTGCTTTGACGTAGGCAGCTTCATCCACACCCGGCGGAACACGATTGGTGATCAGGTCGAGGAGGAAAGCCTCTTCGCCGGCCGGGGGATTTTTCAGCAGCTCGACCAGGCCTGCAGTTTGTTCGGCGTTCAGCGGCTGGGGTACGACCCCTTGGGCGGCACGCTCTTCTACGTGTTTGCGATAGGCTTCAAGCACAGTTTTACCCTCATCAGTGGCCCTGGAATCGTCCAGGGCGCTCATCCAGGAATCCGCCGAACGCATGCGCCGCACAGCTTTTTGGGCTGTCTGGCCATGGTTTCGGCGGCCTCCATCGAGAAGCTGTTTTCAAAGTTTTACGCCGGAAGGAAGGCCTGATGAGGGCTGGCGGCGGACATCCCGGGCGGGATGCCCAGCGCCATTATTTCCTGCCGGATCGACTGTGCTCGTGACGCTTTGAAAACAGCTTCCAACGGATATCGGCGCCTAAAATGGCGGGCCGATTCTAAAGGAAAGGCTCGACAAAGTTAAGACGGAATCCCTATTTCCCTGAGCGTGACCCTGATTAGACAAAGGGCTAAGATGGCCGGCCTGTTTTACCTGCCGAATTCGCCTCCTCATGTCCAACCAGCGCATCAAGACGCCTTGCGTCGGCCTCTGCTCAACCGTCTATGGCGATCACGTGTGCCGCGGCTGCAAGCGCTTTCACCATGAAGTGGTGAACTGGAACCTCTACAACGAGGAGGAGAAGCGTGCGGTGTGGCGGCGCCTGGAAATCCTGCTGGTGCAGGTGATGGCGGCCAAGCTGGAAGTGTTCGACCCGCAGCGCCTGCGCCAGCAACTCGAACAGCGGCAGGTGCGTTTCGTGCCCGAACAATCCCACTACTGCTGGGCTTACCAACTGATCGCGCGGGGCTCGCGCATGATCCATCGCCTGGATGCCTACGGTATTGCGCTGCTTCCCGAGTTCCGTGGCTGGGCGCTGCCGGATCTGCGGGAAGCCATTGATCGGGAATTCTTCCTGTTATCCGAAGCCCACTACGAGCGCTACATCGCGCCGCGCTTCCTCCGCGAGGGCGTCGAGAGTCGGGTTTGATCGCAAAAAAGCCGCCATCAGGCGGCTTTTTTCATTGCGGTGCGATCAGCGCTGGGCGACCAGTTCCTCGAGGTGGGCAATGATCGCCTCGGGCTTGAGCACCAGTACATCGCTTTCCAGGGTGTCCAGCACCACTTCAGCGGTATTGCCAATCAGCGCGCCGGACAGGCCGGACCGCGCAACGGTGCCGATCACTGTGACAGCTGCCTCCAGTTTGTGAGCGACAAAGGGGATCAGCACGTCGGCCGGACCTTCTTCGATATGCAGCCGTTCGTCGCTTACGTCGTACTCGGCCTGGAAGGCGCGGCATTCATCGCGATAACGGGCCTCGATGGTTTCCTTGAGCTGGAAGGTCGGGTCCGCCGCCGAAAGCATGGGAGACGGGTGGGCGCTGATCACGTGCAGGGTGCCGTGGGCGAGGCTGGCGATGTCGTAGCCATGGCTGACGATGGTGGCGTGCAGGGTGCGGTGCTCGCCGTCGCTGTTGCCCACGTCCACTGCGGCCAGGATGTTGCCGCCACTCCAGGGTTTGTCGGTCTTGACCATCAGTACCGGGCCCGGGCAGTAACGCAGGAGCTTCCAGTCATCGGGGGTGAGGATGGCCTTTTTGAGTGGGTTGTCCGGCACGTGCTGCTTGATCACCAGGCCACATCCCTCGGCTTGTTGGGCGGCGATGATGGTCTGGTGCGGATTTTCCAGCCAGCCCTGCTGCGTAGTGACGCTGTAGCCTTCGGCCTTGAGCGTATCGGCCAGATCGCTGAGGTAGTCGGCATGGTTGCCCTTGCGGTCGCAGATCAGGAGGTGCAGATGCGACTGGGTCACCCCGGCAATCAGTTTTGCCCTTTTCAGGGCAAGGCCTTCCGGCCGGTCCGGCTCCAATACCACCAGAATGCTGCGAATGGCTTGCATGGTCCTCGTCTCCCTGTCGATGGCATATAGCCAAAACAAATGTAGTCCCGATTCAGCTTTAGTGTTCTTGACATATATCAAGTGGCTCGGGCTGGTCGTCGCGTCCTGCATTCGTATAATGCTCCGCCTTCGGGAGCCCGGCCAGCGTGGCGCCCAGCATGACGAGAGCCGCTTGTGACCCTGCCTGAAATCCATGACTTTCTTGGTTGCCGTACCCCCGATGCCTGGGTGACGGCCGCGCTGGCCGATCAGGAAACCCTGCTGATCGACCACAAGAACAACGAATACAAGGCGGCGTCCACGGCAATGGCTCTGATGGCCAAGTACGCCACCCATCTGGACCTGATCAACTTCATGTCGCGCCTGGCTCGCGAGGAGCTCGTGCACCACGAGCAGGTGCTGCGCATCATGAAACGTCGCAAGATCGACCTGAAGCCCGTCTCGGCCTCCCGGTACGCGTCCGGCCTGCGCAAGCTGGTGCGCAACCACGAGCCGCAGAAGCTCGTGGACACGCTGGTGGTGGGGGCCTTCATCGAAGCGCGCTCCTGCGAGCGTTTCGAGGCCCTGGTGCCGCATCTGGACGAGGAACTGGGCAAGTTCTATGGCGGCCTGCTGAAGAGCGAATCGCGCCATTACCAGGGCTACCTGAAGCTCGCGTATCAGTTCGGAGATGCGCGGGACGTGGATCACACCGTCGAGAAGGTGAGGGCGGCCGAGCGGGAGCTGATCGAGTCTCCGGACGAGGAATTCCGCTTCCACAGCGGCGTGCCGGCCTGAGCGTCCCTAAGATGAAGGAAGCGCCCTGATGGGCGCTTTTTCTTTGTGTGCGACGGCCTAGGCGAGGGCGAAGGGCGCTTGGCGGAAACCCAGTTCGTCCACCTGCAGTGCCCATCCCTGGCTGTCCCAGTCGCCAAGGACGATGCGCCGGGCGGGCTGGCCGTCCAGGTCCAGTTCGTGCGTCGCGGGGCGGTGGGTGTGGCCGTGGATTAGCGTCCGGACACCATGCTGGCGAAGGATGCGCGGGATCTCTTCCGGGGTGACGTCAGTAATTTCCGCCGCCTTCCGCGGGGTTTGCATCCGGCTTTCCTTGCGTAGCTTGCGTGCCAGTTTGTGCCGGGTGGTCAGTGGCAGGTTGCGCAGGATGAAGAGGCTCGCCGGGTTGCGCAGCCACTTGCGCAGGCGCATGTAGGCCTCGTCCTGGGTGCACAGACTGTCGCCGTGCATCAGCAGTACGGGTTCGCCGTTCATCTGGACAAGACTTGGGTCTTTCAGCAGGGTACAGCCGGCTTCGCGGCAGAAGGCGCTGCCGATCATGAAGTCACGGTTGCCGTGCATGAGGAAAATGCGCGTACCGCCATCGGCCAGCTTGCGCAGGGCCTGGGCGATGGAGTGCTGGTAGGGCGTCATGGCGTCATCGCCGATCCAGGCTTCGAAGAAGTCGCCGAGGATGTAGAGGGCTTCGGCTTGTGGTGCGCGGGTCTGCAGGAAATGAAGAAACGCCCGGGTAATGTCCGGGCGTTCCTCTTCAAGATGCAGATCAGAGATCAGCAGTATCACTCGGCGATCTCGGCCTTCTCGATGATCACGTCATCGACCGGTACGTCCTGGTGGCCGGCCTTCATGGTGGTGGCCACGCCTTTGATCTTGTTCACAACGTCCATGCCTTCTACCACTTCACCGAATACGGCGTAGCCCCAGCCCTGTACGGTCGGCGCGCTGTGGTTGAGGAAGGTGTTGTCGGCCACGTTGATGAAGAACTGTGCGGAGGCCGAGTGCGGCTCCATGGTGCGAGCCATGGCGATGGTGCCGACCTTGTTGGACAGACCATTGTTGGCCTCGTTCTTGATCGGGGCGCGGGTGGACTTCTGCTTCATGCCCGGCTCGAAACCGCCGCCCTGGATCATGAAGTTGCCGATCACGCGGTGGAAGACGGTGCCGTCGTAATGGCCGGACTTCACGTACTCCTTGAAGTTGGCCACGGTTTCCGGGGCTTTGTCTTCGAAGAGTTGCAGGGTGATGACGCCGTGGTTGGTGTGCAGCTTGATCATTGGGCTATTCGCTCTATCGAGAAATCCAAGGCCTGTCAGGGGATTGACAGCTTCGGCTATGATAAGCGCTTTGATTTGGCCGGCCTACCCTGAGCCGCGCACCAGCTAGATGTAAGGACCCCATGAGCAAGCCAGAGACTCCCGCCGCTTCCAACTTCCTGCGCCAGATCGTTCAGGCGGATCTGGACGCCGGCAAGCACACCAAGATCGTCACCCGCTTCCCGCCGGAGCCCAATGGCTACCTGCACATTGGTCATGCCAAGTCGATCTGCCTGAACTTCGGCTTGGCCAAGGAATTCGGCGGTGATTGCCATCTGCGCTTCGACGACACCAACCCGGCGAAGGAAGACCAGGAATACATCGACGCCATCGAGAGCGACGTGAAGTGGCTGGGCTTCCAGTGGGCCGGTGAGGAGCGCTACGCGTCGAACTATTTCGACCAGCTGCATGACTGGGCGATCGAGTTGATCAAGGCCGGCAAGGCCTTCGTCTGCGACCTGTCTCCGGAAGAGGCGCGTGAGTACCGCGGCAGCCTGACCGAACCGGGCAAGAACAGTCCGTTCCGCGACCGCTCCGTGGACGAAAACCTGGACCTCTTCGCTCGCATGAAGGCCGGTGAGTTCCCGGACGGCGCCCGTTCCCTGCGCGCGAAGATCGACATGACTTCGCCGAACATGAACCTGCGCGATCCGATCCTCTATCGCATCCGCCATGCCCATCACCACCAGACCGGTGACAAGTGGTGCATCTACCCGAGCTATGATTTCACCCATGGTCAGTCGGACGCCATTGAGGGCATCACTCACTCCATTTGCACCCTGGAGTTCGAGGATCACCGCCCCCTCTACGAATGGTTCCTGGAAAACCTCTCGGTTCCGGCCCAGCCGCGCCAGTACGAGTTCTCGCGCCTGAACCTGAACTACACCATCACCAGCAAGCGCAAGCTGAAGCAGTTGGTGGATGAAGGCCATGTTCACGGTTGGGACGATCCGCGCATGTCGACCCTGTCGGGTTATCGCCGCCGTGGCTACACCCCCGAGTCGATTCGCAATTTCTGCGAAATGATCGGCGTGAACCGTGCCAGTGGCGTGGTGGATATCGGCATGCTGGAGTTCAGCATTCGTGACCACCTTGACGCTACCGCGCCCCGCGCCATGTGCGTGCTGCATCCGATCAAGGTGGTGATCACCAACTATCCGGAAGGTCAGGTGGAAAACCTGGAGCTGCCGCGTCACCCGAAAGAAGACATGGGTGTTCGTGTGCTGCCGTTCTCCCGCGAGCTGTACATCGATGCCGCCGACTTCGAAGAAGTCCCGCCGGCCGGATTCAAGCGCTTGATCCCTGGTGGGGAAGTGCGTCTGCGCGGCAGCTACGTGATCCGTGCCGACGAGGCCATCAAGGACGCTGACGGCAAAGTTGTCGAATTGCGCTGCAGCTACGACCCGGACACCCTGGGCAAGAACCCCGAAGGCCGCAAGGTCAAGGGCGTGATTCACTGGGTGCCGGCCGAAGGCAGCGTGGAGTGCGAAGTTCGCCTGTACGATCGCCTGTTCCGTTCGGCGAACCCGGAGAAATCGGAAGAGGGCGGCAGTTTCCTCGACAACATCAACCCGGACTCCCTGCAGGTACTGACCGGTTGCCGCGCCGAGCCGTCGCTGGCCCACGCCCAGCCGGAAGATCGCTTCCAGTTCGAGCGCGAGGGCTACTTCGTTGCCGACCTGAAAGAGACCCAACCCGGTAAGCCGGTGTTCAACCGTACCGTGACCCTGCGCGATTCCTGGGGCCAATGATGACGCTGTCGATCTACAACACCCTCAGCAAGACCAAGGAACCGCTGCAGCCGCTGGTCGGCAACCAGGTTCGCATGTATGTCTGCGGCATGACGGTCTACGACTTCTGCCACATCGGCCATGCCCGCGTGATGGTGGCCTTCGACGTAGTGGCGCGCTGGCTGCGTCATCGCGGCTACGACCTCACCTACGTGCGTAATATCACTGACATCGACGACAAGATCATCCGTCGCGCCAATGAGAACGGCGAGCCGTTCGAGGCGCTGGTGGATCGTATGATTGCGGCGATGCATGAGGATGAGGCGCGCCTCTCGGTGCTGCGTCCGGATATCGAGCCGCGTGCCACTGGCCACATCGCCGGTATGCACCAGATGATCCAGACCCTCATCGACAAAGGGTTCGCATACGCGCCGGGGAATGGCGACGTGTATTACCGCGTCGGCAAGTTCCAAGGCTACGGCAAGCTGTCCCGCCGAAAGATCGACGAGCTGAAGATCGGTGCGCGCATCGAAGTGGACGAGATCAAGGAAGACCCGCTGGACTTCGTGCTCTGGAAAGGCGCCAAGCCGGGTGAGCCGAGCTGGGAGTCGCCGTGGGGGGCAGGTCGTCCGGGCTGGCATATCGAGTGCTCGGTGATGTCCACCTGCTGCCTGGGCGAGACTTTCGACATCCATGGCGGTGGTCCGGACCTGGTGTTCCCCCACCACGAGAACGAGATTGCCCAGAGCGAGGCGGCCACCGGCAAGCTCTACGCCAGGTCCTGGATGCACGCCGGTGCTGTGCGTGTGGATGGCGAGAAGATGTCCAAGTCCCTTGGCAACTTCTTCACCATTCGCGAAGTGCTGGAGAAGTACCACCCCGAAGTGGTGCGCTACCTGCTGGTGTCCAGCCACTACCGCAGCCCGATCAACTACTCGGAAGAGAGCCTGAAGGAAGCCAAAGGCGCCTTGGAGCGCTTCTATCACGCGCTGCGCGGACTCCCTGATGCCGCTCCTGCTGGTGGTGAGGCCTTCGTCGATCGCTTCGCGGCTGCAATGGACGATGACTTCAACAGTCCGGAAGCCTGCGCGGTGCTTTTCGAAATGGTGCGCGAAGTGAACCGCCTTCGTGACGGCGATCTTTCCGCTGCCGCTGCCCTGGCGGCGCAGCTCAAGGTGCTGGCTGGTCTGCTCGGCGTGCTGCAACTGGAGCCGGATGCCTTCCTGCGTGCTGGTGCCGAGGGCAAGGTGGACGCTGCTGAGGTAGAGGCGCTGATCCAGGCGCGCCTGCAGGCGCGTGCGGAGAAGAACTGGGGAGAGTCCGACCGTATCCGTGATCAGCTCACCGCAATGGGCGTGGTGCTGGAGGACGGGAAGGGCGGCACTACCTGGCGTCTTGCCGACTGAGTTTGCTCAGTCGGATTCACACTCATAAAAAAGGCCGCTGAATGCGGCCTTCTTTATTTCCTTTCGCCTCAGGCGTGGAGCGTTTCGGCTGCGTAGAGGGTGTTCTCCAGCAGGCAGGCGCGGGTCATGGGGCCGACGCCACCCGGAACCGGGGTGATCCAGCTGGCGCGCTGCTCCGCGACGTCGTACTCCACGTCGCCCACCAGCTTGCCGTCTTCCTGGCGGTTGATGCCGACGTCAATGACGATGGCGCCGGGCTTGATCCACTCCCCCTTGACCAGGCCAGGCTTGCCGACGGCCACTACAACCAGGTCGGCGTTGGCAACGTGGCCAGCCAGATCTTTGGTGAAGCGGTGGGTGACGGTCACGGTGCAGCCGGCCAGCAACAGTTCCAGTGCCATGGGGCGGCCCACGATATTGGAAGCGCCTACTACCACGGCGTTCATGCCGTAGAGGTCCGCGCCGGTGCTTTCCAGCAGGGTCATGATGCCCTTGGGAGTGCAGGGGCGGAGCAAGGGGATGCGCTGGGCCAGGCGACCGACGTTGTAGGGGTGGAAGCCATCCACGTCCTTGTCGGGGTGGATGCGTTCCAGTAGTTGCGACGCATCAAGGTGCTCCGGCAGCGGCAGCTGGACCAGGATGCCGTCGATGGCAGGGTCTTCATTGAGGCCATCGATCAGCGCCAGCAGTTCGGCCTGGCTGGTGCTGGCAGGCAGGTCATGGGCCTGGGAAAGAAAGCCGACTTCCTCGCAGTCCTTGCGCTTGTGGGCGACATAGACCTGGGAGGCGGGATCGCTGCCGACCAGGATCACGGCGAGGCCGGGAACGCGAAGTCCTTGCTGGCGACGCTCGGCGACACGTTGGGCTATCTGCTGGCGGAGGCGGGCGGCGATCGTTTTGCCGTCGATCAGTTGTGCGGTCATGACGCTAGATTAACCATCGGGAAGGGCTAAAAAGGGCGCGTATTCTCGCATGGAGGGGCGGGCGGGCAAAGGCGGCTGGTCAGCATTTTCCCGTAAGCCCTTTATCTTTCTGATTTTTTTCAATTTTCCTGTTGACGAGGGGTGGGGCTGGCTATAACATGCGCCCCGCTTGTCGAGCACGGCCTGTCGCTGGGTAAGATGGCAAGGGTGGATCCAGGTGATTCAGTCCAGGCCAAAGCTTTATAGTCTGCTCGCAGATATAAGCGCCCGTAGCTCAGCTGGATAGAGCATCCGCCTTCTAAGCGGATGGTCGCAGGTTCGAGTCCTGCCGGGCGTGCCACTAGGCACATTTGGCACAAGCAATGCGTAATATGGTGGGCGTAGCTCAGTTGGTAGAGCACAGGATTGTGGCTCCTGGTGTCGTGGGTTCGATTCCCATCGTCCACCCCATATTCGAGAAGTCGCCAGGCCACGAGCCTGGCGATTTTGTTTCAAGCGTTGCCTCTCGCGGACGTGGTGGAATTGGTAGACACACTGGATTTAGGTTCCAGCGCCGCAAGGCGTGAGAGTTCGAGTCTCTCCGTCCGCACCATGAAGTTCGAGTCGTGCTGAATAGTGGATGTTCCGCGGGTTTCTGGCGATTCTGGTTGTAGGCGGTGGCTCCAGTGCCTCCGCTGCCGATGAAAATCGGCGAATGCGTAATATGGTGGGCGTAGCTCAGTTGGTAGAGCACAGGATTGTGGCTCCTGGTGTCGTGGGTTCGATTCCCATCGTCCACCCCATATTCATGAAAGCGCCAGGCTCTTAGCCTGGCGTTTTCATTTCTGGCCTGTTGTCGGGTGTGGCGGTGTCCTGCCGCGGTGGGGATTCGGGTCGTTGTCTACTCCCCGAAACATCCTGATTTCTCTTTATTCTATTCCGTCGATTTGCCGGCTGTTTCTGGCGGGTGACTTCTGTAAATCGACCCACTAGAATGCATGCCCTTGATTCTGGGGCCGGAACGCCCGGCTTATGTCTGTGCAACGAGGATTATCCATGCAAGTTTCTGTAGAAAGCACCTCCGCTCTTGAGCGCCGCATGACCATCGGCGTGCCGGCCGAGCGCGTCGAGAACGAAGTGACCAAGCGCCTGCAGCAGACTGCCCGCCGCGCCAAGGTTGCCGGCTTCCGCCCGGGCAAGGTGCCGATGAGCGTTATCCGTCAGCGTTTCGAGGACTCCGCTCGTCAGGAAGTCCTGGGCGACCTGATCCAGTCTTCCTTCTATGAAGCTGTTGTCGAGCAGAAGCTGAACCCGGCTGGCGCCCCGGCCGTTGAGCCGAAAGTGTTCGAGAAGGGCAAGGACCTGGAATACATCGCCACCTTCGAAGTATTCCCTGAGTTCCAGGTTGCCGGTTTCGACGGCATCGCCATCGAGCGCCTGCAAGCCGAAGTTGGCGACGCCGACGTCGACAACATGCTGGACATCCTGCGCAAGCAGAACACCCGCTTCGAAGTCGTTGAGCGCGCCGCCGAGAATGGCGACCAGCTGAACATCGATTTCGTCGGCAAGATCGACGGCGAAGCCTTCGCCGGCGGTTCCGCCAAGGGCACCCTGCTGGTCTTGGGCTCTGGCCGCATGATCCCGGGCTTCGAAGAGGCCCTGGTTGGCGTCAAGGCTGGTGAAGAGCGCGTCATCAACCCGACCTTCCCGACTGACTACCAGAACCTGGACCTGGCCGGTAAGACCGCTGAGTTCACCGTGACCGTGAACGGCGTTTCCGCTCCGCAACTGCCGGAACTGAACGACGAGTTCTTCACTCTGTTCGGTATCAAGGAAGGCGGTCTGGAAGGCTTCCGTGCCGAAGTCCGCAAGAACATGGAGCGCGAGCTGCGCCAGGCTACCAAGTCCAAGGTGAAGAACCAGGTAATGGACGGCCTGCTGGCTGCCAACCCGGTTGAAGTGCCGAAGGCCCTGATCGCCAACGAAGTGAACCGTCTGCGCGTCCAGGCTGTTCAGCAGTTCGGCGGCAACATCAATCCGGAGCAGCTGCCGGCTGAGCTGTTCGAAGAGCAGGCCAAGCGTCGCGTTGTCCTGGGTCTGATCGTTGCTGAAGTGGTCAAGCAGTTCGAGCTGAAGCCCGACGAAGCCCGCGTGCGTGAGCTGATCGAAGAGATGGCTTCCGCTTACCAGGAGCCGGAGCAGGTAGTGGCCTGGTACTACAAGAACGACCAGCAACTGAACGAGGTTCGTTCTGTTGTGCTGGAAGAACAAGTTGTAGATACTGTCCTGCAGAAGGCCAACGTAACCGACAAGTCGGTTTCCTACGAAGAGGCAGTCAAGCCGGCAGAAGCTCCGAAAGCCGACTGATTGTTCCGCCTCCTTCGAGTACACCATAAGCCAGCCTCCGAGCTGGCTTATGTGTCTTTGAGACATGACTATCCAATTAGGGAGTGATCGCAGGACATGTCCCGCAATTCTTTCGTGCAGCAAATGCCTGACATCCAAGCCGCCGGTGGCCTGGTGCCGATGGTGATCGAGCAGTCCGCCCGTGGCGAGCGTGCTTATGACATCTATTCGCGCCTGTTGAAGGAGCGCGTGATCTTCCTGGTAGGCCCGGTCGAAGACTACATGGCCAACCTGGTAGTGGCGCAGCTGCTGTTCCTCGAGGCCGAGAACCCCGACAAGGACATCCAGCTCTACATCAACTCCCCGGGCGGCTCGGTAACCGCTGGCATGTCGATCTACGACACCATGCAGTTCATCAAGCCCGACGTTTCCACCCTCTGCATCGGTCAAGCATGCAGCATGGGCGCGCTGCTGCTGGCTGGCGGCGCTGCAGGCAAGCGTTACTGCCTGCCGCATTCGCGCATGATGATTCACCAGCCGTTGGGCGGCTTCCAGGGGCAAGCGTCGGATATCGAGATTCACGCCCGTGAAATCCTCACCATCCGTGAGCGCCTGAACAAGATCCTGGCTGACCACTGCGGCCAGCCGATCGACGTCATCGCCCGCGACACCGATCGTGACAACTTCATGAGTGGCGACGAGGCGGTCAAATACGGCCTTATCGACCAGGTGCTCAACAAGCGCCAGATCGCGGGCTAAGCCCATCCGCAGGACCGCGGCCGGAGAATATCCGGCCGTTTCGCGGGGTTGAAAATGCCCGCATTTGCCTTCATCTTGTGTTTCACGCCTACCCGATTGGATCGATCGAATGACTGACACCCGCAACGGCGAGGACAACGGCAAACTGCTTTATTGCTCCTTCTGCGGCAAAAGCCAGCACGAAGTACGCAAACTGATTGCCGGTCCCTCCGTATTTATCTGCGACGAGTGCGTCGACCTGTGCAATGACATCATCCGCGAGGAGGTGCAGGAAGCCCAGGCCGAGAGCAGTGCGCACAAGCTGCCCGCGCCCAAGGAAATCCGCAACATTCTCGACCAGTACGTAATTGGCCAGGAACGTGCGAAGAAAGTGCTCGCGGTAGCGGTGTACAACCACTACAAGCGCCTGAACCAGCGTGACAAGAAAGATGATGTTGAACTGGGCAAGAGCAACATCCTCCTGATCGGCCCTACCGGTTCGGGCAAGACCCTGCTGGCTGAAACTCTGGCTCGTCTGCTGAATGTTCCCTTCACCATCGCCGACGCCACCACCCTCACCGAGGCTGGTTATGTGGGTGAGGACGTCGAGAACATCATCCAGAAGCTGCTGCAGAAGTGCGACTACGACGTCGAAAAGGCCCAGATGGGTATCGTCTATATCGACGAAATCGACAAGATTTCCCGCAAGTCCGATAACCCGTCCATTACCCGTGACGTATCGGGTGAAGGCGTGCAGCAGGCCTTGCTGAAGCTGATCGAAGGCACTGTTGCCTCGGTACCGCCGCAAGGTGGGCGCAAGCACCCGCAACAGGAGTTCCTGCAGGTCGATACCCGCAACATCCTGTTCATTTGCGGTGGTGCGTTCGCCGGCCTGGAGAAGGTGATTCAGAATCGCTCTACCCGGGGCGGAATCGGCTTCAACGCCGAAGTTCGCAGCAAGGACCTAGGCAAGAAGGTGGGCGAAGCCCTCCGCGAAGTGGAACCGGAAGATCTGGTGAAGTTCGGCCTGATTCCGGAGTTCGTAGGCCGCCTGCCGGTCATCGCCACCCTCGACGAGCTGGACGAGGCTGCCCTGATGCAGATCCTCACCGAGCCGAAGAACGCGCTGACCAAGCAGTACGCCAAACTGTTCGAAATGGAGGGCGTTGACCTCGAGTTCCGTCCGGATGCGCTGAAAGCCGTCGCCCATCGGGCGCTGGAGCGCAAGACCGGTGCTCGTGGCCTGCGTTCCATTCTCGAAGGTATCCTGCTCGACACCATGTATGAGATTCCCTCTCAAACAGATGTAAGCAAGGTAGTCATCGACGAAAGTGTCATCGAAGGATCGTCCAAGCCTCTGTTGATCTACGAGAACAACGAGCAGCCTGCCAAGGCGGCGCCTGACGCTTGATGAAACAAAGGGGCCTACGGGCCCCTTTGTATTTCCTGCCTCAAAGCTTGTTTTTTCCCTGACCTAACCCCATCTTAGGGCCAAGGGTTTTCCCATCTGTTTACGGCCTGAGGGCCGCCGTAGAGCTGATACCATGAATACGACTGCCGAATTACCTCTCCTGCCATTGCGCGATGTCGTGGTTTATCCGCACATGGTCATCCCGCTGTTCGTAGGGCGCGAGAAATCCATCGAGGCGCTCGAAGCGGCAATGACGGGGGACAAGCAGATTCTCCTGGTTGCCCAGAAGAACCCCGCCGATGACGATCCGGGCGAAGATGCTCTGTATCGCATGGGTACCGTCGCCACCGTACTTCAACTGCTCAAGCTGCCTGACGGCACCGTGAAGGTGCTGGTCGAGGGCGAGCAGCGCGGTTCCATCGAGCGATTCATCGAGGTCGACGGCCATTGCCGCGCTGAAGTCAGCCTGGTCGACGAAGTCGATGCGGGTGAGCGCGAATCCGAAGTATTCATCCGTAGCCTGCTCAGCCAGTTCGAACAGTACGTACAGCTGGGTAAGAAGGTGCCCTCCGAAGTTCTTTCTTCGCTGAACAGCATCGACGAGCCGGGCCGCCTGGTAGATACCATGGCTGCTCACATGGCGCTGAAGATCGAGCAGAAGCAGGAAATCCTCGAGCTGACCGACCTGTCCGAGCGCGTCGAGCACGTCCTGGCGCTGCTGGATGCCGAGATTGATCTGCTGCAAGTCGAGAAGCGCATCCGTGGCCGCGTCAAGAAGCAGATGGAGCGCAGCCAGCGCGAGTACTACCTGAATGAGCAGATGAAGGCCATTCAGAAAGAGCTCGGCGATATCGACGAAGGTCACAACGAAGTCGAAGAGCTGAAGAAGCGTATCGATAACGCTGGCCTGACCAAGGAAGCGCTGGCCAAGGCCAACGCGGAACTGAACAAGCTGAAGCAGATGTCGCCGATGTCCGCTGAAGCGACCGTGGTGCGCTCCTACATCGATTGGCTGGTCAATGTGCCGTGGAAGGCCGAGAGCAAGGTCCGCCTGGATCTGGCGAAGGCCGAGGATATCCTCGACGCCGACCATTACGGCCTGGAAGAGGTCAAGGAACGTATACTCGAATACCTCGCCGTGCAGAAGCGCGTGAAGAAGGTCAAGGGCCCGGTGCTCTGCCTGGTAGGACCGCCCGGTGTCGGCAAGACCTCGCTGGCCGAGTCCATCGCCCGTGCCACCAACCGCAAGTTCGTGCGCATGGCCCTGGGTGGCGTGCGTGACGAGGCCGAGATCCGTGGTCACCGCCGCACCTACATCGGCTCCATGCCGGGTCGTCTGATTCAGAAGATGACCAAGGTTGGCGTGCGCAACCCGCTGTTCCTTCTTGATGAAATCGACAAGATGGGCAGTGACATGCGCGGTGATCCGGCATCTGCACTGCTGGAAGTTCTCGACCCCGAGCAGAACCACAATTTCAACGACCACTACCTGGAAGTCGACTACGACCTCTCGGATGTGATGTTCCTGTGCACCGCCAACTCCATGAACATTCCGGCTCCGTTGCTGGACCGTATGGAAGTTATCCGGCTGCCGGGTTACACCGAGGACGAAAAGGTCAACATCGCGGTGAAATACCTCGCGCCCAAGCAGACCAAGGCCAACGGCCTGAAGAAGGGCGAGCTGGAATTCGACGAAGCGGCCATTCGCGACATCATTCGTTACTACACCCGCGAAGCCGGCGTGCGTAGCCTCGAGCGCCAGCTCGCCAAGGTTTGCCGCAAGGCTGTGAAGGAGCACGCTCGTGAGAAGCGCTTTGCGGTTCAGGTCACTGCCGAATCGCTCGAGCACTATCTGGGGGTTCGCAAATACCGTTATGGACTGGCCGAGCAGCAGGATCAGATCGGTCAGGTGACTGGCCTCGCCTGGACCCAGGTTGGCGGCGAACTGCTGACTATCGAAGCGGCGGTCGTTCCCGGCAAGGGCCAACTGACCAAGACCGGTTCGCTGGGTGACGTGATGGCCGAATCCATCACTGCAGCTCTGACCGTGGTGCGTAGCCGCGCGAAAAGCCTGGGTATTCCGGCTGATTTCCACGAAAAGCGCGACATTCACATCCATATGCCGGAAGGCGCTACTCCGAAGGATGGCCCGAGTGCCGGTATCGGCATGTGCACCGCCCTGGTTTCGGCTATGACGCAGATTCCGGTTCGTGCCGATGTGGCCATGACGGGGGAAATCACTCTGCGCGGACAGGTGCTTGCGATTGGTGGCTTGAAAGAGAAATTACTGGCCGCACATCGTGGTGGAATCAAGACCGTGATCATTCCCGAAGAGAATGTGCGGGATTTGAAAGAAATTCCCGAAAATATCAAGCAAGACTTGGCGATTAAACCAGTTAAATGGATTGACGAGGTCCTGCAAATTGCGCTGCAATACGCCCCGGAGCCCTTGCCCGATGCGGCTCCGGAGATGGTTGCAAAGGATGACAAGCGCGAGACTGATTCCAAGGAGCGAATCAGCACGCATTAGCCGGGGGGCTTTCTTGACACATTTTTAGAGCCCTTGTTATAAGAGCGGCTCTTATGTGTTAGCAGGCCATCCAGCACCCGCTTTGCTTACACCAAACAACTAAGAAACAACTCAACAGAAATAAGGGGACTTAAGAGTGAACAAGTCGGAACTGATCGATGCTATCGCCGCATCTGCTGACATCCCGAAAGCTGTAGCTGGCCGCGCGCTGGACGCAGTTATCGAATCCGTTACTGGCGCTCTGAAGGCCGGTGACTCCGTAGTGCTGGTTGGCTTCGGTACTTTTGCTGTTAAAGAGCGTGCTGCTCGTACTGGCCGCAATCCGCAGACTGGCAAGCCGATCAAGATCGCTGCTGCCAAGATCCCTGGCTTCAAGGCCGGCAAAGCTCTGAAAGACGCCGTCAACTAAGCGTCTTTCGGGCTCTGCCCGACCGGGCCGGGTTCAGCCTGGCCCGATAGCGGAGTGGTGGATGCGAGGGGTTACTTCCTACCACCAGAGAGTTCGAATTTCAGACTCCGCAAGCTACGAGAAGGCGCATCCTTGGATGCGCCTTTCTCATATTCGGATACTCTACCCGCGTTACTCGGTTGCGATCCCATGCAACCGTTTCTGGGGGACCCATGCTGCAGAACATACGGGACAATTCACAGGGGTGGATTGCCAAAACCATTATTGGCGTCATCATCGCGCTGCTGGCGCTGACCGGCTTCGACGCCATCTTCAATGCCACCAGCAATCGCCAGAACGCGGCTGAGGTCAACGGTGACGAAATCACCCTGGACCAGTTGAGCGAAGCTGTGAACATGCAGCGCCGACAGCTGCAACAGCAACTGGGCAAGGACTTCGATGCATCCCTGCTGGATGAGAAGTTGCTGCGCGAGGCCGCCCTGAAAGGCCTGATCGAGCGCAAGCTCCTGCTGCAAGGCGCCAAGGATGCCGATTTCGCCTTCTCGCAGGGCTCCATTGACCAGCTCATCCTGCAGACGCCGGAATTCCAGGTGGACGGCAAGTTCAACGCCGACCGCTTCGATCAGGTCATTCGCCAGATGAACTACAACCGCCTGCAATTCCGCCAGATGCTGGAGCAGGAAATGCTCATCGGCCAACTGCGCGCCGGTTTGGCTGGCAGCGGTTTCGTGACTGATGCTGAGGTTGATGCCTTCGCTCGCCTGGAAAAGCAAACCCGCGATTTCGCGACCCTGACCCTGAAGGCCGACCCGGCTGCGGTCAGCGTTTCCGATGACGAGGTCAAGGCGTACTACGACGGTCACGCCGATCAGTTCATGAGCCCCGAGCAGGTGGTGATCGAGTACGTCGAGCTGAAGAAGGCCGCATTCTTCGATCAGGTCGAAGCCAAAGAGGAAGACCTCAAGGCCCAGTACCAGAAAGAGATCAGCAACCTCGCCGAGCAGCGTCAGGCCGCCCACATCCTGGTGGAGGTCAATGACAAGCTGAATGAAGAGCAGGCCAAGGCCAAGATCGAGCAGGTCAAGCAGCGCCTGGACAAGGGCGAAGACTTCGCTGCCCTGGCCAAGGAGTTCTCCGACGATTCGGGTTCTGCTGCCAATGGCGGTGATCTCGGCTTCGCCGGTCCTGGCGTCTACGAGCCCGCGTTCGAAGAGTCGCTGTACGCGCTGAAGCAGGGTGAAGTTTCCGCCCCGGTGCGCACCCAGTACGGCTGGCACCTGATCAAGCTGCTGGGCGTGCAGGCACCTGACGTGCCGAGCTTCGAGAGCCTGAAGCCGAAGCTTGAGCATGACATCAAGGCCCAGCAGGTCGAGCAGCGCTTCGTCGAGGTGAGCAAGGAGCTGGAAGATGCCGCATTCGAGGCGTCCGACCTTGCCCAGCCGGCCCAGGAGCTGAACCTGGAAGTGAAGACCAGCGCACCCTTCGGTCGTGAAGGTGGTGAGGGCCTGACTGCCAATCGTCAGGTGCTCCAGGCTGCCTTCAGTCCGGAAGTGCTGGAAGACGGCGCCAACAGCTCGGCCATCGAACTGGACCCGGATACCGTCGTTGTCCTGCGCGCGAAAGAGCACAAGAAGCCTGAGCAGCTGGCATTGGACAAGGTCAGCGACAGCATTCGCCAGCATCTGCAGGGCCAGAAGGCCAGCGAAGCTGCCAAGACCAAGGGTGACGCTCTGATCGCCAGCCTGCGTGAAGGCAAGACTCCGGTCGAGCAGGCGCAGGAAGGTCAGTCCTGGCAGGTGGTGGAAGCCGCTACTCGCAGCCAGGAAGGTGTTGACCCGGTGCTGCTGCAGGCGCTGTTCCGCATGGCCAAGCCGGCCGCAGCCGACAAGCCGGAGTTCACTGGCGTGAAGTTGAACAACGGCGACTTCGTGGTGATCCGCCTGAACGGTGTGAACCAGTCGGAAGAGAAGCTCTCCGAGCAGGAAAAGGCGATGTACAGCCGCTTCCTTGCCTCGCGCAGTGGCCAGCAGGACTTCGCTGCGTTCCGTCGTCAGCTGGAAGAAAAGGCGAAGATCGAACGCTTCTGATCGACTCGCTGAAGAAAAGGCCGCTTATGCGGCCTTTTTCTTTTTGGCCTGCCCGTACATGGGGGGCGGTGCTTTCAGTCGCGGGAGCGAGCCCTCTCGATATGGCATCTGATCCTCTGCGTGTGCTTACGTACATTAGGTCAACCAACAGAGCGAGGGACATGGAATGCTGATTGTTTTCAGTGGTCTGCCCGGCGCGGGCAAAACGACTATTGCGAGTGCTCTAGTCAGCAAGACGAGAGCCCTGTACCTGCGGATCGATACGATCGAACAAGCGCTCCGGAACTCCAGTGCGCTGGGACAAGACGTCGGGCGGAGTGGTTACGTGATCGCCAATGAGCTTGCGCTGAGCAATCTTCGTTTCGGTAGCACGGTCATCGTCGACTGCGTCAATCCCGTGGCCGAAAGTCGAAACGCGTGGAGTGAAATCGCTGCACGCGCAGGCGTTTCGCTGGTGAATGTCGAGGTTGTTTGCTCGGATAAACGCGAACATCAACGACGGGTCGAAACCAGGAACATCGACGTGCCCGGATTGATTCCGCCCACTTGGCAATCTGTGCTGAGTCACGACTACGAAGAGTGGGATCGACCCGCGATACGCATAGATACGGCAGGGGTGTCCGCTGACGAGGCGGCGGCAATGCTCACCGAGCAGCTCTTCCGCCAGACGGTTCAGTGGTAGCTCGCTGGAAACCAGGCGAGGCAGGGGAGAGTGCAAGTCCGGGAAGCCGATAGCTGTGAGAACTTGCAGAGTCCCGCCACAAAAAAGCCCGCACGAGTGCGGGCTTTTTCGTCAGGGCGACTATCAGTCTTCGATATTGCCCATGGCGGTGGTGTTGAAGCCGCCGTCGACGTACATGATTTCGCCGCTGATGCCCGAGGCCAGGTCGGAGCAGAGGAAGGCGCCGGCGTTGCCGACTTCTTCGATGGTCACGTTGCGGCGCAGCGGGGTCTGCTTCTCGTTGGCGGCGAGCATCTTGCGGAAGCTCTTGATGCCGGAAGCGGCCAGGGTGCGGATCGGACCGGCGGAGATGGCGTTGACGCGGGTGCCTTCCGGGCCGAGGCTGCCGGCCAGGTAACGGACGCCGGCTTCCAGGCTGGCCTTGGCCATGCCCATGACGTTGTAGTTCGGCATGGTGCGCTCGGCGCCCAGGTAGGACAGGGTCAGCAGGCTGCCGTTGCGGCCTTTCATCATTTCGCGGCCGGCTTTGGCCAGGGCCACGAAGCTGTAGGCGCTGATGTCGTGGGCGATGCGGAAACCTTCACGGGTGGTGACTTCGGTGAAGTCGCCGTCCAACTGGTCGCCCGGGGCGAAGCCAACGGAGTGCACGATGCAGTCCAGGCCATCCCACTTCTTGCTCAGGGCTTCGAAGACCGAGACGATTTCTTCATCCTTGGCCACGTCACAGGGGAAGCAGAGTTCGGCGCTGGAACCCCAGCCTTCGGCGAACTCTTCCACGCGGCCTTTCAGTTTTTCGTTCTGATAGGTGAAGGCGAGCTCGGCGCCTTCGCGGTGCATGGCTGCAGCGATGCCCGATGCGATGGACAGTTTGCTGGCTACGCCAACGATCAGTACGCGCTTACCGGCGAGAAAACCCATGTGCTTTCATCCTCTTCTGGTTAATGGGCAGTTCCCGGAGCCAGGAATGCGGCTTCCAGCAACTGCTTCGTATAGCTGTGCTGCGGGGCGGCGAAGATGGCATCGGCCGGACCCTGTTCGACCACCTGTCCGTGCTTGATCACCATCAACTGGTGACTCAGTGCCCGGACCACCGCCAGATCATGGCTGATGAACAGGTAGGTCAGGTCGTACTTGGTCTGTAGCCTGCGCAATAACTCCACTACCTGGCGCTGAACCGTCCGGTCGAGCGCCGAGGTGGGCTCGTCCAGCAGGATCAGTGCCGGTTTCAGCACCAATGCCCGGGCAATGGCAATCCGCTGCCGCTGCCCGCCGGAAAACTCGTGGGGGTAGCGGTTCCGGGTTTCCGGGTCCAGTCCTACCTCCAGGAGCGCGTCGATAATGGCCTGTTCCCGCTCCGCCTCGGTGCCGATGCGGTGGATCCGCAAGCCCTCGCCGACAATGTCGCCCACGCACATGCGTGGGCTGAGACTGCCGAAGGGGTCCTGGAAGACCACCTGCATCTGCCGCCGGAACGGCCGCACTTCACCCTGCGACAGTCCATCCAGGGACTCACCCTGGAAGCGGATACCGCCACGACTGCCCAGCAGCCGAAGGATCGCCAGGCCCAGTGTGGACTTTCCGGAGCCGCTTTCGCCCACGATTCCCAGGGTCTGACCCTGCAGCAGGCTGAAATTGACACCGTCCACGGCCTTGACGTGATCCACGGTGCGCCGCAGCAGCCCCTTCTTGATCGGGAACCACACGCGCAGGTCTTCGACCTCCAGCAGTGGCGCCCCCTCGGGGTTCTCCGCCGGCCGGCCCGAAGGCTCGGCGCCGAGCAGTTCCCGGGTGTAGGGATGCTGCGGTGCGTGGAACAGCTCATCACACGACGCTTGTTCGACGATGCAACCGCCCTGCATGACACATACGCGATGCGCAATTCGCCGAACCAGGTTCAAGTCGTGGCTGATCAGCAGCAGCGCCATGCCCAGGCGGGCCTGTAATTCCTTGAGCAGCTCGAGGATTTTCAACTGCACGGTGACGTCCAGCGCCGTGGTGGGTTCGTCAGCGATCAGGAGTTCCGGCTCGTTGGCCAGCGCCATGGCGATCATCACCCGTTGCCGCTGTCCGCCGGAAAGCTCGTGGGGAAAGGCCTTCAGCCGCTTATGCGGTTCAGGAATGCCGACCAGTTCCAGCAACTCCAGGGTGCGCTTGGTGGCGGCCTTGCCGGTCAGGCCCTTGTGCAGGGCGAGCACCTCATTGATCTGCTTTTCGATGCTGTGCAGCGGGTTCAGCGAGGTCATGGGCTCCTGGAAGACCATGGCGATGCGGTTGCCACGAATGCCGCGCAGCTTGGCTTCGGGCAGCTTCAGCAGGTCCTTGCCTGAATAGTTGATGCTGCCGCTCGGGTGGCGGGCCAGCGGGTAGGGCAGTAGCCGCAGGATGGAGTGCGCCGTCACCGACTTGCCGGAGCCGCTTTCGCCCACTAGAGCGAGGGTTTCGCCTTTACGGATGTCGAAGCTGACGCCTTCGACCACGCGCTGGACCTTCCCGCCTGCGACGAACTCGACGGCGAGGTCGCGGATTTCAATCAGGTTCTCGCTCATCTCACTTCCTCGGGTCGAAGGCATCGCGCGCGGCTTCGCCGATGAACACCAACAGGCTCAACATGGCCGCCAGCACCAGGAAGGCGGAGATCCCCAGCCAGGGTGCCTGCAGGTTGGACTTGCCCTGGGCCACCAGCTCTCCGAGGGACGGAGCCCCCGGCGGGAGGCCGAAGCCGAGGAAGTCCAGCGCGGTGAGGGTGCCGATGGCGCCGGTGAGGATGAACGGCATGAAGGTCATGGTGGACACCATGGCGTTAGGCAGGATGTGGCGGAACATGATGGCAATGTTCTGCATGCCCAGCGCGCGGGCGGCGCGCACGTATTCCAGGTTGCGGCCGCGAAGGAATTCGGCGCGCACCACGTCCACCAGGCTCATCCAGGAAAACAGCAGCATGATGCCCAGCAGCCACCAGAAGTCCGGTTGCACGAAGCTGGCGAGGATGATCAGCAGGTAGAGCACCGGTAGGCCGGACCAGATTTCCAGGAAGCGTTGCCCGGCCAGGTCCACCCAGCCGCCGTAGAAGCCCTGCAGGGCGCCGGCGATCACGCCGATGATGGAGCTCAGCAGGGTCAGGGTCAGGGCGAACAGCACCGAGATACGGAAGCCGTAGATGACGCGTGCCAGTACGTCGCGGCCCTGGTCGTCGGTGCCCAGCCAGTTGTCCGTCGAAGGTGGGGCGGGGGCAGGCACCTTGAGTTCGTAGTTGATGGTGTCGTAGCTGAAGGGGATGGGTGGCCAGATCATGCTGCCACCCTTGGATTCGATCAGGTCACGGATGTAGGGCGTCTTGTAATTGGCCTCCAGCGGGAACTCGCCGCCGAAGGCAGTTTCCGGGTAGCGCTTGAGAATGGGGAAGTACCACTGGCCGTCGTAGTTCACCGCCAGCGGCTTGTCGTTGGCAATCAGCTCGGCGCCCAAGCTGAAGATGAATAGCACCAGGAACAGCCAGAGCGACCACCAGCCGCGCTTGTGTGCCTTGAAGCGCTCGAAGCGCCGCTGGTTGATGGGGGAGAGTGCCATGCTCAGCCCTCCCGGCTTTCGAAGTCGATACGCGGATCGACCAGGGTATAGGTGAGATCGCTTATCAGTTTCACAACCAGTCCAAGCAGGGTGAAGATGAAGAGAGTGCCAAACACCACCGGATAGTCACGGTTCAGGGCGGACTCGAAGCTCATCAGGCCCATGCCGTCGAGAGAAAATATCGCCTCGATCAGCAGAGAACCGGTGAAGAAGATGCCGATGAAGGCGGAGGGGAAACCGGCGATGATGATCAGCATCGCATTGCGGAATATGTGGCCGTAGAGCACGCGACGCTCCGAAAGGCCCTTGGCACGGGCGGTGATCACATACTGTTTGTTGATCTCGTCGAGGAAGCTGTTCTTGGTCAGTAGGGTGAGGGTGGCGAAGTTGCCGATCACCAGGGCGGTCACCGGCAGGGCCAGGTGCCAGAAGTAGTCGAGGATCTTGCCGGTGAAGCTCAGCTCGTCGAAGTTGTTCGAGGTCAGGCCGCGCAGGGGGAACCAGTCGAAGTAGCTGCCGCCGGCGAACAGCACGATCAGCAGGATGGCGAAGAGGAAGGCCGGGATGGCATAGCCGACGATGATCGCCGTGCTGCTCCAGACGTCGAAGGCACTGCCATGGCGCACCGCCTTGGCGATCCCTAGCGGGATGGACACCAGGTACATGATCAGGGTGCTCCAGAGCCCGAGGGAGATGGATACCGGCAGCTTTTCGGCGATCAGGTCGGTGACCTTGGCGTCGCGGAAGAAACTGCTGCCGAAATCGAGCTTTGCGTAGTTGGTGATCATCAGCCAGAAGCGTTCATGGGGAGGCTTGTCGAAGCCGTACATCTTCTCGATCTCGGCCACCAGTTCCGGGTCCAGGCCCTGCGCTCCACGGTAGTTGGAGCTCGCGGTGGCCACCTCCGAGCCGCCGCCGGATATCCGTCCGGTGGCGCCGCCCGCTGCGGCGTCGAAGCCTTCCAGCTTGGCGATCATCTGCTCTACGGGGCCGCCGGGGGCGGCCTGGATGATGATGAAGTTGATCAGCAGGATGCCGAACAGGGTGGGAATGATCAGCAGCAGTCGGCGCAATATGTAGGCGAGCATTTACTGGGCATCCGGCGCGGAAGTGGGTTGCTCGGGCTGGCTCGCAGCTTCCGTGCCCGGTACCTGCCACCAGGTCATCAGGCCGAAGTCGTAGAGCGGTGTGTGCTGCGGGCGCTGGAACTGCTTCCAGTAGGCCACGCGGTAGGTGTCCACGTAGTAGTTGGGCACCACGTAATGACCCCACAGCAGCACCCGGTCAAGGGCGCGGGCGTGCTCCACCAGGCTCTGGCGCGAGTCGGCGCGGATCAGGCCTTCCACCAGTTTGTCGATGGCCGGGTCGCGCAGGCCGATGAAGTTGCGGCTGCCGGCGCTGTCGGCGCTGCGCGAGTGCCAGAACTCCATCTGCTCGTTGCCCGGCGAGTTGGATTGGCCCCAGGTGGCCGGGATCATGTCGAAATCGCGGGAACGCAGTCGGTTGATGTACTGGGAAACATCCACGCGGCGGATCTGCAGGTCGATGCCCAGTTCCGCCAGGTTGCGCTTGAACGGCAGGATCACCCGCTCCAGGTTGGCCTGGGCGATCATGATCTCGAAAGACAGCGACTTGCCGTCCGGGCCGACCATCTTGTCATTCTCGATCTTGTAGCCGGCTTCCATGAGCAGTTGGTAGGCGCGGCGTTTCTGTTCGCGGATGATGCCGCTGCCATCGCTGACCGGCGGCTGGAACACCTGGGTGAATACCTCGTCCGGCACCTGGCCCTTCAGCGGTTCGAGAATCTTCAGCTCATCGGCATCAGGCATCTCGTGGGCGGCCATCTCCGAGTTCTCGAAGTAGCTGCTGGTGCGCTTGTAGGAGCTGAAGAACAGCTGCTTGTTGGCCCATTCGAAGTCGAACAGCAGGGCGATGGCCTCGCGCACGCGACGGTCCTGGAACACCGGCCGGCGAATGTTGAAGGCAAAGCCCTGCATGCCGGTCGGGTTATGGTTCGGGATGGCTTCCTTGACGATCTTGCCGGCGCGCAGGGCAGGGCTGTCGTAGCCGGTGGCCCAGTCCTTGGCGGAGTACTCCAGGTTGAAGTCGAACTGCCCGGCCTTGAAGGCCTCCAGGGCAACTGACGTGTCGCGGTAGTAATCCACCGTGATGGCGTCGAAGTTGTAGTAGCCGCGGGTCACCGGCAGGTCCTTGGCCCACCAGTCCTTGACCCGCTCGTAGCGGATCGAGCGGCCGGCATCCACCTTGGTGATGCGGTAGGGACCGCTGCCCACCGGCGGCTCCAGGCCCGTCTTGCCGAAGTCGCGGCCGTCCCAGTAGTGCTTGGGCAGCACCTGGATCTGACCGAGGATCAGAGGCAGCTCGCGGTTGCCCGAATGCTTGAAGTCGAAGCGCACGCGCTGCTTGTCCTCCGCCTCCACCTTGGCCACGTCCGCATAGTAGTGGCGGTACATCGGATCGCCGTGCTCGACCAGGGTATTGAAGGTGAAGACCACGTCTTCGGCGGTCACCGGCTGGCCGTCGTTGAAGCGCGCGTTGGGGTTCAGGTAGAAGCGCACGTAGCTGTTGTCCGGCGCCTTCTCGATCTTCTCCGCAAGCAGGCCGTATTCGGTGAAGGGTTCGTCGGGGGAGTGGAAGGTCAGGCTGTCATAGATCAGGCCGAGCTGGTCCGCCGAGTTGCCGCGCGGGATGAAGGGGTTGAGGCTGTCGAAGCCGCCGACGCCGGAGAGACGTAGCAGGCCGCCTTTGGGGGCGTCCGGGTTGACCCAGGAGAAGTGCTTGAAGTCGGCCGGGTACTTGGCGGGTTCGTCGTACAGGGTGATGGCGTATTTGGGCTCGGCGATGGCGAGTCCGGCCAGTGACAGCAGCAGGGCGCCGCAGCCTTGAAGGCAACGGGTGCGCAGCGTTTTGCTCATCGGGCGTTCTCCGTGGGCTTCAGCCACCAGGCACGCAGGCCCAGGGTGTAGGGCGGCGTGGTGACGAAGGCGAACCGGTTGCGGTACGCCAGGCGGTGATAGTTGATGTACCAGTTGGGGATGCTGTAGTGCTCCCAGAGCAGGGTGCGGTCGAGGGCGCGCGCGGCGGCCAGCTGCTCGTCGCGGCTGTGGGCGCCGAGGAGCTTGTCGATCAGTTCGTCGGCCACCGGGTTGGCGACGCCCGCGTAGTTCTTGCTGCCTTTCACGCCCACCTGGCTGGAGTGGAAGTACAGGTATTGCTCCAGGCCGGGGCTCAGGGTTTGGGGCAGGGTCATCAGGATCATGTCGTAGTCGAAGTGGTCCAGGCGCTGCTTGTATTGGGCGCGGTCCACCGTGCGCAGGCTGACGTCGATACCGATGCTGGCGAGGTTTTCACGATAGGGCTGAAGGATGCGTTCAAGGTTCGGGTTGACCAGCAGGATTTCGAATCGCAGCGGTTGACCGCGATCGTTCAGCAGCCGCTGGCCGGACAACTTCCAGCCGGCTTCCGCCAATAGACCGAGGGCGCGGCGAAGGGTTTCCCGCGGGATGCCGCGACCTTCGGTGGTCGGCACCTGGAACGGCTGGGTGAAGAGCGCTTCCGGCAGCTCCTTGCGGTGAGGCGACAGCAGCAGCCACTCGTGTCCTTCGGGCTTGCCCACGGCACTGAACTCGCTGTTCGGGTAGTAGCTGGCTGCGCGCATGTAGGCGTTGTTGAACAGGGTGCGGTTGGTCCATTCGAAGTCGAACATCAGCCCCATCGCCTCGCGCACCTTGCGGTCACCGAACATGGCCCGACGGGTGTTCATGAACAGTGCCTGGGTCTGGGTGGGGATCTGGTGCGGTATCTCGGCGCGGATCACGTCACCCCTGGCGATGGCCGGGAAACGATAGCCGTTGGCCCAGTTCTTCGCCTGATGCTCGATGTAGAAGTCGAACTCGCCCGCCTTGAAGGCTTCGAAGGCGACGTTGCTGTCGCGGTAGAACTCCACTTCGACCCGGTCGAAGTTGTACTTGCCGCGATTGGCCGGCAGCTGTTCGCCCCACCAGTCCTTGACCCGTTCGAACACCAGGCTGCGCCCCGGTTGGACCTGGGTGATGCGATACGGGCCGCTGCCCAGCGGTGGCTCGAAGGTGGTGGCCTTGAAGTCGCGATCCTTCCAATAGTGCTGGGGCAGTACCGGCAGCTCGCCAAGACGCAGGATCAACAGTGGGTTGCCGGCGCGCTTGAGCACGAAGCGGATGCGGTGGCGATTGAGGATGTCGACCCTCTTCACTTCCTGCAGGCTGGTGCGGTACTGCGGGTGGCCGTTCTTGACCAGGGTGCGGTAGGAGAAGGCCACGTCATAGGCGGTGATCGGCTTGCCGTCGTGGAACTTGGCTTCTTCGCGCAGGTTGAACACCACCCAGCTTCGGTCTTCGCTGTACTCGACACTTTTCGCGATCAGGCCGTAGCTGGAGGCCGGCTCGTCGCCGGAAGGGTCGTACTGGCCGGTGCCCACCATCAGCGGCTCGTTCAGCTCGGTCACGCCATACTGCGGAAAATTGGGCGTGGAAACCGGGCTGGTGCCCTTGAAGGTATACGGGTTGAGGGTGTCGAAGGTGCCGAAGGCCATGGCCCGCAGGGTGCCACCCTTGGGGGCACTGGGATTGACCCAGTCGAAGTGGTCGAAGTTGGCCGGATATTTCAGGGTGCCGAACTGGGCGTAGCCGTGACTTTCAATAAGGCTGGCGAAGCAGGGTTGAGCCAGCAGGCCGATGAGCATGAATGCAAGGCGACGCATCAGGCGGAAGTCCGATCCATGACTATCGTGTCGGGCATGTGGGCGCTGGCCTCGCTGGCGGTATGGCGCGGGCGTCGGGCCAGCGAAATCGTGTTGGAAGTCACGCGCCGCAGGTGTCGGCGGTAACGGCTGGCAAGTACAGTAACAGCTTGTACAGGCAAGAAAAAAGGGCCAGCCTGCGGGTTGCTGGCCAGCATTCTGGCCCCCATCCGGAAATTTGCGCAGAGGTGCCAATCTTGGGTGAACGCAGCCATGGTTTGCAGTCATGGATCGACCGCCTCAACGAGGCTGAATTACCCGCTCTGGCCGCGGTGGTGCAGGACTTGCACCAGATGGCCCAACAGGACAAGTCTTCCGTGCAGCAGCTGGCTGATGTGCTGCTGCGCGACGCGACCCTGACCTCCAAGGTGCTGAAGGTCGCCAACAGCGTCTACTACAACCCTTCCCAGGAACCCATCCGCACCATCTCTCGCGCCATCGTCCTGATCGGCTTCGAGAACGTGCGCCTGATCGGGCTCTCGGTGAGCCTGATCGACAATCTCCTGACCCGGGGTCCACGCGAACAGCTTCCCGAGCTCCTTGCACGGTCCTTCCATGCCGCCGTCCAGGCACGAAACATTGCCGGCTATCTGCTGGCGCGCAGTCAGGAGGAGGTGTTCATCGCCGCCTTGCTGCACAACCTGGGCGAATTGGCGTTCTGGGGCTGCGGTGGCGAACAGGCGGATGAACTGGCCGCCGCGCTGGCGCAGCCGGGCGTCGATGCCGATCAGGCAGTGCGCGATGTGCTGGGTACCAGCTTCCGTCAGTTGACCCTTGGTCTCGTGCGTAGCTGGAACCTGGGCGAACTGGCGAGCCTGGCCCACGCGGGCTCGGCCCAGGGTGACCCCGCAGTGAAGGCCGTGAGCCTGGGCGTGCGCATCAGTGAAGCGGCGCTGCAGGGTTGGGACTCCCCGGCCATGGCGCAGTTGGTGGAACAACTGGCCAGCCAGGTCGGGCTCAGTCGCGAGGAGGCCATGCAGCAGGTCCTGGCCAGCGCTGATGAAGCAGTCAAGGTGGCGACGACCTTTGGCGCCAGCAAGCTCTGCCACCTGATTCCCCATACCGATCCTGAGCAGATCCGGCTCCAGCGGGAGCAGCGCCAGGCGCGCCAGTTGCAGCCGAACCTGCTGATCATGCAGCAGGCCCTGCAGGAACTGGGGATGCTGGTTTCGCGCAAGGCGGATATCAATCTGGTGCTGGATACCTTGCTCCAGGGGTTGCACCAGGGCGCTGGGCTGGAGCGGGTGATGGTGGCCGTGCTGACCGACCAGCGCAGCCGTTTCACCGTGCGCCGGGCGTTGGGGGAGGGCAGCGAGCGCTGGCTGGAGGGGTTCGCCCTGCCGGCCAGCCAGCCCGAGAATCCCAGCCTCTTCAGTTACGCGTTGCGCACTCGCGAGACTCTGTGGATGGGAGTGCCAGCGAGCTACAGCCTGAATGATCTGGTGACGCGACCGATGCGCGAGTGGCTGGGGCAGGGGATGTTCTTCATCGCGCCGCTATTGGCCGGCAAGCGCGAGATCGGAGTCATCTACGCCGATTGCCGTCTTTCGGGGCGGGCGCTCAGGCACGAGCAGTTCGTGGCGTTCCAGCATTTCGCCCAGGCGGCGGGGAGATGCCTGGAGGCAATGGCGCAGAGGTCCTAGCGGGATTGGCATGCCGGGTGGATGAACCGCCCGGCTGCGCGGGGATCAGGGCAGGTAGACGGTCAGTGTCTGGCCCGGCTTCAGGCCGCCGCCACTGCGCGGGTTCCAGCGCTGCAGGTGCTTCATCTCGACGTTGAAGCGCTTGGCGATCAGGTAGAGCGAGTCGCCCTGCTTGACCTTGTAGTAGGTCACCGACTCGCGGCCGTCACCCTTGGACTTGCCTTTTCCCCTGCTCTTGCTGGCGCTGGCGACCTGGGTGGCGCCACCTTGCAGCTTCAGCACCTGGCCGGCCTTGAGGTGATTGGCCTTGAGCTGGTTCCAGCGCTTGATGTCCTGCACGTCCACCTTGTACTGGCGGGCGATGGTCCAGAGGTTGTCACCGCTCTTTACCTTGTGGCTGCGAGCCGGGGCCGGGGCGGGAGCGCTGGCGACGTTCTGGAACAGCGGCTGATCGGGCTTGAGGCCCGGCTCGACCGGAATGCTCAACTGCTGGCCTACCCGCAGGTGATTGCTGGAGAGGCCGTTGATCTCTTTCAGCGTCTTGACCGTCACGTGGTAGCGATTGGCGATGCCATGCAGGCTGTCACCGTTGCGCACGCGGTATTGCTTCCAGTCCACCAGCTCCTTGGGCTTCATCAGGGCGAGGTTGGCGGTCAGCAGTTCGGCCTTGTCGGTGGGCACCAGCAGGTGCTGCGGGCCGTCCATGGTGATGCGCTTCTTGAAGGCCGGATTGAGCTGGTACATCTCGTCGGCTTCCATGTCGGCCAGTTCGGCGACCTGGGACAGATCGAGGCGTTGTTGCTTGACCTCTACCACTTCGAAGTACGGCTCGTTGGCGATGGGGCTGAGGTTCACGCCATAGGCTTCAGGCGCCATCACCAGTTGTGACAGGGCCAGCAGTTTGGGGACGTAGTCCTGGGTTTCCTGGGGCAACGGCAGGTTCCAGTAGTCGGTCGGCAGGCCGAGCTTCTGGTTGCGTTCGATGGCGCGGCTGACGGTGCCCTCGCCAGCGTTGTAGGCGGCCAGCGCCAGCAGCCAGTCGCCGTTGAACATTTCGTGCAGGCGATCCAGATAGTTCAGCGCGGCGTTGGTGGAAGCGGTGATGTCGCGGCGACCGTCGTACCAGTTGGTCTGGCGCAGGTTGTAATGGCGGCCAGTGGACGGGATGAACTGCCAGATGCCGACGGCATGGCTACGGGAATAGGCGAAGGGGTTGTAGGCGCTTTCCACGACGGGCAGCAGGGCCAGTTCGAGGGGCATGTTGCGCTCTTCCAGGCGCTCCACCACGTAATGGATATAGAGGCTGCCGCGGGAGCTCGCGCTTTCCAGGAATGAGGGCTTGCTCACGTACCAGAGGCGTTGGCGCTCGACACGCGGGTTGACGCCAATCTCGTCCTGCAGCTTGAAGCCGTTGCGCATGCGCTCCCAGATGTCCTGGGGTTCACGCTCGGTCTCGGCTTCTTCCAGCCACTGGGTCTGCTGGTTCATGTCCAGGGCGCGGTCGGTATCCCGACCCTGGTCGTCGTCCTTTTGACCCATGCCCGAACAGCCGGCAAGTGTGGCGGCGCACACCACGACGAGCGCGCGCGCGGCTCGTGCCAATGCATCCAGGTCGAAGGTTTTGATCGGCGAAGACAACATTGGCTGTGGGGTTTTTCCGGCAAAAAAGTTCGGGGATTCTAGGAACCGACCTATGGCTGGTCAAGTTTTCACCAGTCGGCCACAGCCTGACCGAGTGTTCAGAACTGATCCTTCCAAGCGCGTAGAACCGCGAAGACCTCGGCGGGCGTAGCGTTGTCCCGGCCGACCCGCTCGTCGGCCACTTGTTTAACGGATGTTTCAGCCACCCGCAGGAAGGGGTTGGTGGCCCGTTCCAGGGCGATGTTCGATGGCAGGCTGATACCACCCTGTTCGCGCAGCCGGGTGACGGTGTCGAAACGCTCGGAAGTGGCGTGGTTGCCGGGCTCGACCGCCTTGGCGAAGCGCAGGTTGCTGAGGGTGTATTCGTGGGTGCAGAACACCAGTGTGGCCGCCGGTAGCGCGGCCAGGCGGCTCAGGGAGTGGTGCATCTGGTCCGGAGTGCCTTCGAACAGGCGGCCGCAACCGGCGGCGAACAGCGTATCTCCGCAGAACAGCAGTGGGCGGTCGTTGTCCGCATGGTAATAGGCGATATGCCCCAGGGTATGGCCGGGCACCTCGAACACCTGGAAGTCCAGGCCGAGAACTTGCACGGTGTCGCCATCGCCCAAGGCGAGGTCACGCGCCGGGATCTTCTCCTGGGCCGGGCCCAGGACACGGGCGCCGCTGGCTTCCTTCAGGCGCGCCACGCCGCCGACGTGGTCGTGGTGATGATGGGTGACCAGGATGTCGGTCAGCGTCCAGCCGGGATGGGCGTCGAGCCAGGCCAACACCGGCGCGGCATCACCGGGATCGACCACGGCGCAGCGGCGGGTGTCGGCATCCTGCAGCAGCCAGAGGTAGTTGTCGGAAAAGGCGGGGAGGGCGTCGATCTGGATCATGAAGGGAGTCGCCAAGCTGAGAGCAATGGAGCATCTTAGGGCTCTGACGCAGGAGATTGCCATGACCGAGAAAGCATTCGCCCAAGCCGATGCCGACTGGCTGGAGCTGATCACCGGAGCCCGCTCCTGGTTTTCCGGCCCCTTGGGCGGCCTGATGCTGTTCGAAGAGCAACGTTTGCTGGAAGACGAACTGGCGAGATACTTCGGCGGCTACCTGGTGCACTACGGTCCGCGCGCGGAGCTGCCTCCGGGCGCCAAGCAGATCCAGCGCAGCGTACACCTCGGTGCGCCGTTGCCAGGGGTGGAAATCGCCTGTGAAGAAGCCGCCTGGCCCCTCAGCGAGCACGCTGCAGACGTAGTGGTACTGCAGCACGGCCTGGATTTCTGCCTCTCGCCCCACAGTTTGCTGCGCGAAGCGGCCCGCAGCGTACGCCCTGGCGGCCATCTGATCATCGTCGGGGTCAATCCCTGGAGCGCCTGGGGCGTGCGGCACTATTTCGCCCGGGACGCCCTGCGCCAGGCGCGTTGCATCTCGCCCGCGAAGGTCTGCGACTGGCTCAACCTACTGGGCTTCGCGCTGGAGAAACGCCGCTTCGGGTGCTATCGTCCGCCGCTCGCTTCAGCCGCCTGGCAAACCCGCCTGGCCCGCCTGGAGCGCTGGGGCGCCGCCGGACAAGGGTTCGGTGCGGGCTTCTATCTATTGGTGGCGCGCAAGCTGGTGATCGGCTTGCGGCCGCTGCGTCAGCCCCGGCGTGAACCCATGGGCAAACTGGTTCCCATGCCAGTTGCCAAGGTCAGCCGGTGCGATTCGAAACATGAGGCTTAAGTGAGCGATCTGGTCGAGATCTATACCGACGGCGCCTGCAAGGGCAATCCCGGCCCGGGCGGCTGGGGGGCATTGCTGGTCTACAAGGGCGCCGAGCGCGAGCTCTGGGGCGGCGAGCGCGATACCACCAACAACCGCATGGAGCTGATGGCCGCCATCATGGGCCTGGTGGCACTGAAGCGTTCCTGCGAGGTGAAGATCATCACCGACTCCCAGTACGTGATGCAGGGCATCACCGAGTGGATGCCCAACTGGAAGAAGCGCGGCTGGAAGACCGCCGCCAAGCAGCCGGTAAAAAATGCCGACCTCTGGCAGGCGCTGGACGAACAGGTCAATCGCCATAACGTGCGCTGGCAGTGGGTGCGCGGCCATACCGGCCACCCCGGCAACGAGCGCGCCGACCAGTTGGCGAATCGGGGTGTAAGCGAGCTGGGTGCCCGCTAGATTGGCCCTTTGCGGCCACCTCAGGTTCTGAACTCGCGCTATGCAGGACTCTCCCGTCCACTCGCCAACAGTGTAAACAGGCTCTCATTCGAGGCCTTGGCAGGGTGGGGCGTGAGAGTCCGTCCAAGAGGTGTTGCAGGCCAGCTTCCAACCTTGACGGCGCCAGAATATAAGCGGTGAGCTAATTCAGTCTTCTGCCGTTTACATCTGAATTTGGGGCGTGCTCGTTAAGCGGATGATTGGCGATCCGCTAGCGAAGAAAATGGCCCATATCGGGCTGTGGCCGATGAGTTAGAGATCAGGCCGAATTCATGTGACCTAATGCGGCTTGCATTCTTTTCAAGAAGATCTCTTCGGCTTGCGTGCGTACTTGGTGAACGCTCCACATCAATACAATCAATACCTCGCAAACGTTCATTTCAGGCATGAGTTTTCGCAGAAGTCCACGCTCCTCATACTCTCTGCATAAATGTTCAGGGAGTGAACTTACACCCAGGCCTGCCAAAACCAACCGCAAGACCTCACCTGTATTCGCTGAGGACGCTGATATATTGTGGCGTATGTAATTGCTGCCATAATGCTCTGATAGTTTTGGCAGGGTTCCCCCTAGTGACTCGCCTGAAAAGCTCACGAGTTTAGATGACTTGATTTTTTCAGGTGTTACATTGTTGTCATTGAATAGGGGGTGCAAGTTGCTGCAGTAGAAAAAGGTTCGTTCTCGGCTGAGTATGAGCTGATTTATGTCAATATCGCCGGGCTGGCTAATGCCAATGCCGAAAGTCGAGTCGTTTCGGTGCAGGGCGCTTATTATTTCCTGGGTTGACGCCACTTCAATACTAAAAGTGATTCCAGGGTGGTCTTGGTGTATGCCACGCAAGACATCATCGTACTCCGGACAGCTCACTCCGCTGACGGTTAATAGGCGAATGCTGCCTTTAACATTACTGCGTGTCTTGTCGACTATAGCGTCAATCTCTCGGATGCTTTGTCGAGCCGTTAGCGACACTCTAAAAAGAGAAGATCCTATATCTGTCAACTCGAATCGATGACTGTCTCTGTCAATCAGCGTGCATCCGAGCTGCTCCTCCAGTCGCTTGATTGCCTGACTGACGGCGGGTTGAGACAGATGCAGCCTTTCTGCGCCTCTGCTGATACTTTTTTCGGTCGCAACGGCACAGAACGTTTTCAGAAGATTCCAGTCCATGCGCTCGCTAACGGATCGAGGCTCTCCAGAGTTTGATGCAGTAGTTTGTCTGAAGCCCACGTGCTAGACCCTCCATTGGCTTGGCGAATAAATAATATAATAAAATGTGAGTATGCGCTATCGGTGGAATTCAATAGTGTTCCTCTAAATAACACAAAAAGAGGATGCCTATATGAATTTGCCCGATGAATTTAGTCCGCAGGAATGGTCGGTTCGCTGCGATCTCGCAGCGCTATTTCGCCTGCTGGCCTATTATCGAATGACGGACCTCGTCGATTCCCACGCTTCCGCATGTATTCCTGGAGAGCCAGGATGCTTTCTAATAAATAAATATGGCGTGCCGTTCGAGAAGATGCGCGCAAGCGATCTTGTGAAAATTGACCTTGATGGGGTTCCTGTCGATCAAGGAAAAACGGACGGACCAATGAATATTGCGGGGGCTGTAATTCACTCTTCCATTCACCGGGCTAGACCGGACATGAAGTGCGTGATTCATACTCACACTGCCGCAGGGATCGCCGTCTCGACGCTTGAGGAAGGGCTTCTGCCATTGTCTCAGCATGCAATGAAGTTTTACGGGCAGTTGAGATATCACACTTATGGGTCTTTTATCGACACCAAGCTGGAAGAGAAAGCGATGATTGAAAGTCTTGGTGACGCCAATGCAATGCTACTACACAACCATGGGATCATTGTCGGCGGGCGCACCATTGGCGAAGCATTCCACAGTGTTTACATGCTGGAGCGGGCTTGCCAGATTCATTTGCAAATCAGAAGCACTGACCAGAGTGTCGTTATTCCTGATCCTGAAATGTGCCAAAAGACCTATGAAACATTCGCGGCTGACTTCGAATGCGGAATCGTGGAGTTGGCGTGGCAGGGAGCGCTTCAAATAGTTTCATCACAAAAAGATTCGTATTGCCGCTGAGTAATACGTGCTGATCTGGTTGGTTAATTACAAAGTAAACATCGTTGCGCGCAACTAAAGTTTCCGCGTAAACCTTGGTGTGTGCCTTGTGGATGGTGATAAAGCTATGAAAAAGCAAGCGCTCGCAATTGGGCTTGGGTATTTAGTGCTTTTGGGTGGGTGGGCTGGAGTTGCCGCTTCCGAAGAGCAGGCTTCACTGAAA
Organism: Pseudomonas sp. BN515; assembly: GCF_029873155.1. Lineage (NCBI taxonomy): Bacteria > Pseudomonadati > Pseudomonadota > Gammaproteobacteria > Pseudomonadales > Pseudomonadaceae > Pseudomonas > Pseudomonas sp. BN515. The sequence goes on along the minus strand of NZ_SSOH01000072.1, from coordinate 77,210 downwards.
ATAGGTATGGAGATCACCTATCCACCGTTCGAGTCCTACGACGAGAATAACAATATTGTCGGTTCTGATCCTGAACTTGCAAGGTCAATCGCCACGGCATTGGGAAGAACCGTAGAGTTTGTTGATACAAAATTCCTTAATTTGATCAATGGACTCAATTCGAACAAGTACGACGCTATCATTTCTGGGATGTATATAACTGAAGAAAGAAAGCTTCAGGCGCTGGTGATCCCCTACGCCATGACAGGGTCGGCAATATTGGTGACGCGGGGGAATGAGTTTCAGCCTCAAACCCCGGAAGAATTATGCGGCAAGAAAGTCGGACTGGAGCAAGGAAACTCCTGGCTGCCTAAGCTGCAAAAGCTTTCTCAGAGTTATTGCCTTCCTAACCAAAAACCCGCCGTCACACTTAGTGAGTACCCCTCTGCGCCTGAGGCAACTCAAGCCTTGTTATCTGGCAATGTTGAAGCTCAAGTCGAAATTGCTGGTGCCGCTCATATGATTTCTGAGCGCACAAGAGGGCGGGTGGTAATTAGTTCAAAGAATCTGATTTCTCCAGAGGTGCTGGGGATTTTTGTAAAGAAAGGGAACGATTCGACGTACGCGGAGATATCCAAGGCCTTGGCGCAGAGCAGGGCAAGCGGGGAATACTACGAAATTCTAAAAAAATATAGCCTAGAACCAGTTTCAGAATAATAAGTGCATAGCGCTACGCTGATAGTGGCTGGCGCTATTGAGAGGCAAATATGTCGTTCGATTGGAATTATTTCGCATCCCTGTTTACCCTCGAGTCGTTCTGGATGGCTTGCTTGCAAGTCATAAAGCTAAGTGCCGCAGCCTGGATCTTGGGTGGAATGCTAGGGTTCCTGCTAGCGATGGCAAAGCTGTCCAGTTCGCCGCTACTTAGAAGCCCTGCATCAGTCTACATCTGGTTCTTTCGCAGTGTTCCGTTACTGGTACTCATAGTCTTTGTCTACAATCTTCCGCAGTTGATTCCGGCTTCCGGAGGTTTGCTTTCCAACCCATTTTGGGCAGCTCTCATTGCGCTCGTCATAACCGAAGCGGCCTATATGGCTGAGATCCATCGGGGGGGATTGATTTCTGTAGCCAAGGGGCAACGAGAGGCTGGAAAAGCATTGGCTATTGGAACAATTGGCGCCCAGTGGCTTATCGTGATTCCACAGGCGATTCGAATATCGCTTCCTACGCTGATCAACGAATACGTTACGATTGTTAAGCTAACGTCCCTTGCCTCAGTCATCTCCCTCACGGAAATTCTCACTGTTGGACAACGTCTTTATGCGCAGAATTTCCTGGTTATGGAAACTCTTGCTGCCGTGGGCGTTTACTACGTCTTGATCGTGACAGTCTTCGGGTTCTTCCTTGAGCGCTTCGAATTGTCTCTCGATTTGAATCGGCGTAAACCCCAAACCCTGGATTCAGATCAGACGCTCGCACTGAGGAGTCAGGCTGCTGGATATAAAAAACGCCACCAGCCGCACTCCATTAGTAGTGAGCCTGTTTTGCAATTGCTTGGAATACATAAGAGCTATGGCAGTCATGAGGTCCTCAAAGGCGTCGACTTGGAGGTCAAGAGGGGAGAGGTCGTTTCTATAATCGGTCCGTCCGGATCAGGAAAAACCTCCCTCATCAGAACTATAAATGGGCTGGAAGATATCAATCAGGGAAGTATTAGGCTTTTTGGTCGAGATTTCATTGAGAGTGGCGCTGCGGTGGGGGGTAAGCAGCGAACCTTCCGTCAGCGTGTAAAACATATCGGCATGGTGTTTCAGGGATTCAACTTATTTCCTCATCGTACTCTTGTTGAGAATATTACACTTGCTCCCCAATATCATGGGGGTTGCAAGCGTGAAAGCCGACTAAATGCCTATTCACTTTTAGATCGAGTAGGGCTTCTTGCGCATTCATGCAAATACCCGCATCAGCTATCAGGCGGTCAACAGCAGCGAGTTGCTATTGCGCGCGCACTCGCGATGTCTCCGGATATCATGTTGTTTGATGAGCCCACCTCCGCGTTAGATCCTGAGCTGGTTGGTGAGGTGCTGGAGGTGATCAAGGGGTTGGCGGACGAGGGGATGACGTTAATAATTGTGACCCATGAAATGGAATTCGCAATGTCCATTTCGGATAGAGTTGTGTTTATGGAAAATGGAGCTATTCAGTTTGATGCGTCTCCCGAGGAGATTAGAGAGGAAGTTTCTGCTGAAAGAGTCAGGCGGTTCATTGGCTTGTCCGAACCGGAAGTGGAAAAAGCTCGCGCTGTTTCGTAGGGTAAGTGTCGCAAGAATAAATGCGGGTTCTCCCGCATTTATTTTTTAAGGGTTGGGTTGAAGTTCTTTCGCCTATGCATGACCCGGAAAATATTCTATGCCAACTTCAGATAATGCAGGTCTTGGCATTTCAGTTGGGTCACTGGAAATGCTGATGATCTCTTTTTGGAAAATCCCTTACGTCTGATCACCGGTCGTTGCGATGGTTTTCGCCCGGCGTGTTAAGATTCGGCGCGCGTTTTCAGGGGAAATGTAATGACTGTTTGCAACAACGCTACTAACCGAAGGGTAGTACTGGACACCGAAACTACGGGCATGCCGGTCACCGATGGCCACCGGGTCATCGAGATCGGCTGCGTCGAGATGGAAGGCCGTCGCCTGACCGGGCGGCACTTCCACGTTTACCTGCAACCTGACCGCGAGGTGGATGAAGGCGCCATCGCGGTACACGGCATCACCAACGAGTTCCTGGTGGGCAAGCCGCGCTTCAAGGACATCGCCGACGAGTTCTTCGAGTTCATCAAGGGCGCCGAGCTGATCATCCACAACGCGGCGTTCGACATCGGCTTCATCAACAACGAGTTCGCGCTGCAGGGGCAGAGCGATCGAAGCGACGTCACCGAGTACTGCACGGTGCTCGACACCTTGCTGATGGCCCGCGAACGCCATCCGGGGCAGCGCAACAGCCTCGACGCCCTGTGCAAGCGCTACGACGTCGACAACTCCAACCGCGAACTGCACGGCGCACTGCTCGACGCCGAGATCCTCGCCGATGTCTACCTGGCGATGACCGGCGGCCAGACCAACCTCTCCCTCGCCGGGGACGGTGGTGATGGCAGCGGTGGCCGTGCGCAGGCTTCGCCGATTCGCCGCCTGCCGGCCGATCGCGCGCGGAGCCGGGTCATCCGGGCCAGTGAAGAAGAACTGGCCGCCCACGCCGCGCGCCTGGCGATCATCGAGAAATCCGCTGGGGCACCTGCGCTCTGGGTGCAGATGGAAACGCCGCCGGCTTCCTGATTGCGACCTTTACGTACAGCCTGAGGCAGCGGGGGTACCGCCCCCGCGAGTGAGCTTCTACCCTGAGGAGAAAGGTGGGCCGAGCCCGCCCCTCAGGGAGCAACAATGTACAAAGAGCTCAAGTTCCCCGTCCTCATCGTCCATCGCGATATCAAGGCTGACACCGTTGCCGGCGACCGGGTTCGCGCCATAGCCCGCGAACTGGAGCAGGACGGTTTCACCATCCTTCCCACCGCCAGCTCCGCCGAAGGCCGCATCGTCGCCTCCACCCACCACGGGCTCGCCTGCATCCTCGTTGCTGCCGAGGGCGCCGGGGAGAACCAGCGCCTGTTGCAGGACATGGTGGAGTTGATCCGCGTTGCCCGGGTTCGCGCGCCGCAGCTGCCGATCTTTGCCCTCGGTGAACAGGTGACCATCGAGAACGCACCGGCCGAGGCCATGGCCGACCTCAACCAGTTGCGTGGCCTGCTCTATCTCTACGAAGACACCGTGCCCTTCCTCGCCCGTCAGGTGGCCCGCGCCGCGCGCAATTACCTGGAAGGGCTGCTGCCGCCGTTCTTCCGCGCCCTGGTGGAGCACACCGCGCAATCTAACTACTCCTGGCACACGCCTGGGCACGGCGGTGGTGTGGCCTACCGCAAAAGCCCGGTGGGACAGGCCTTCCACCAGTTCTTCGGCGAGAACACGCTGCGCTCGGACCTCTCGGTGTCGGTGCCGGAGCTGGGCTCTCTGCTGGATCACACCGGCCCGCTGGCCGAGGCCGAAGCCAGGGCTGCCCAGAACTTCGGCGCCGACCACACCTTCTTCGTCATCAATGGCACGTCGACGGCGAACAAGATCGTCTGGCATTCCATGGTCGGCCGCGACGATCTGGTGCTGGTGGACCGCAACTGCCACAAGTCCATCGTCCACTCGATCATCATGACCGGCGCCATCCCGCTCTACCTGACGCCGGAACGCAATGAACTGGGCATCATCGGACCGATCCCCCTGAGCGAATTCAGCCGCGAATCGATCCAGGCGAAGATCGACGCCAGCCCCCTGGCCAAGGGCCGCGCGCCGAAGGTCAAGCTGGCCGTGGTGACCAACTCCACCTACGACGGGCTCTGCTACAACGCCGAGCTGATCAAGCAGGCCCTGGGCGATTCGGTGGAAGTGCTGCACTTCGACGAGGCCTGGTATGCCTACGCCGCCTTCCACGAGTTCTACGCCGGGCGCTATGGCATGTGCACTCAACGGGAGGAGCATTCGCCGCTGGTGTTCACCACCCATTCGACCCACAAGCTGCTGGCGGCCTTCAGCCAGGCCTCGATGATCCACGTGCAGGATGGCGGTACGCGCCAGCTGGACCGGCACCGCTTCAACGAAGCCTTCATGATGCACATCTCCACCTCGCCCCAGTACGGCATCATCGCTTCCCTCGACGTGGCCTCGGCAATGATGGAAGGGCCGGCCGGGCGTTCGCTCATCCAGGAAACCTTCGACGAAGCCCTGCGTTTCCGTCGCGCCCTGGCCAATGTCTGGCAGAACCTGGCGGCGGACGACTGGTGGTTCGATATCTGGGAGCCGCCACTGGTGGAAGGGGCCGACGCAGTGGTAACGGAAGACTGGCTGCTGAGCCCGGACGCCGACTGGCACGGCTTCGGCGATGTGGTGGACGACTACGTGCTACTCGACCCGATCAAGGTCACCCTGGTGACACCCGGCCTTACCGCGGACGGCAAGCTGGGCGAGCAGGGCATTCCGGCGGCGGTGGTCAGCAAGTTCCTCTGGGAGCGCGGTCTGGTGGTCGAGAAGACCGGTCTCTATTCCTTCCTGGTGCTGTTCTCCATGGGCATCACCAAGGGCAAGTGGAGCACGCTGCTTACCGAGCTCCTGGAGTTCAAGCGCGGCTACGACGCCAACCAGCCCCTGGCCGAGGCGCTGCCTTCCATTGCCACTGCCCATGGCGCGCGCTACGCCGGCATGGGGCTGCGCGACCTCTGCGACGCACTCCACACCTGCTACCGCAATAGCGCTACGCCCAAGGCGCTGCGACGCATGTACACCAAGCTGCCGGAGCTGGCGATGAAGCCGGCTGACGCCTACGACAAGCTGGTGCGCGGCGAGGTGGAGCCGGTGCCCCTGGACAAGCTACAGGGGCGCATCGCGGCCGTGATGCTGGTGCCTTATCCGCCGGGCATTCCACTGATCATGCCGGGCGAGCGCTTTACGTCGGAAACCCGCGCGATCATCGACTACCTGGAGTTCGCGCGGACCTTCGACCTGAGCTTCCCGGGCTTCGATATCGACGTGCATGGGCTTAACTGTCAGGAAAGTCCTACAGGTCGCTGCTATACAGTGGACTGCATCAGGGAATAAATCGGCTTGCGGGGGAACGCGATGGCGACTGGGGAAGGGGCGAAGCCTCGCGGCAGAATGGGGTTCTGGACCTGTACTGCATTGGTGGTGGGCAACATGATTGGCTCGGGCGTGTTCCTGCTGCCCTCAAGCCTGGCCGCCTACGGTGGCCTCAGCCTGTTCGGTTGGCTGATTTCCAGTACTGGCGCGGTGATCCTGGCACTGACCTTTGCCCGCCTGGCCAGGCTCAACCCCTCGGCTGGTGGGCCCTACGCCTACACGCGCGATGGCTTTGGCAGCTTTGCCGGCTACCTTTGCGCCTGGACGTATTGGAAGGCGGCCTGGATTGGTAACGCGGCCATCGCGGTGACCCTGGTGGGTTATCTGCAGGTGTTCATCCCCGCGCTGCGCGATCCGGTGCTGATGGTGGGCACCGCCATCGGCGCGATCTGGCTGTGCACCCTGATCAACCTGCGCGGCATCGGTGCTTTTGGCCTGGCGCAGAACATTCTCACCGCGCTCAAACTCATCCCACTGCTGCTGGTGGGGATACTCGGCTGGTTCTCCTTCCATCCCGAATACTTGCGTATTCCCGAGGTCAGTGAGCTGCCGCCAGGCGCTGGCGGATACGCCAATGCCATCGCCACCACGGCGGCACTGACGCTCTGGTCGTTCATCGGACTGGAGTCGGCGACCGTGCCGGCGGACGATGTCGACAATCCCAAGCGCACCATTCCCCGTGCCACGGTATTCGGCACCCTGGTGGCGGCCGGGGTCTACATCCTCTCCATCACCGCTGTACAAGGTGTGCTGCCGCCGGACGTGCTGATGCGCTCCACTGCACCCTTCGCCGACGCAGCGCGGGTGCTGGTGGGGGAGTGGGGTTATCACCTGGTGGCGGCGGGCGCGGTGATCGCTTGCCTTGGTGCGCTGAATGGCTGGGTACTGCTGCAAGGGCAGATTCCCATGGCCACCGCTCGTGACGGCCTGCTGCCCGAGTCCCTGGCGCAGACCAACAAATATGGCGTGCCAGCCCATGGCCTGCTGGTATCCGGCGTGCTGGTCACGGCGTTGGTGCTGGTCGATGGGCGGGGCGACCTGGTGGACGTGTTCAACGTCATCATCCTGCTCGGCACCATGACGGGTGTCGTGCCCTACGCCTTCTGCACCGCCGCGTTGCTGCAGCAACTGGCGGTGAAACCGGGTGATTTCTCCGAGCGCGAACGAGGCCGCCTGGTGGCCATCGGCGTGCTCGGCTTCATCTATTCCATCTGGGCCCTGTATGGCACCGGCGAGCAGGCCATCTTCTGGGGCTTCCTCGTGCTGATGGCCGGCATCCCGCTGTACACCTGGCGCCAGTGGCGCAATCGGGTGCAGGCGGAGACAGCCGTCAGAGCCAGTAGCTGACGGCCCACCAGCCGAGCACGCCCATCACGATGGTGTAGGGCAGGGCCATCCACACCATGCGTCCGTAAGACAGGCGCACCAGCGGTGCGATGGAAGATGTGAGCAGGAAGAGGAAGGCGGCCTGGCCGTTGGGGGTGGCGACGCTGGGCAGGTTGGTGCCGGTGTTGATGGCCACCGCCAGGGTATCGAAGTGCTCGCGGGTCATGTTCCCGGCCTGCAATGCGCTCTTCACTTCCGTGATGTAGATGGTGGCGACGAAGACGTTGTCGCTGATGGCCGACAGCAGTCCGTTGGCGATGAACAGCATGCCCGGCTGCTGTTCCACCGGCAGTGCCAGTACCGCATGGATGATCGGCGTGAACAGGTGCTGCTGCTGGATCACCGCCACGACCGCGAAGAACGCCACCAGCAGCGCGGTGAAGGGCAGGGCGTCCTGAAAGGCCCGGCCAATCTGGTGTTCGTCGGTGATGCCGTTGAAGCTGGTGATCAGCACGATGACCAGCAGGCCGATCAGGCCCACCTCGGCCACATGCAGCGCGAGGCAGACAATCAGAAGCAGCGCCGCAGCGCCCTGGACCATCAGTGCCAGGCGCTGGCTCTGGGTGCGCTGAGTGCCTTCTGCATGGGCGAACTCCGCCAGAATCCGCCGCACGTTGTCCGGCAGCTGCGCGCCATAGCCGAACCAGCGCAGCTTCTCCAGCAGCACGCAGGTCAGCAGACCGGCCGCCAGGACCGGCATGGACACCGGCGCGACGTTGAAGAAGAAGTCTTTGAAATGCCAGCCGGCCTCGTGGCCGATCAGCAGGTTTTGTGGCTCGCCCACCAGCGTGCAGACGCCACCCAGTGCGGTGCCTACAGCGGCATGCATCAGCAGGCTGCGGAGAAAGGCGCGGAAGGTGTCCAGGTCCTCCCGGCTGGAGCCGGCAATCTCGTTGTCGGAATCCGGACTGTATTCTTCGTTCGCACCATTACCCGAGGCCACGCGGTGGTAAACGGCGTAGAAACCCAGGCAGACGCTGATGATCACGGCAGTCACTGTGAGTGCATCGAGGAAGGCCGAGAGGAAGGCCGCCAGCAGGCAGAACATCAGCGCCAACAGCGTCTTGCTGCGCACGCCGAGCAACAGGCGGGAGAATAGCAGGAGCAGCAGGTCCTTCATGAAGTAGATGCCGGCCACCATGAACATCAGCAGCAGGATGACCGGGAAGTTGTGCTGCAGCTCCTCATACACAGCCTGCGGTGTCGCCAGGTCGAGCAGCAGCGCTTCGACCACCAGCAGCCCGCCGGGCAGCAGCGGATAGCACTTGAGCGCCATGGCCAGGGCGAAGATGAACTCGCCCACCAGCATCCACGACGCCACCACCGGTCCCAGCGACCAGAGCGCCAGCGGGTTCAGCACCAGGAAGGCGATGATCGACAGCTTGTACCACTGCGGCGAGTTGCCGAGAAAGTTGCGGCCGATGGCCGCGGCAGGTGAGGCGGACATTGAGGTTGTCCCTGGACGTGTGGTGGATGGAAGGCGCTGGGAAGGTGCCAGCCCGGTCTAGGTAGATCAAGCGCTTAAGCCGGCTTTTCCAAGTGAAGTGGTCATTGCATGGCGTGGCCTGCGTCACAGTGGGCGGCATCGACTTTTACCTTGTGCTTGTTATAGTTGCCGGGCTTCCTGAATGACACCATTTCAATGGCGCACGCCGAGGACAGACCCGTGCCTGATTACAAAGCCTTCCGTGTAGAGTTGGCAGACAAGATCGCCCATGTGCAGATCAACCGTCCGGAAAAGATCAACGCGATGAACGCGGATTTCTGGAAGGAAATCGTCGAAATCTTCCGCGAGATCGAGGACAACGACGAAGTACGGGTGGTGGTGCTTTCCGGTGCGGGCAAGCATTTCTCCTCCGGCATCGACCTGATGATGCTGGCCTCGGTCGGCGCCCAGTTGGGGCCGGATGCCGGTCGCAATGCCCGCGCACTACGCCGCAAGATTCTAGAGCTGCAGGCTTCGTTCAATGCCGTCGACAACTGCAGCAAGCCGGTGATCGCGGCCATCCAGGGTTACTGCCTGGGCGGCGCCATCGACCTGATCTCGGCCTGCGACATGCGCTATTCGACGGGTGATGCGCAGTTCTCCATCAAGGAAATCGACATCGGCATGGCCGCCGATGTGGGCACCCTGCAGCGCCTGCCGCGCATCATCGGCGACGGCATGATGCGCGAACTGGCCTACACCGGCCGCACCATCGACGGTGAAGAGGCCCAGCGCCTGGGTCTGGTCAACCGTACGTTCGAGAACCAGGACGCGCTGCTCGACGGCGTGTTCGGCATTGCACATCAGATCGCCGCCAAGTCGCCCATCGCAGTGCGCGGCACCAAGGAAATGATCCGTTACATGCGCGACCATCGAGTAGATGATGGTCTCGAGTACATCGCCACCTGGAACGCAGCCATGCTGCAATCGGCCGATCTGCGCGTGGCGATGACGGCCCATATGAGCAAGCAGAAGCCAGAGTTCGCTGACTGATGCGGTACCGCACACTCGCGCGGGAGGCGCACTGAGGCATGGTCACTGGAGTCACTTCGCTGGGTCTCGTGCGCGATGAACTGTTCGCCACCATGGAGCAGGCGGAACAGAGCCTCGAGCACTTCATTGCCGAGCGCCAGAACGGCAGTCTGCTGCAACTGGCGGTGGAGGCCATGCACCAGGTGCGTGGCACGCTCAATCTGATCGAGCTGACCGGCGCCGAACTGCTGGCGCAGGAGCTGCTCGACCAGTCCACCGACATTCCCGCCGGTGCCGGTGAGGAGCGCGATGTCCAGCTGGCGGCCTTGAGCAATGCACTGCACGTGCTGCGCCGCTACCTGGAAAACCTCGACGTGCATCGGCAGGAAATGCCCGAGCTGCTGCTGCCGGCCATCAACGACCTGCGCCAGGCTGGCGGTCAGCCACCGCTGCCCGAGAGCTATTTCTTCAGCGTGCGCCTGGATCAGTCGCGCCAGACAGCGGTGCCCGGTCTGCCGGAAGGCCTCGATGCCGAAGCGCTGGGGCGGCGTTTCCGCCAGGCGTACCAGCAGGGCCTGCTCGGATTCCTGCGTGGCCAGAAGGTGCCGAGCGCCTTGCGCACAATGGAGCGCGCCCTGGGCGGCATCGAGCGCCTGTACGCCGATCAGCCCCGCGGACGCCTGGGTTGGATCGGTGCCGCAGCCATCGAGGCGCAGCTGGACGGCCAATTGCTCGCTCGCAAGTCGCGCAAGCAACTGTTCTCCCGCGTGGACCGTGAACTCAAGCTGCTGCTGAGCAATGCCGCCTATGAAGCGCCGCGCAGCCTGCAGAAGGAACTCCTTTATCTCGTGGCCCTGGCCGACAGCCAGGGGCCGCGCTCCCGCGAGCTGCGCGAAGTCTTTGGGATGACCGCGCTGCCGTTCCCTGACCAGCTTCTGGAACAGGAATACCAGCGCCTGTCCGGCCCCGGTCAGTCGGTGATGCGCTCGCTGTCCTCGGCCATCTTCGAAGAGCTGAACAGCGTCAAGGACATGATCGACCTCATCGAGCGCGGTACCGCGCCCAGTGAGTCCTTCGGAAATCTCCATGCCCTGCTGGGCAAGCTGGCCAAGACCCTGGTCATGGTCGGGCTGAATTCTCCCGGCAATGCCCTGCAGGTGCAGTTGCCGCTGGTCGCTGCCTGGAGCGCAGGCTCACCGGTGGACGCCAACGAGTTGCTGAAACTGGCCGATGCCGTGCTCTACGTAGAGGGCATGGTGGCCGGCCTGGACAGCGGTGAGCGTCGCGGTGTGCGCCAGCCGGTCGAGGCGGGCCATGAGGCGGAATCCTTCGCCAACCACCAGTTGGCCGAAGCGCGCATCGTGGTGCTCGACGAAGCCCAGGCTGGTCTGGCACTGGCCAAGCGCGCCATCACTGCCTACCTGGAGTCCAACGGCGAAAAACCGCACCTGGCCAACGTGCCGGTGAGCCTGCAAGCCGTTCGCGGTGGGCTCTGGTTCCTCGGCCAGGAACGCGCAGCAGCCCTCGTCGGCTCCTGTGGCGAGTACATCCAGCAGCAGATGCTGGAAACGTCGGCGATGCCGTCGGAGCAGATGCTGGAAACCCTGGCCGATGCCCTGACCAGCCTGGAGTACTACCTCGAAGGCGGCGCCGGCATGCGTCGTGGATTCCAGGCCGACGTGCTCGACCTGGCGGCCAATAGCGTGCGGGCCCTGGGCCTGCCGGTGGCAGCCTGAGATGGCCGGTGATCGCTGGCAGTCGGGGCTGCTGGATGCCGCAACACCCGGTGGCTGGGCCGTGGCCCACTGCCGTCAGCAGTTCCTCTCCGACAGCAACGGCGTGCTCTTTCCCCGTGAGTGGTTGAAGCGCCAGGAGCTGCCGGTGCTGGCCGAGCATGGCATCGGCCATTTCGACGGTGATCCGATCTACCTGCTGGAGCTGGCCCATCCTGCCGCAGTGGACGGCTGCTACTGGCAGGGGCTGCGCCAGGTCATGCTGCAGGGCGATCCCGATATCTTCCGCATGCTCGGCTATGCCAGCCAGATCGGCACCTGGGCTGACCAGCACCGTTTCTGCGGCAGCTGCGGGCAGCGCATGGAGCGGGTTGCGGGCGAGCGTGCGATGCGTTGCCCGAGCTGCGAGGTCCACCACTATCCACGCCTGTCGCCGAGCATGATCGTGCTGGTCAGTCGTGGCGACGAGCTGTTGCTGGCGCGCTCGCCGCGCTTCGTCACCGGCGTCTACAGCACCCTGGCCGGCTTCGTCGAGCCGGGTGAGTCGGTGGAAGACTGCGTAGCCCGCGAGGTGCGGGAAGAAGTGGGCGTGGAAATCGGCAACATCCAGTACATCGCCAGCCAGAACTGGCCGTTCCCGCATTCGCTGATGCTGGGCTTCCATGCCGAGTACCGCAGCGGGGACATCGTGCCGCAGCCGGGCGAGATCGAAGACGCCCGCTGGTTCCGCCTGGATGCGCTGCCGCCCTTGCCGGCGCAGCGCTCCATCGCGCGTTACCTCATCGACCTCTATGTAGCGCGGCGTCTCGGCTTAGCCGATCCAGTGCTGCCACACTAGGCGCGCGGTCAGCGCCAACACCACCATGATGAACACCGGGCGGATGAACTTGGCACCGCCCTGGATGGCGGTGCGCGCGCCGAGGAAGGCGCCCGCCATGAGTGCGATGCCCATGCTGATCCCCAGTGCCCAGGCCACCTGGCCAGCGGCGATGAAGACCACCAGCGCCATGGCGTTGCTGACGAAGTTCATGCTGCGGGCAACGCCGCTGGCACGCACCAGATCCAGGGGATAGAGCAGCAGGCTGCTGACCGTCCAGAAGGCGCCCGTGCCAGGGCCGGCGACACCGTCGTAGAACCCGAGGCCAAGCCCTTGGGGCCATTGACGACGACGGGCGATGGGCGCGTCCTCATGGTGCTGGACATCCGGGGTCTTGCCGAACAGCAGGTAGAGGCCGCATCCGAATACCACCACCGGAAGCATCTGATTGAGCCATTCGGCGGGCAGCCAGTGGGCGATCACCGCGCCCAGGGCCGCGCCGATGGCGGTGGCGATCAGCGCATTGCGCCATTTCGACGGGTCGAACAACTTGCGGCGGTAGAAGGTATAGCTGGCAGTGGCTGAGCCGAAGGTGGCGCAGAGCTTGTTGGTGCCCAGCACCAGGTGAGGTGGCAGGCCGGCGGTGAGCAGGGCAGGGATGGTCAGCAGGCCGCCGCCGCCAGCGATGGCATCGATGAATCCGGCAAGGAAGGCAACAGCGGCGAGAATCGCCAGGGTGGCGGGATCGACCGCCAGCTCGAAGGGGATTGGCATGGAAAACGAGGTCCGTGTCTACAACTGCCGCGTGGCTTGTGGCTGCGGCGGGGGGAGTTGCGCATAATGCCGGCATTTTCAAGCATAAGGAATGGGCTCCATGCAGTATGACGGCCTGGCCTGGGCAGCCGCCCTGCTGGCAGTGTTGGTCGCGGTCGTAGCCGGACGCATCCTCTTCGATCGCAGCTGGTTTCTCGGCTGGCTTCGTGGCACCTGCGGCCTCGCTTTCCTGGCCCTGGCGCTGCTGGTAGCGCTGGTCGCCCGGGACCTGTGGAGCTACGACGCGCTTCCCGAAGACAAGCCGCTGGTGACCCTGAGCTTCAAGTCCCTGGGGCCGCAAAGCTATGAGGTCACCTTGCTGGAAGGGGCCATCGAGCGCGAGGTGCTGCTGGATGGCGACCTCTGGCAACTGGATGCGCGGCTGTTCAAGTGGAAAGGACTGGGCAACCTGCTGGGGCTACAACCGGGCTATCGCCTGGAGCGTCTGTCGGGCCGCTTCCTCGCCATCGAACAGCAGAACCTGGCCCAGCATCCGCGCGCGCAACTGGCGAGCAGCCTCTACGGCGTCGACTTCTGGCGCTGGCTACGTATGGCCCAGCGTGACTTCTTCCTCTTCGTGCCCGAGGCGCAGCGGGTGACCTATCTGCCCATGGCTGATGGCGCGGTCTATTCGGTGAGCCTGTCACCCACCGGCCTGCTGGCCCAGCCGCTGAACCCGGTGGCCAAGGAGGCGTTGAAGGACTGGCGCTGATTCCAGGACAACGCCATAGCCCAGGGGTGTATGGCGCCTTTTTCATCCACCAGCGGCGCTATGCCGGGCCACGAATGGTGAGCTGGTTAAGCGTGGTCCACCCTTGCGGCTCTGTTCGCGAGCAAGCTCGCTCCTACACGTTCGGTCATGAGCCGGGCGTAGAGATCATGCGCTAACCCAAGGGTGGATGGCGCTTTTTTCATCCACCAGCGGCGCCACGCCGGGCCTCCAATGGTGAACCGGGGGAGCAGGATCTGTCGGTGTCCGGAGCCAGAAGAAGCGCAGTCGTTCGTATGTTCGGTTCCACGGAATTGCAGGCATGAAAAAGGGAGCCATCAGGCTCCCTTTTTTCATGGGCGTGATCCTCAGGAGAGGAAGCCACCGTCGACGTTGAGGGCAACGCCGGTGGTGTAGCTGGAGGCAGCGCTGGCCAGATACAGCACGGCGCCGGCCATTTCGCTCGGGTCCGCCACGCGCTTCAGCGGGATACGCTGCAGGGCGACTTCGCGGATGGCATCGTTCTTCACCAGGGCCGAGGCGAACTTGGTGTCGGTCAGGCCCGGGAGCAGGGCGTTGCAGCGGATGCCGAACTGGGCGCATTCCTTGGCGAATACCTTGGTCATGCTGATCACGGCGGCCTTGGTCACGGAATAGATGCCCTGGAATTCACCCGGGGAAACACCGTTGATGGACGCGACGTTGATGATGCTGCCACCACCGTTCTGCTTCATCAGCTTGCCGCCTTCGATGGACATGAAGTAGTAGCCGCGGATGTTGACGTCAACGGTCTTCTGGAAGGCCGAGAGGTCGGTGTCCAGCACGTTGCAGAACTGCGGGTTGGTGGCGGCGTTGTTGACCAGGATGTCGAGGCGACCGAACTTCTCGCGGATCTCGGCGAAGACGCTCTGGATCTGCTCCATCTCACCGATATGGCAGGCGATGGCGGTGGCCTTGCCACCCTCGGCGATGATGGCGTCGGCAACGGCCTGGCAGCCCTCGATCTTGCGGCTGGAGACGATCACGTGGGCGCCTTGCTGGGCCAGCAGCTTGGCGATGGATTCACCGATTCCGCGGCTGGCGCCGGAAACGAAGGCGATCTTGCCGTCGAGGTCGAACAGGTTGGTCTTGGACATGGGATTCCCCTTGTTGTAAGCCGGTTTACAGCCGTGATTGTTTGATGACTTGCAGGCTCATCTGCTCCAGCAGCTTGTTCATGTGGATGAACTGGGCGAAGCGCTTGTCCTGGGTCTGTCCGTGGAAATAGCGGTAGTAGATCTGCTGCACGATGCCGGCCAGGCGGAACAGGCCGTAGGTGTAGTAGAAGTCGAGGTTGGTGATGGGCGGCAGGCCGGCGCGTTCGGCGTAGTAGTCGGCGAACTCCTGGCGGGTGAGCATGCCCGGCAGATGGCTCGGCTGGCGGCGCATCAGCTGCACCGGAGCCGGGTCCTTTGCCTCGATCCAATAGGCGAGGGTGTTGCCCAGGTCCATCAGCGGATCGCCGATGGTGGTGAGCTCCCAGTCCAGCACGCCGATGATGTTCATCGGGTTGGCCGGGTCGAGGATCACGTTGTCGAAGCGGTAGTCGTTGTGGACGATGGCCGGCTTGTGGTGGTCGGCGGGCATCTTGTCCTTGAGCCAGGCCTTGACCGGTTCCCAGGTCGGTGCGTCCGGAGTCAGGGCCTTCGCGTAGCGGTCGCTCCAGCCGGCGATCTGGCGCTGCACGTAGCCTTCCGGCTTGCCCAGGTCGCCAAGACCGCAGGCGTTGTAGTCGACGTTGTGCAGCTCGACCAGCTTGTCGATGAAGCTCAGGCACAGTTCGCGGGCCTGGCTTTCTTCAAGCTTCAGGTCGGCCGGCAGGTCAGCCCGCAGGATCACGCCCTTCACCCGATCCATCACGTAGAACTCGGCGCCGATCACCGACTCGTCAGTGCAGTGCACGTGGGCTTTCGGGCAGTAGGGGAAGCCGGCGTTGAGCTGGTTGAGGATGCGGAACTCGCGACCCATGTCGTGGGCGGACTTGGCCTTGTGGCCAAAGGGCGGCCGGCGCAGCACGAATTCCCGGTTGGGGTATTCCAGCAGGTACGTCAGGTTGGAGGCGCCGCCCGGGAACTGGCTGATGCGCGGCGTTCCGTCCAGGCCGGGAATGTTGGCCTTGAGGTACTGGTCGATAACGGCGGCGTCGAGCTCTTCGCCTTCGCGGATGCGGGTGGACTGATCAGTAAGCGTCATGCTTATCCCTTCTGTTTATGATGGGGGCCCGAGATTATTCGCTAATCTAATGCCGCCTTGGGGGCGTCACAAGCCGAACGAGCCGTTATAGACAAAGGTGTTGCAGCACAATCAGGCTGCCTGATTCGCCCACAGTGCATGCATTGGGCGAAAAAAAACCGGAGCCCTGGGACTCCGGTTCTTCGTTCTGGATCTCAGCGTAAAAGCTTAGACCGGGAACAGTTCGCCAAGCTTCATAGCCAGCATCATGTCGCCTTCGGCGCGCAGCTTGCCGGCCATGAAAGCCTGCATGCCGTCGGTTTCGCCGGTCATGATGCCAACCAGGGTGGCGCTGTCCATGATCAGGGTGACGTTCGGGTTGGCGGCGTCGCCCTGCTGCACGTCGCAGGTACCGTCTTTGACTGCCAGGTAGTGGTTGTCGCCGTCTTCGATGTTGAACTGGAACACCAGGTCCAGGCCAGCGGCGGCACCGGCGTTGAACTTGGACTGCATGGTTTTGACGATGTCAGCAACGTTGGTCATGGTGTTTTCCTTTTTCTAGGGTTTTTTCAGCGGCCTGTCCGGCCGCAGTAGGCCGGGCTCAGCGATAGGTGATGAGCTCCGGCGCCTTCAACAGTTCCAGATGCACATGACTGTTGAAGGAAGCCAGGGTCACCTCGCTGCCGCGGAACTTCAGGCGGTTGAGCGAGGTGTTGACGATCTGCCAGTTGAGGCCGAAGGCGCTCTCGGCCGGGATGCCGGTCACCAGGTGGAGCAGGGCGGTGATGGTGCCGCCGGAGGTGAACACGGCAATGTTCTGCTTGTTGTCCGCTTCGGCCAGGATGCGCTCCAGGCCGCCGCGAACCTGCTCGACGAAGTCCTTCCAGCTTTGCAGGTCGGGCACGTCGTGTTCACCAGAGACCCAGCGCAGCACCAGCTTGGAAAACAGGCGCTGGAACTCGGCGCGATTCTGCGCGCCATTGCGCAGCACGTGCAGGGCTTCGGGTTCTTCGGTGAGCAGGTCGGGGAGCAGGGCGCGGATCACTGCGTCTGCGTCGAATTCGTTGAAGGCCGGATCGATCTGGATCGCAGGAGCGCCGAGGCCGACAGCGTCGAACTGCGCCAGTGCGGCCTGGGCGGTGTGTTGCTGGCGTCGCAGATCACCGCTGTAGCAGCGATCGAGGCGCAGGCCTAGTTGGGCAAGGTGGGCGCCCAGCACTTCGGCCTGGCGGATACCGATGGGCGAGAGCACATCGTAGTCATCGGCACCGAAGGAAGCCTGGCCATGTCGAATCAGGTAGATACTGCCCACGTACTGGCGTCCCGTGAGGTTGAAAGTCCCGCGAAGATATGGGGAAGCCCGGGGCCTGTCAACGAAAAAACATACGCTTGTTTGAATGCATTCCCACTGTTTATGAAGACGTTTCCAGTCGCTGGCGAGCCGGGGGTGGCGCCGTTATGCTTGCTGGTCGTCGCGCCGCCGAAAGGCTGGCGCCAGGAGGGATTACAAGGGGGATACAAGTGGAGTTCTTTGCCGATTACGCAGGCTTTCTGGCCAGGACCGTTACCGTGCTGGTGGCCATCCTGGTGGTGCTGGCAGCCATTGCTGCACTGCGTGGCCGCAATCGCCGCGTCGCCAGCGGTCATCTGGATGTACGCAAGCTCAACGATTTCTACAAGGGCCTGCGCGAGCGCCTGGAACATTCGGTGCTGGATAAGGCGCAGCTGAAGGCGGCGCAAAAGGCCGAGGCCAAGGCAGCGAAGCAGTCGAAGAAAGCGGGCAAGCACAAGCCTCGGGTGTTCGTGCTGGATTTCGATGGCGACATCAAGGCGTCGGCCACCGATCACCTGCGCCATGAAGTGACCGCGCTGCTGTCCATGGCCACGGACAAGGACGAAGTGGTGGTGCGCCTGGAAAGCGGTGGCGGCATGGTGCACAGCTACGGCCTGGCGTCTTCGCAGCTGGCGCGCATTCGTGATGCAGGCGTGCCGCTCACCGTTTGCGTGGACAAGGTGGCGGCCAGCGGCGGCTACATGATGGCGTGCATCGGCGACAAGATTCTCGCCGCGCCGTTTTCCATCATCGGCTCCATCGGCGTCGTGGCCCAGCTACCCAACGTGCATCGTCTGCTGAAGAAGCACGATATCGATTTCGAAGTGCTCACCGCCGGCGAGTACAAGCGCACCCTCACCGTGTTCGGCGAGAACACCGACAAGGGCCGGCAGAAGTTCCAGGAAGACCTGGAATCCACCCACGAGCTGTTCAAGGGCTTCGTCGGTCGATATCGCTCGCAACTGGACATGGCCGAGATCGCCACGGGTGAAGTCTGGCTGGGCACCGCCGCGCTGGAGAAGAAGCTGGTCGATGAACTGCGTACCAGCGACGAGTACCTCGCCGCGCGTGCCAAGGACGCCGAGCTGTTCCATCTGCACTACGCCGCTCGCAAGAGCCTGCAGGAGCGCGTCGGCCTGGCTGCCAGCGTGGCCATCGACCGCGTGTTGCTGAGCTGGTGGGAACGTCTCAGCCAGCAGCGTTTCTGGCAGTAAGGGATCGATGCGGGGCCCGGTGGAAACCGGGCCCCGTCATTTTCAGGCCTTGCTCAGGTACATGGTGATCTCGGCGCGCAGCACCGCGGTATCGCCGACGTAGGCCACGACCGGTACCTTGACGTCGCCCAGGATGGACCAGTCCAGCTCGCTACCGTCTGCTACAGCGCGTACGTCGCCGGAAGCCTTGGCCAGGTACTCGACCGTCATGCCGCGCGGAATCCAGCGCACGCCGGCAGGAATGGAGGCGTCAGTCATGGTTCCGGCCACCAACTCCGCGGCGTTGCACAGTGCGATGGCGTGCACGGTGCCGATGTGGTTGAGCACCTCGCGGCGCTTGGGGAAGCTTACCTCGGCGTAGCCCGGGCGCAGTTCGACGAAGCGCGGGGCAATGCTGGCGAAGTAGGGGGCGACTTGGCCGATCATGGCGCTGAACTGCTCTGGGCCGGCTTGCTTGAACATCTGCAACATCTGGCTCATGGATTTCGAGTCTCTCGTCAGGGTGGATTGAAGATGAGCGCGCGCTGCTGCAGTATACGAGTGCTAGAAAATAATTCTAGAAAAATATTCTAATTCCCTTTCCAAGGAGTTCCATGGCCCGTTCCTCCCGCAAAGACGAGATCCTCCAGGCTGCTCTGGCGTGTTTCACCGAGGTGGGCGTAGATGCCACCACAATCGAGATGATCCGCGACCGTTCCGGTGCCAGCATTGGCAGCCTCTACCACCACTTCGGCAACAAGGAGCGCATTATCGGCGCGCTCTACTTGGCCGGGGTTGGCCAGTACGCGCAGTTGCTCCAGGAGGGGTTCGCCAAGGCCGCCAGTGCCGAGGCCTGCGTCAAGCTGCTGGTCAGCGTCTATGTCGACTGGGTGGTGGCCAATCCGGATTGGGCGCGTTTCGTGTTGCACAGCCGCGGGCGGGTGGAGGCTGGGGAGGTGGGCGAGCAGCTGCGCGAGGCCAATCGTGATCACCATGCGCGCATCTTCGACGTCCTGCAGGACTACCGCGAGGCTGGGGCATTCAAGGATATTCCCGCGGACTGCTTCTCCTCAGTGGTTATTGGCCCTGCACAGGACTTTGCTCGCAACTGGCTGGCTGGGCGCACTCGCACGAGCCTGGCTGACTGCCGCGAGCTGTTCATGCAAGTGGCGTGGGATGCGGTTCGTGCGTTGTAGGGGCGAATTCGTTCGCCAACCGGACCGAAGGTTCGGCCTCAATAAGCCGGGGGCAGCTGCGCCGCCCTTGGTGAATGAATTCGCCCCTACAGAGATGTATACCCATTGGGGGCATCGCCAAACAAAAAGCCCCGCAATTGCGGGGCTTTTCGTTGGTGCGTCGGTCAGGCCGTGCGGCGGCGGAACAGCGGCAGGGGCTGGTCGCTGGATGCCTGGTAGACCTCGGAGTAGTCCTCGAAGGCCTTGATGGCGTCGTACGGATCCTTGTCCGCGCGCAGGGCAAAGGCGTCGAAGCCGCAACGCTTGAGGGCGAAGAGCTGGTCGCGCAGCACGTCGCCGATGGCGCGTACTTCACCCTTGTAGCCGTAGCGCTGGCGCAGCAGGTAGGCGGTGGAGGAGTGACGGCCATCGGTGAAGGCCGGGAAGTTCAGCGCGATGACCTGGAAGAACTCCAGCTGGTCGGCGATTTCCTCGATCTCCTCGTCGCTGTCCAGCCACACACCCAGGCCGCCGTCGCGGGCTTTCAGGGCGTGAGCGTGGTCGCGCCAGAGGGCCAGCGGGACGATGATGTCGTCGCAGTTGGGCACGCCGTCCAGGGTCGCGTCCTTGGCCAGCAGGTGCCAGGTTTCGTCGATCACCTGGCCGTTCTTAATGATTCGCTGCATATACGCGCTCCTTGAACAGGTCGATACCGATACGGCGGAAGGTGTCGAGGAATTGCTCGTCTTCGGTGCGCTGTTCCACGTAGACCTTGATGATCTTCTCGATCACATCGGCTATTTCGTCCTGGGCGAAGGACGGGCCGAGGATCTGCGCCAGGCTGGCGTCACGGCCGGCACTGCCGCCGAGGGATACCTGGTAGAACTCCTGGCCTTTCTTGTCCACGCCGAGGATGCCGATGTGGCCCACGTGGTGGTGGCCGCAGGCGTTCATGCAGCCGGAAATGTTCAGGTCGAGGTTGCCGATGTCGAACAGGTAGTCCAGGTCATCGAAGCGGCGCTGGATGGCTTCGGCCACCGGGATCGACTTGGCGTTGGCCAGGGAGCAGAAGTCGCCGCCCGGGCAGCAGATGATGTCGGTCAGCAGGCCCACGTTCGGGGTGGCGAAACCGAGCTCGCGCAGTTCGCCCCACAGGGTGAACAGCTGGGACTGCTCGACGTCGGCCAGGATGATGTTCTGGTTATGGCTGTTGCGCACTTCACCGAAGCTGTAGCGATCGGCCAGGTCGGCGATGGCGTCCAGCTGCTTGTCGGTGACGTCGCCAGGTGCCACGCCAGTGGGCTTGAGCGACAGGGTTACTGCGGCGTAGCCGGGCTTCTTGTGGGCGATGACGTTGCGCACGCGCCAGCGAGCGAAGCCGGGGTGCTCGGCTTCCAGTGCGGCGAGGGCGGCGTCCTGGTCTTCCAGGGCCTTGTACGACGGATCGACGAAGTGCTTGGCAACGCGTGCCACTTCTTCTTCGGTCAGGGTGGTGGGGCCATCCTTCAGGTGGGCCCACTCGGCGTTCACGCGCTCAGCGAAGACTTCGGGGGTCAGCGCCTTGACGAGGATCTTGATCCGCGCCTTGTACTTGTTATCGCGACGGCCATAGCGGTTGTACACGCGCAGGATGGCGTCGAGATAGCTGATCAGGTGCTGCCAGGGCAGGAATTCATTGATGAAGCTGCCGACGATCGGGGTACGGCCCAGGCCGCCGCCCACGGATACGCGGAAGCCCAGCTCGCCGGCAGCGTTCTGTACTGCTTCCAGGCCGATGTCGTGGACTTCGATAGCAGCGCGGTCGCTCACGGCGCCATTGACGGCGATCTTGAACTTGCGCGGCAGGTGGGAGAATTCCGGGTGGAAGGTGGACCACTGACGGATGATCTCGCACCAGGGGCGCGGGTCGACGAGTTCGTCACGGGCGACGCCGGCGAACTGGTCGGTGGTGGTGTTGCGGATGCAGTTGCCGCTGGTCTGGATGGCGTGCATCTGCACGGTGGCCAGCTCGGCGAGAATTTCCGGCACGTCTTCCAGTTCCGGCCAGTTGTACTGGACGTTCTGGCGGGTGCTGATGTGGGCGTAGCCCTTGTCGTAGTCGCGAGCGATCTGAGCCAGCTTGCGCACCTGCACGGAAGAAAGCAGGCCATAGGGCACGGCGACGCGCAGCATGGGCGCGTAACGCTGGATGTACAGGCCGTTCTGCAGGCGCAGCGGGCGGAATTCCTCTCCCGAAAGCGTGCCTTCCAGATAGCGGCGGGTCTGATCGCGGAACTGCTTGACGCGGTCCTCGACGATCCGTTGATCGTACTCGTCGTATACGTACATGAAATGTCCTGTTGTCAGGCTGCTTACAGCTTTTCTGCGCGCACGGCCGCGCACTCCCCGCGGAGCCGGAGGAAGATACCAGTTCGTGGTTATGCGCAAAAGTGATGTTTGAGTATATGTAAAGAACCAAAAGTTATGGCTTTGTACGGGTGCATAACCCTTCGGCTTGAGGCGCTGCGGGGGCTGGTCTTTACTCGAAGTGCAAGCCGCCTATAACCACAACAACCGGGGGACGCCATGACCGAACATTCCGAAGACACCAACCACGACAGCAAGGTCGATGCCTGGGCCATCTTCTTCCTGATCCTGATTGCCGTTTCCACTGCTGTGTTCTGGGTCAGCCATCAATAAGGGACGTGTGGGGCGGACTGGCTTCCGCTCGTCCGCCCCACCTTATCCGGTCGCCCTGCGATAAGCGGTTATACTGCGCCGCTGCTTATTCAGGGTTATGGAATGAAAGGACGTTGTGCCTCCCTTCTGTTTTTTCTCTGCCTGGGGCTCAGCCATTCGCTGAGTGCCGCTTCGGTGGTGTTTCTCAACCCGGGCCGGACCCAAGAGCCCTTCTGGGCCAGCTATGCGCAGTTCATGCAGGCAGCCGCCGGCGACCTGGGCATGAAGCTGGAAATCCGCTATGCCGAACGCAGCCTGGAGCGGATGCTCGACCAGGCTCGCGAAGTGCTGCAGGGCGAGAATCGGCCTGATTACCTGGTTTTCGTCAACGAGCAGTACGCCGCGCCGGAAATCCTGCGGCTGGCCCGCGGCAGTGGGGTCAAGCTGTTCACGGTGAACAGCACGCTGACGCCTGACCAGCAGGCCGTGACCGGAGGCACCCGGGAGCGTTACCCGGACTGGATCGGCAGCATGATTCCCAATGATGAGGAAGCCGGCTATCTGATGGCGCATACATTGCTGGAGCAACAGGCGCGCCGCACACCAGGCCAGCCCTTCGAGGTGCTGGCGTTCTCCGGCGTCAAGCAGACACCCGCCGCCCAGTATCGCGAGCAGGGGTTGATGGCCGCTCTCGCCGAGTTCCCCCAGGCCCGCCTGCGACAGCTGGTCTACAGCGAATGGAATCGCGATCGCGCCTACAACCAGGCCCTGCAGCTGTTCCAGCGTTATCCGAGCGTGAATGTCGTGTGGTCGGCCAACGATGAAATGGCCTTCGGTGCGATGAAGGCGGCCAGCGAGCTGGGACACAAGCCGGGGCGGGATATGTACTTTTCCGCCCTGAACAATTCCCCGGAAGTCCTGCGCGCCTACCTCGATGGGCAGATCAGTGCCCTGGTCAGCGGCCACTTCACCCTTGGCGGCTGGGCGATGGTGCTGCTGCATGACTACGACGCAGGCGTGGACTTTGCCCAGCACGGGGGCAAGGATCGCGAAGTGCGACTGTTCATGGCCCTGGACCGGGACAAGGCGAAGCGTATCCTGCAGCACATCGAGCGGCAGGGCTACGACCTGGATTTCCGCGCCTTCAGCCAGGTGGGCAAAAAGGCTGCGGCTGACTACCGCTTCTCCCTGGAACCGCTGATCGACTGAGGCTCACACCCCGGCGAGGTGGAGTATCACTTTCACCAGTCCAAACAGCACCAGCACGAAGATGGCGGTGAACAGCACCCCGAGGATGATGAAGTGGCTGGGTTTGCCACGGCTGAAGTCGCGGGCTCGATTCTTCCCGCTCTGCACGCCGAAGGCCGCCGCCAGCACGCTCTGCAGCATCTCGCGGAAGCTCAGGGGTTGATCGTGATTCTTGTCGTCCATGGGCACCTCCTGGCCTGAGCTTAGCTCGTCGGCCGGGAAATGCTGTCTGGTCGCTCAGGAGGCCGAGCGGTGCAGGCGGCGGGTATTGACCAGTTCCACCGCGCGGGCACGCAGCTGGCCGCAGCCGCCTTCGACGTCCTGGCCGGCGGAGTTGCGCACCTTGGTGAGGATGCCGCGGCTGTGCAGGTAGCGGACCATCTGCACGATGCGATCGCCATCCGGGCGCTGGTACTCGTCCGCATCCAGGCTGTTGTAGGGGATGAGGTTCATCACCGCGTACTTGCCCTTGAGCAGGCGCAGGATGCCGTCCATTTCTTCCTGGCTGTCGTTGATGCCCTTGAGCAGCGTCCACTGGTACTGGATCGGATAGCCGATGTTGCGGGCGTAGCGTTCGCCCAGCTCCACCAGTTCGTCCGGGGCGATGCGTGGCGCCTTGGGCAGCAGTTGCTCGCGCAGGTCAGCCCGGGTGGTGTGCAGGGAAAGCGCCAGCGCTGGCTTGACCCGCTCCTGGGGAAGGCGCTCGAAGACGCGCATGTCGCCCACGGTAGAGAACACCAGGTTCTTGTGGCCGATGCCGCCATCGGTGCCCAGCAGATCGATGGCTTCGAGCACGTTCTCCAGGTTGTGCGCCGGCTCACCCATGCCCATGAACACGACCTTCTTCACCGGCCGGAAGCGGCGGGCGAGGGCAACCTGGGCGACGATCTCGGCACTGCCCACCTGGCGCAGCAAGCCGCTCTTGCCGGTCATGCAGAACACGCAGCCCACGGCACAGCCCACCTGGGTGGAGACGCAGAGGCCATCACGGGGCAGCAGCACGCTTTCCACCATTTGGCCATCGCGCAGCGCCACCAGCAGCCGGGCGGACCCGTCGACGCCGGGGTGTTCGGATCGCAGACTCACCAGGGAGCCCAGTTCCTCGGCCAGTGCTGGCAGGCCGTCACGGACGCTCAGGGGCAGGAAGTGCTCGGTGTGCTGACGGCGGGTGCCTGCGTCCAGGGGCTTGCCCTGCAGCCAGGCACGCACCACCCGCCCGCTATGGACGGGGAGGGCGCCGAGGTCGGCGAGTCGCTGGTGGATATCGGGGATTCGCATGGGGCGCGCATCCTACCACTGTCCCCGAAACGGTGGCAGACCCGCCGACCGGCGCTGGATATGGCTCAGGGCGCCTCGACGCTGATGGCCAGCGCGGAGGTCATCCGAATGACCACTTCCTGATTGAGATAGGAGGACTTGAGTTCGATGTCCGGCCGCACCCGAACGACCTTGCGGGTACCGTCGGCGAACTGCAGCGTGGCGGTGTGCTGGGTGGTGTCGATAGCTTTGACCACAGCTGTGATCTCCACGGTATTGGCGACCAGCATGCCCGGCTTGTCACCCTCAGGTGCAGTCGCCACCACGCCAGCGGCGCCATCTTCCGCGGCTTTGCCCGGTGCGCGCAGCTCGATCACGCGCTCGTGGGTCACTACAGCGTTGACCCGGTCGCCCACCTTCAACTGCGAGAAATTGCGCATTTCCGGGACCGCGTTGAAGGTCTGGCGATTGCCCTGTTCGTCCTCCAGCGTGAAGGTGCGCTTCTTCTGGTCGACGGCCTGGACCACCGCCGAGATCTGCTCGGTCTCGGATACGACGCTACCGGGCACCCCCTGAGCGTAGGCTTCGCCCGAGCTGGTGGTGGCGGTCAATCCTTCGTTTTCCGCATGGCTGGTGCAGGCCGCGAGCAGGCCGAGGGTAATCAGGAGAGCGGGAATACGGCTGGCGTCGAGCATAAAAAGTCCACCTTGGTCGATCGGGTTCCATGAATGTTGGATGCGCGGTGGGAGGTCATCCCGTTCCACCCGGGCATCCTGCCTGGTCGGCTTCTTCAGCGTAGGCGAGGCTGCGGCATTTGCCTCCGTGGTATCCTCGCGCGCTGTTTGATTCAGCGATTCGGGAGCTGTCCATGAAGTTCATCCATCAACGCGAGCACCTCAACGAGGGTGACCTGGTCGTCATCCAGTGCTCGCAGACCTGCAACATCCGGCTGATGAACGATGCGAACTTCCGCAGCTTCAAGAATGGTGCCCGCCACAACTACATCGGCGGCGCGTTCGACCGCTTCCCGGCGAAGATCGTGGTTCCCAGCACCGGCTTCTGGAACGTCACCCTCGACACCGTCACCCGCCGCGCCATCAGCGTGACGCGCAAGCCTAACTTCGAGTGGTCGATCAAGTTCGTGAGGCGTACCAAGGGATGAATCCCGTTCCATGAAAAAGCCCCGCTAGTGCGGGGCTTTTTCATTGTGCGGGTGCTTACAAGTCACTACTGGGATCAGTTGTCGTATCCCAGATTCGGTGCCAGCCAGCGCTCGCTTACGGCCTGGTCCTGGCCCTTGCGTTTGCTGTAGCTCTCGACCTGGTCGCGTTCGACTTTACCAACGGCGAAGTACTGGGCCTCGGGGTGGGCGAAGTACCAGCCGCTGACCGCCGCCGCCGGGAACATGGCGTAGTGCTCGGTGAGGGTGACGCCGGAGGCGCCTTGCGGGTCGAGCAGGTGGAAGAGGGTGCCTTTCTCGGTGTGGTCCGGGCAGGCCGGGTAGCCGGGAGCGGGGCGGATGCCCTTGTACTGCTCCTTGATCAGCGCCTCGTTGTCCAGGTGCTCGTCGGCCGCATAGCCCCAGTGCTCCTTGCGCACGCGCTCGTGCAACCACTCGGCGCAGGCTTCGGCCAGGCGGTCGGCCAGGGCCTTGACCATGATGGCGCTGTAGTCGTCGCCCTTGGCTTCGTACTGCTTGGCCAGTTCCTCGGCGCCGATGCCGGCGGTGGTGATGAAACCACCCACGTAGTCGGTGATGCCGCTTTCCTTGGGCGCCACATAGTCGGCCAGGCAGAGGTTCGGCTTGCTGTCGGGCTTGATGGTCTGCTGGCGCAAGTGGTGCAGGCGCGCCAGGGCCTTGCCGTGGGCGTCGTAGACTTCGATGTCGTCGTGGTCCACCTGGTTGGCCGGCCAGAAACCGAACACCGCACGGGCCTTGATCAGCTTGCCGTCGATCAACTGCTTGAGCATGGCCTGAGCGTCGTTGAACAGCGCGGTAGCCGCTTCGCCCACCACGTCATCAGTGAGGATGCGCGGGTACTTGCCGGCCAGGTCCCAGGAGATGAAGAAGGGGGTCCAGTCGATGTACTGGGCCAGCACCGCCAGGTCGATGTCCTCCAGCACCTGGACGCCGGTGAAGCTCGGCTTGGCGACCTGATGGGAAGCCCAGTCGAACTGCGGCTTGTTGGCCAGGGCGTCGGCGTAGGCCAGGCGCTCGGTGCGGGCAGCGCGGTTGGCGGTACGCTCGCGGACCTCGGCATACTCCTCGCGCAGCTTGCGGGCGTATTCCGGCTTCATTTCCTTCGACAGCAGGGTGGTGGCCACACCCACCGCGCGCGATGCGTCGGTGACGTAGACCACGGCGTCATTGCTGTACTGCGGGTCGATCTTCACCGCCGTGTGTGCCTTGGAAGTGGTGGCGCCGCCGATCATCAGTGGCAGGTTGAAGCCCTGGCGCTGCATTTCCTTGGCGACGTGGACCATCTCGTCCAGGGACGGGGTGATCAGGCCGGACAGGCCGATGATGTCGCACTTCTGTTCGCGGGCGGTCTGGAGGATTTTTTCCGCCGGCACCATCACGCCGAGGTCGACGATGTCGTAGCCGTTGCAGCCCAATACGACGCCCACGATGTTCTTGCCGATGTCGTGCACGTCGCCTTTCACGGTAGCCATGAGGATCTTGCCCTTGGCTTGGGGCTTGTCGCCTTTCTCCGCTTCGATGAAGGGGATGAGGTGAGCCACGGCCTGCTTCATCACGCGGGCGGACTTCACGACCTGGGGCAGGAACATCTTGCCGGCGCCGAACAGATCGCCCACTACGTTCATGCCGGACATCAGCGGGCCCTCGATCACCTCGATCGGGCGCGCGCACTTCTGGCGGCACTCCTCGGTGTCTTCGACGATGAAGGTGGTGATGCCCTTGACCAACGCATGCTCCAGGCGTTTCTCAACGCTGAAGCTGCGCCATTCCTCGCTTTCGGCTTCCTTCACCGCGCCGCCGCCACGGTAGTTGTCGGCGATGGCCAGCAGGGCCTCGGTGCTGCCCTCGTGGCGGTTGAGCACCACGTCTTCGACCTTGTCGCGCAGCTCGGCGGGGATCTCGTCGTAGATCTCCAGCTGGCCGGCGTTGACGATGCCCATGGTCAGGCCGTTCTTGATGGCGTGGTAGAGGAACACCGAGTGGATCGCTTCACGCACCGGGTTGTTGCCGCGGAAGGAGAAGGACACGTTGGACACGCCGCCGGACGACAGCGCATAGGGCAGTTCGTCGCGGATGTAGGCGCAGGCCTCGATGAAGTCCACCGCGTAGTTGTTGTGTTCCTCGATGCCGGTGGCCACGGCGAAGATGTTCGGGTCGAAGATGATGTCTTCGGGCGGGAAGCCCACTTCGTTGACCAGGATGTCGTAGCTGCGCTTGCAGATTTCCTTCTTGCGTGCGGCGGTATCGGCCTGGCCGACTTCGTCGAAGGCCATCACCACCACGGCCGCGCCGTAACGTTTGCACAGACGGGCATGGTGCTTGAACGCCTCGACGCCTTCCTTCATGGAGATGGAGTTGACGATGCCCTTGCCCTGGATGCATTTCAGGCCCGCCTCGATCACTTCCCACTTGGAGGAGTCGATCATGATCGGCACGCGGGAGATGTCCGGCTCACCGGCGATCAGGTTAAGGAACGTGACCATGGCTGCCTGGGAGTCGAGCATCCCTTCGTCCATGTTGATGTCGATCACCTGGGCGCCCGCTTCCACCTGTTGCAGCGCCACTTCCAGGGCCTCGGTGTAGTTCTCTTCGCGGATCAGGCGGGCGAACTTGGCGCTACCGGTTATGTTGGTGCGCTCGCCGACGTTCACGAACAGCGAACTGCGGTCGATGGTGAAAGGCTCCAGGCCCGAGAGGCGGCAGGCCTTGGGGATGTCCGGGATCACGCGCGGCTGATACTTGGCCACGGCCTCGGCGATGGCCTGGATGTGCGGCGGGGTGGTGCCGCAGCAACCGCCAACGATGTTGAGCAGGCCACTGGCGGCGAACTCTTCCACCACTTCGGCCATCTGCGCCGGGGTTTCGTCGTATTCGCCGAAGGCGTTGGGCAGGCCGGCGTTGGGGTGCGCCGAGACATGGGTTTCAGCCTTGGCCGCCAGCTCCGCCAGGTAGGGGCGCAGCTCCTTGGCGCCGAGGGCGCAGTTCAAGCCGATGGAGATTGGCTTGGCGTGGCGCACCGAGTTCAGGAAGGCCTCGGTGGTCTGGCCGGACAGGGTGCGGCCGGAGGCATCGGTGATGGTGCCGGAGATCATGATCGGCAGCTCGAAGCCCAGTTCCTCGAACACGCCCTGCACGGCAAAGATCGCCGCCTTGGCGTTGAGGGTATCGAAGATGGTTTCGATCAGGATCAGGTCGGAGCCGCCCTCGATCAAACCCTTGGTGGCTTCGCTGTAGTTCTCCACCAGCTCGTCGAAGGTGACGTTGCGGTAGCCGGGGTTGTTCACGTCCGGGGAAATGGAGCAGGTGCGGCTGGTCGGGCCGAGCACGCCGGCAACGAAGCGCGGCTTGGCCGGGTTCTCGGCGGTCTTGGCGTCGGCCACTTCACGGGCCAGGCGCGCGCCTTCGACGTTCAGCTCATACACCAGCTCTTCCATGCCGTAGTCGGCCTGGGACACGCGGGTGGCGTTGAATGTGTTGGTCTCGAGGATGTCCGCGCCGGCGTCCAGGTAGGCCTTCTCGATGGCCTGGATCACATCCGGACGGGTCAGCAGCAGCAGGTCGTTGTTGCCTTTCACGTCGCTCGGCCAGTCAGCGAAGCGAGTGCCACGGTAGTCCTCTTCCTGCAGCTTGTAGCTCTGGATCATGGTGCCCATGCCGCCGTCGAGGATCAGGATGCGCTCTTTGAGCGCCTGTTGCAGGGCTTGCTGGCGGGCGATGCGGTCGGACATGGGAACTACCTGAAGGTGGCGTGAACAAAGGCGAGGATGATAGCAAAACCTTAGTAATTTTTAGCTTGTCCGCCATTTCCATGAATTTCGTTCATGTTGGTGCGGGGGCGGATTCGCCGTCCCATGCCGCAAGCCACTAGAATCCGCCTATTCACTCCTCACGGATCGAGTCATGTCGCTGCGTACCCTTGCTTCGTTGTTTGTCCTGTTCATGCTGTGGATGCGCCCGACAGTGGCTGAGGAGCTTTCCTACAGCAGCGACGTCCAGCCGATCTTCACGCAGAAGTGCGTGGCCTGCCATGCCTGCTATGACTCGCCTTGCCAGCTCAACCTGGGCAGCGCCGAGGGTGCCGCACGGGGTGCCAGCAAGCTGCCTGTGTACGACGGAGGCCGCACCAAGGCGCAGGAAACCACTCGTCTGTATTTCGACGCGCGTGGCGCCGAGGCCTGGCAACGCAAGGGCTTCCATTCCGTGCTCGATGCCAATGGCGCCCAGGCCGCATTGATGGCGCGGATGCTGGAGCTGGGCCGGTCGAATCCGCCGGAACCCAATGCCAAGCTGCCGGCCGACCTCGATATCAGCATCAATCGCCAGAACCAGTGCCCTCTGCCCGGGGAGTTCGACGACTACGCCCGCAAGCACGCCCGCGCTGGCATGCCGTTCGCCGTCACCGGCCTCAGCGACGCGGAATACCAGACCCTGCAACGCTGGCTGGCCCAGGGCGCTCCGGTCGAGGAGCAGGCCGTGCAGCCCAGCGCTGCCGAGGCGCGCCAGGTGACCGAGTGGGAAAACCTGCTCAATGCGCCGGGCGCCCGCGAGGTGCTGGTGGGGCGCTGGCTGTTCGAGCATCTGTTCCTCGCGCACCTGTATTTCGAGGGCGGCGAGCCGGGACACTTCTTCCAATTGATGCGATCGCGCACGCCCAGCGGCCAGCCGATCGACCCCATCGCCACGCGCCGCCCCAACGAGGATCCGGGCAACAAATTCTACTACCGTCTCTGGCCCATCCAGGGCGTGATCGTGCACAAGACCCACATCACCTATCCGCTGAGCGCGGCGAAGCTGGCGCGGGTCAAGGAGCTGTTCTTCAGCGGCGATTGGGTCGCCGACCAGGTGCCTGGCTATGGTGCCCAACGCCGTGCCAACCCCTTCGAGACCTTCCAGGCCATCCCGGCGCAGGCGCGTTACCAGTTCATGCTGGATAACGCCGAGTACTTCGTGCGGACCTTCATCCGCGGCCCCGTCTGCCGTGGCCAGATCGCCACGGACGTAATCCGCGACAACTTCTGGGCACTGTTCCAGGCCCCGGCCCACGACCTGTACATCACCAATGCCGAGTACCGCGAGCAGGCGACACCGCTGCTGGCGATGCCGGGGCAATTCGACGAGATCGGCGACTTGCTGGGGCTGTGGCGCAGCTACCGCGACAAGCGCAACGAGTACGAAGCGCTGCGCATGGCGGCTTATGCGGATGCGCCGGTGCCGAGCTGGTCGCACATCTGGACCGGCAACGACAACGCGCTGCTGTCGATCTTCCGCCAGTACGACAGCGCCTCGGTACGCAAAGGCCTGATCGGCGAGATTCCGCAGACCATCTGGTGGATGGATTATCCGCTGCTCGAGCGCACTTACTACCAGTTGGTGGTCAATTTCGACGTGTTCGGTAACGTCTCCCACCAGGCGCAGACGCGGCTGTACTTCGACCTGATCCGCAATGGTGCGGAGGTGAACTTCCTCCGCCTGATGCCGGCCGAGTCCCGGGCGGCGTTGCTCGGCGACTGGTACCAGAAGAGTGGCAAGGTGAAGATGTGGCTGGACTACCAGAGCATCGACAAGGACACCCCAAGCGCTCTCGCCTTGCCCGAAAAGGACCCCAAGCGCGCGTTCGCCCAGGAGCTGCTGTCGCGCTATGCCGGGATCAACGCAAGGCCCGATCCCATCAACCGCTGCACCGATGGCCGTTGCTTCCGGTCGGACGTCGCACGCGAGCTGCAGGACGTGGAGCAGGTACTCAGTCGCCTGGTGAGCCGGCCGGCTGCGGGGCTCAAGGTAATCGAGCAACTGCCGGAGGCGACCCTGCTGCGGGTCGAAACGTCCGATGGGCGCCGCGAGATTTACAGCCTGCTGCGCAACCGCGCCCACAGCAACGTGGCCTTCATGCTCGGCGAGGAACTGCGTTACCAGCCGGGGCTGGACACCCTGACGCTGTACCCCGGCGTGCTCTCCAGCTATCCGAACTTCATCTTCAATCTCAAGGCGGGGGAAGTGGAGGCCTTCGTATCTGCCCTGGAGAAGGCGAAGGACGGTGCAGCTTTCGACAAGGTGGTAGAGCGCTGGGGCATCCGTCGCACCCACCCGGAATTCTGGTCCTACTTCCACGACCTGGCGGCTTTCATCCGTGAAACCGAGCCGGTGGAGGCGGGAGAGCTGGATATGAATCGGTATCAGAACCTTTGACGAGAATAATTCCTACTAAATTGGTAGGGCTTTAACCCCTGTTCCCCTTTGGCGTACACTGCGCCCATGTTTGCGAGGAGTTGCCATGAGCGCCATCACCATTACCCAAGCTGCCCAGGACTATCTGGCTGACCTGCTCGAGAAGCAGAACACCCCGGGCATCGGCATTCGAGTCTTCATCACCCAACCGGGTACCCAGTACGCCGAAACCTGCATCGCCTATTGCAAGCCGGGCGAGCAGAAGCCGGAAGACAGCGCCCTGGCGCTGGCCGCTTTCACCGCCTGGATCGACGGTATCAGCGAGCCTTTCCTGGAAGACGCAATCGTGGACTACGCCACCGATCGCATGGGTGGCCAGCTGACCATCAAGGCGCCTAACGCCAAGGTCCCGATGGTCAACGAAGAAAGCCCGCTCAATGAGCGCATCAACTACTACCTGCAGACCGAGATCAACCCCGGTCTCGCCAGTCACGGCGGTCAAGTGAGCCTGGTGGACGTGGTCGAGGAAGGCATTGCCGTGCTGCGTTTCGGCGGCGGCTGCCAGGGCTGCGGCATGGTCGACATGACCCTGAAGGATGGCGTCGAGAAAACCCTGATGGAGCGTATCCCAGAGCTCAAGGGCGTGCGCGACGTCACCGATCACAGCAATCGCGAAAACGCCTACTACTAAGGCGCGATCGAAACAAAAAAGGCGACCTCCGGGTCGCCTTTTTTATGGGGTTGGCTGTAGGGGGGGCTCAGCCTGCAGCCAGCCGGCGCCGCACCGGCAAGAGCATCAGCAGGGCGACCGCCAGCAGGGGCAGCATGCCGAGGTTCACCGCATCCCAGCCGATCCCGCTGATCAGCGCTCCCGACGTGAAGGACGCACACGCTGCCACCAGGCCATTGCCCAGCTCCATCAACCCCTGCGCCTGGCCGCGCTCCTCGGCACTGTGGCCCTCGCCCAGCAGGGTGGTGCCTGCCACCAGCATCAGGTTCCAGCCGACGCCGAGGAGGAAGGAACTGAGCAGGAAGTGCGACTGGCCCAATCCGGACAGTGCCGTCACGGCGCTGCCCAACAGGACGAGTCCGCCGAGTAGCGCGACGCGGCGGCTACCCAGGCGATCCACCAGTGGGCCGGCGACGAAGGCGGGGAGAAACATGCCGAGCATGTGCCAGCGGATCACCTCGGTGCTGGATTCCAGGGAATGGCCGCAGAAGTTCATCGCCAACGGTGTGGCGTTCATCACCAGCACCATCAGGCCATGGCCGATGGCGGTGGTGGCCAGCGCTGCGCGCACCAGTGGACGGGAGAGCAGGGCGCGGGCTTCTGCCCAGCCCGCTTTGGGCGGGCGCGGTGCTTCGCCTTCGCGCAGGCGTGACATCAGCAGCAGGGCGATCAATGCCAGTACCGCGATCAGCAGGTAGGCGCCGACAAAGGGAGCATCCAGCGCAGCGCGCGACCACAGGGACAGACTCGGGGTAATCAGGGCTGCGCACACGCCGCCGCCGATCACATAGGCGGTCGCTCGCCCTTTCTGTGTGTCCTCCACTGCCTCCAGGGCGGCGAAGCGGTAGTACATGGCCGAGGCCTGATAGCCGCCGATGGGCAGGGCCCCCAGGCAGAACAGGACGAAATCCCCCAGCCATACGCCCAGCGCACTCAGGAGTCCGCCCAGTACACCGCACGCGGCGCCGAGCATCAGGCCGGGGCGGCGACCGTGGCGCTGCATGAACAGCGACAAGGGTTGCACGGCCAGCAGGTTGCCCAGGACCAGCAGCGCCAGCGGCAGGGTCGCCAGGCTATTGAGCGGCGCCAGTTGCAGGCCCACCAGCGAGGTGAGCGTGATGCCGATCATCGAGCAGGTCCAGTAGAGCGCCTGGCCGGCGAACAGCAGCCGAATGCTGGGATTGTTCAGCAGCATGGTTCTTCCTTGAATGGGTGGTTCAGGTCGGGCAGCCGGCGGGCTTCAGGATGCGCTGCGTGGACGCGGGATACCTGGCCAGCTTAGTCGCGGGGCGGATGGGGCGCCGAACCAGTTCGCCGCCGCAGTTGGGGCAGGTTCCATGCAGGCGTTGATCAGCACAGTTACGGCAGAAGGTGCATTCGAACGAGCAGATCAGCGCCTCGGTGGACTCCGGGGGCAGACTCTTGTCGCAGCATTCGCAATTGGGGCGCAGTTCGAGCATGGCGAAGTCCTCAGTCGAAGGTCGGGCGTCCGAAGCGCTCCGCGTACTCCTGCGGGCTCACGGACAGGTGCTTGTGAAAGGTGCGGCGCAAGTTTTCCGGGTGACCGAAACCGGTCAGGCGCGCCACAGTGGCGATGGAGGCCTGGGCGTCCTGCAACAGGGTACGGGCGGCCTCCAGGCGGATGCGTTCGACATACTTGCCAGGGCCTACGCCCAGCTCCTGGGCAAAGGTGCGAGACAGGCTGCGCGGCGCCATCTTCGCCTGGGCCGCGAGCGCTTCGAGAGACAGGTCACCGCCCAAATTGGCCGGGATCCACTCCAGCAGCGCGGCCAGCCTGGGTGTGCGGCTGGGTTCCGGCGTAAGCAGGGCACTGAACTGCGTCTGGCCGCCGGGACGGCGCAGGAACAGCACCAGCCGACGAGCCACGGCCAGCGCCACGGAGCGGCCAAGGTCCGCTTCCACCAGGGCAAGCGCCAGGTCGATTCCGGCGGTGACGCCTGCGGACGTGAACACGTGGGCGTCACCATCCTGGCCTTGCGGGTCATAGGTGTGCAGGCGGTCTCCTTGTACTTCCACTGCGGCATGGCAGGTCAGGGCCTCGACGTCCGACCAGTGCGTTGTGGCCTTACGGCCATCCAGCAACCCGGCCGCTGCGAGGACCAACGCGCCCGAACAGATGGAACCCAGGCGTCGTACCTGGGGTTCTACCCGGCGTAGCCAATCCAGCAAGGCCGCGTCTGCGCAAAGCTGGGTCATCTCCATTCCACCGGGAATCAGCAAGGTGTCCAGGCTTGTCGGGTCGATCTCGCGCCAGGCCTGCTCAGCCACCAGCGCAAAGCCGGCGGATGTCTTCACCGGCCCCGCCTCAGGGCCGAGCAGATGCAGCACGTAGCAAGGCGGCAGCCCCTGGCGCTGGCGTTCGACATTGGCCGAGGCGAACACCTGCAGCGGGCCGGTGACATCCAGGCTCATGACCTCGGCGAAGGCGAGGCAGGCGATATGGCGAATTGGGTCCATGACGATCTCGGGAGAAGAGATGACGTCAGTCTGCAGCGAATGGCGGGTGGCAACAATGACAATAAGCCCATAGATCTCGCCAAGGCTGGCGAAGTCCATCACCTGTTGGGGAGGTTGGAATCAGCGCGGGATCGGGAAGGGCGGAGCGTGAGGGAAAAAGCGGCCGGGGCGAGCAGGGAGGCCTGCCCGCCGCGCAGTGGGCACTGGCGCTGGAGTCTTACTCCGGCATCGTCCAGGGCTCGAGGTCGTAGCCCTTGCGGCTCAGCTCCTCACGGGATTGCTTGAGGATGCTTGCCAGTTGCTCAGGGTCGGAATAGGTGCTGCAAGGAATCTTCGAACGACCGAGCAGACGGGTATTGGTGCGGTCGATCACGCTGATGCTGAGTTCGCCGGTGCCGTCTTGCAGGGCCCAGGCAACGCACTGGAAGGGTTTGAATGCACGGCCAGTGATGATCAGTGCTTCGTTGAAACGCAGCGGAGTGTTCATGGGAGCGGGTCTCTCCATATTGTGCCCAATGAAGGTGACGGCGCGGCTTCAGCCCTTTGTTACACCGTCGTGAATGTGGATGGCGAGACCTGACCGAGAAGTCACAGCGCGTCGTGAAATACTAACTTTTTGTCGCGCAAATGAATGGGTAAGCGACTTTTGTACCCGCTGTTGTGTGTTTTGCACGATGTGATGGGTATACAGACCGCATCCGGCATTGTTCCGGATCGCACCCAACAGGGCGCGCGATGTACCGGCCGGGCTCCTGCCAGTATCATCGGCAGCCATTCGAGGTTGCCTACAGCGAGTGTTGCCGTGCCCGTCCTGAATCGCCTGCTCCGCCCTGTCCTTGTTGCCGCTTGCGTTGCCGTGCTGGCCGGTTGTGCTGCCCAGCCGCTGTCGTCGAAGCTGCAGGCCGGGCCTGAGCGGGTCGAGCTGAGTGGCGTCCCCTTCTTTGCTCAAAACGCCTACCAGAGCGCACCCGCTTCGATGGCCGCCCTGCTGACCCAGCAGGGGGATGACGTCACGCCGGGCATGGTCGAGAAGGAATTGCAGCTGCCGCAGAAAGAGGCGTCCCTGCGCGAAGGGCTGGCGGCGACAGCGCGTCAGCACGGTCTGATCGTCTATCCGCTGGGCAATCGGCTGGATGACCTGTTGGAGCAGGTCGCCGCGGGCAATCCGGTGCTGGTGCACCTGCGTGAAGGTTTCGGCTGGATGCCCTCGTGGCGTTACGCATTGCTGGTCGGTTACGACCGCACCAATGAGCAGGTGCTGCTGCGTCTTGGCCATAAACGCCGGGCTGTGATGAGCTTCAGCGAGTTCAAGGCGGACTGGACGGAGACGGGAAATTGGGCGGTGCTGGTGCAGGCGCCGAATCAGTTGCCGGCGTCGGTGGAGCGGGCGCGCTGGCTGAAGGCCGCAGATGAGCTCGCAGCGGCGGGCCAGGTCAACGCCGCCAAGATGGCGCGTCTGCAGATGCCTTGAGCAAGCTGATCGAGAAATGAAAAAACGGCGCCCTGGGGCGCCGTTTTTCGTTGCAGGCGGATTAGACGCCCAGCTTGTCGCGCATGGTGTAGTACCAGGCACCCATCGCAGTGAAGGGCACACGGAACATGCGACCACCCGGGAAGGGGTAGTGCGGCAGGCTGGCGAAGGCGTCGAAGCGCTCGGCCTGGCCGCGCAGGGTTTCGGCGATCACCTTGCCCGCGATATGGGTGTAGGTCACGCCATGGCCGCTGCAGCCCTGGGAGTAGTAGATGTTGTCGCCGATCCGGCCGACCTGGGGCAGGCGCGACAGGGTCAGCAGGAAGTTGCCGGTCCAGGCGAAGTCGATCTTCACGTTCTTCAGCTGCGGGAAGGTCTTCAGCATCTTCGGACGGATGATGGCTTCGATGTTCGCCGGGTCGCGGGCGCCGTAGACCACACCGCCGCCGTAGATCAGGCGCTTGTCGCCGGAAAGACGGTAGTAGTCCAGCAGGTAGTTGCAGTCCTCTACACAGTAGTCCTGCGGCAGGAGGGACTTGGCCACTTCATCCGACAGCGGCTCGGTGGTCACCACCTGGGTGCCGCAAGGCATGGATTTGCTGGCGAGTTCCGGAACCAGGTTGCCCAGGTAGGCGTTGCCGGCCACAACCACGAACTTGGCCTTAACGCGGCCTTTCGGGGTGTGCACGACGGGGTTTGCGCCGCGCTCGATACGGGTCGCCGGGCTCTGCTCATGGATGACGCCACCCAGGGACTCGATGGCTGCGGCTTCGCCAAGGGCCAGGTTGAGCGGATGGATGTGACCGCCGCTCATGTCCAGCATGCCGCCAATATAGTTGTCGGTCGCCGCCACTTTGCGGATGCCCTTGGCGTCCAGCAATTCCAGCTGGTTGTGGCCGAAGCGCTCCCACAGTTTCTTCTGGGCTTCCAGGTGCGCCATCTGCTTCTTGGTGAAGGCTGCGAACACGCCGCCATCCTTCAGGTCGCACTGGATGTTGTACTTGCTGATGCGGTCGCGAATGATGCGGCCGCCTTCGAACGCCATGTCCGCCATCAGCTTGGCGTTCTTCGGGTTCGCGGTGCGCTCGATAGAGTCGATGTCGCGGCTATAGCTGTTGACGATCTGGCCGCCATTGCGACCGGACGCGCCGAAGCCCACCTTGGCGGCCTCAAGCACGGTGACCTTGAAGCCGTTCTCCAAAAGGAAGAGGGCAGTGGAGAGGCCGGTATAGCCTGCACCAATGATGCAGACGTCGGTTTCGGTCTCGCCTTGCAGTTCGGGGCGTGCCGGCACCGGGTTGGCCGAGAACGCGTAATAGGACTGGGGGTAGGGAGTGTGCGTCATAATGGAATCTCTGTTTTTTATTTTTTACAGATGTGGTGATGCTACCTGAGTTGAAACGGGCCGGCTAGCCTCTGTGCAAAATATTCAACGAGGCGATGAACAGTAAAAAATCCACTTTTTCAGAGAGTTAGCGAAAAAAGGTGTTGACAGAGAAAAGTTAGTCCGTAGAATGCGCACCCATCGAAGGCACATAGCTCAGTTGGTTAGAGCACCACCTTGACATGGTGGGGGTCGTTGGTTCGAGTCCAATTGTGCCTACCAAATCGAACCCGCGTCACGCGGGGCTTAGAGGGGCGATCCGAAAGGGTCGCCCCTTTTTGTTTTCAACAGATTTTCAATATTTTTTCCAAACGCCCCGCCACCTACAGATTCGGGTCGGCGCCCACGCGCTAGTACTGAACGCCCTTCTCCTCGTGTCCAGCCTGGTAGTGCTCGGTCATCTTCACGTCGGCATGACCCATCAGCGCCTGGATATAGTCTGAGGATAGCCCTGCTGTTCATACAGCCAGGCGCCCAGCGCCCGGATCTCGTGAAAGGTCGGCCGCTCGTTCTTCGACATCGCCTCATAGGCTTTGGAGTCGTCCCGTGGGGCATGAAGCATGGGGCGGGGAGGGGGGCAACCTGTGCCACACTCTGGACACGAGTGCTGTCTAGGAGGGGGCAGATGGTCTTCGTCAGGGCGATTCCTTTCTCAGTTATGTGGCTTGTCTTCTGGTATTACAGCTCCAAGTTCGTCTTTAACTACGTGGCTGATGTTGCTGGCCCCTATTGGGCCCAGGGCATCAAGGCATTCCCTGTGATTCTCTTGGCATTCATGGCTGCAGATCACAGGTTGATGCGCACATCATTTGGTCAGCAGCATCCTTCGTTGGCGTATTTAGGGCTATGCCTACTTGGTATCGCCTTGTATTGGCCTGCGATGGTGGCTGTCGTCTGGCTTATGATCTTGATTGACTAGCCCCAAGCTGTGCCCCTGATCGCCCAGGCGGGGCATTTCCTGCGTTGCATCCGGTTCGCTCCTGCTTGCCGGTGGCGCCCCGTGTCGTTACCGCGGGGATTCGGTTGTGCGTCGCTTGTGCAGCTTTTCGTTTGAGCCTCAGATAGGTTCTATCCCTCAACATCAAGGAGGGGTTGCCACATGCTCAAGCGATTCAAATTGCATTACCTCAGGGACTCGGACGACTCCTGCCCCAAGTACTACGAAAGCGAGGAATCGATTAAGGCTGGCGACGCCATCCAGGTCGAAAATGGGTTCTGGCATGCCGTACACGAAATCCAGGTATTGAAGACCTGCATCAAGCTTGTCTTGGCTCAGTCAGCTCAGAGCGCGGATGAGGCGAAACTGCTCCGGCAGCAAATGATCGAAGAGTGATTGCCCTGCATGGGGTGGGTGATCTGGGGTCGTCGGCTTAGCGTTTAACCGGCTGGTCGATCCCGAAGACCTCCTGCAGCCAGCGCCTCGACAGATCACCCACCGATACAGCCGGGGCCGAAGCCCCGGAGTCTCGTCTTTCTCGTGGCCAGCTACTGGCTGATCACGCTTTTCCGCTGCTGCATCCGGGTCATGCGCACGGTTCTACGTACACCAAGTTGGGTATTGGGGCCGTGGGCGCGTTAGCCGGCAGCGTGTTTGCGAATTTGGCGGGGGTTCAGCCGTGACGACCTGGTCAGGCCTGTCGGGCGCAGCAAACGGCGTGCAACTTGAGCTCAATGGCTCATCGGTGGGGTCGGAATCCAGAAAGGCTCAGGCCCAGAAGGTTTCGGCAATCGAAAAGGAATACAGCGCGAAGATCGAAACCTTGAGTGTCGGCGGCTTGAACCAGGATAAGTACAATCAAATTGTCCTTCTCTCGGTAACCAGGAAAAACCTGTGCTTTGGCGAGGCCAACAGGTAGTCCGCCCTTGCTATGACCAGTACAGGCCATAGTCGCTAAAGATTACTGATGGGGCCGACTAGGCTGGGGTAATCGCTCAGCACATTGCCCGCGGCCCGGTCCAACCATTCCTGGGTGAGAGTAGGGGCGAGCACCACCAGTTGTTTCCGCCACGCCGTGATGGTCGTTCGCTAGGTGGGGGAGACATCTATGCTTCGTTGTGCATATGCATAGCGGTTGATTTACGATGACCCCGAACTCTTGTGGCTCGTCCTCCTGACTGCAACGAAGCAGTGAACAACTGTCACCAATACCATTCCTATGAAGGCTACCCACGGACCAAATAGCAGCACGCTAATGAGGCCGAGATCGCCTGCGAACGCAATCGCAGCAAGGACTGCTACTAGCCATACCGTTGCTCCGATAGCAGTCCGAAGACCGCCCGAGAGAGCCGTCAGCGCGAATGCAAACAGAAACCCGAATAGGGGAATTCCCCACAAATTGACGATGCTCGTTCCTTCAATGAAGTTTGGACCTCCAGCAGCAAGGCTTGGGGATGCTTGCAAGCAAATCCATAAGACAACGACTGAGCGGAATGTGTACATCATGGTCGTAGTGGTCTGACTACTCTCGCTAGGTGGTGAGGGGAAGGGTAGTCCAGAAACGGCCAAGCCCGCGCTAGGCGGGCTTGGCCGTATGATCCGATTTACTTCCAGTCTGGTGGACTCTCAGGAACGTAACCGTGAAGGTACTTTACTCGCTTGATGTTGCAATCAAAGCGGGTGGTTTCACCTGGGTCAGGCGGATCACCTTCACCGTAGCCACAACCCGCAGTCCCCAGCGCACTCTTCAAGCTAGTCTCGTAGGGCGATGGGCCGTAGGGTCCCCAGCATTTAAAGCCCTTCTTGTTCTGCGTGCACCAGGCAAATGGTTCGTCATCGCTTGTGCTCGCCTTGCCAGAGGGAGTGTTCTGCGAGCCATCTCCCGAACCACCAAGGGTGTTTCCTGTTTCGGTCCGGGTAGACCCCGAGGACTTGCCGTGGGCGATCTCGCTGCTCCCGTCGCCCCCTGAGGCGGCGAGGCGGTGAGACTTTGCTTCTTCGGCGCGAGTTTGCGGACAAGTCGGCCAATGCGCCGGACCCTCATCACCCGGGCGATTGCAGAGGCGGACTTTGCCTTGAGCCATGTTGCTGGACTCGGCCACAGGCTCCGGCAGATTGGGCGACGGGGTGATGCTGTTGGTTGCAGTGCTTAGCTGGATTTTCGAGGGAAGGATTTTGTTGGTGCCGGCCTGCTGCTGACGCCTGGCTTTTTTCTCGGCCAGGAGCTGCTGAGCCTCATCGATCTGCGCGAACATCTGCGATTCACCCCCTGCTTCCTCGGCCATCTGGCGAGCTTGAGCCAGTGCAGCGGCTACCGTCGCGTCCTGCTCTGCCTCTGTTGAGGAGTCAGTGTTGGACGAGGCTTCATAGCTGGTGTCTTCGACCTGCTCTACCTCATAGGCGGCAGCCTCCTGTTGGGCCTGAGCTGCTTGGGTGGTTTGAGCAATGCCGTTGAGCAGGGCCGCCTGATTGTCTTGAGACGCTTGATAGTCTGCAGCGCCTTCGGCGAGACCTTGGCTCAGTCCTGTCATGACCGCACCGAACATGCGGGCGTTTTCTGCGCTTTCTGCCGCTTCCCGTTCGGCAATCACCTGTTGCCTTTCGGCTTCTTCCCGCTGAGCTGTAGCCCAAATTTGTTGTCCTTTAGCACCGGTCGCCACAATAAGCTGGTAATGAAGTGTTCCGCCGGTTTCAATCCTTAGCAGGTCATCGTCTTTGCGGGCGGTTCTTAGGTAGGTTTTCTTCAGGCGACTTTCAACTTTGTCATAGTGATCTCGACCTCCATCTAGCCCAACCCAGGTGTCGTTATTGCAGGCGATGACTTCGGCCTCCTGGCAGACAAACTCAATCGTTACAGTCTCGCCTTCCTTCGCAGGTATGGTGTACAGCGCGAAATTGCGGCCCAAGAAGGATGTTTGTTGGCTGCTTTCGTCCAATCGATCTTTGATCCACTCGCCATCGACAAGCGACTTCGCTGACGGACTCGCCACTTTCACCGGGCTAGTAAGGGGATTGGCAATGGCTGGCGGCTGACTCCCAGCCGGCGTGTAAGTAGTGGAGGAGTCCACCTGAGTGACTACAGTCCCGTCCAGCGTGACTTTCTCCTGAAGCAATTCACCGGCTGGTGTGCGACTCACCCGCGAGGGCATTCTCATGATGCCGTCTCGGGCGAAGAGGACGTTTCCGTTTGCGTCCAGCGTGCCGTGCCATTGCATGTTCGCAATGGAGGATGTGAGTACCAGGCTTCCAGGTCCGGAGCCTGGAACTATGATGTTGGTACCAGCCAGCTCGCCTGTTGTTGGGTGACGGAACTCTTCGACCAATACTTGGCCGGGTACCGCCCAGCGGTAGAACAGAACGTAGGAGTTAGGCGCCGACCAGGTTGTGCCGGCGAGCCCGTCGTAGACGCCCCAAATTTGTTGCTTGCTTGCGGTAGAGGAGGCCACCCAAGCGGGTGCGGTTACATTTGAGACTGGAGCTGTCGCGCAGCCCCCAATGCTGAGCGCAGCCATCAGCAATGCGCTTCTCGCGAGCTCCTTCATTATCATGCTCCCTGATTTCTTATTGGCAGGTGGCCACTATGTGGCGGTGATAATCGCTGGACGATCGTGCCACGTAAAGGGAGATGAGATGGCCGGTCGCGAGGAGGGAGAGGGGCGGCCCAGAAACACAAAACCCCGCGCGAGCAGGGGCGGGGGCTGCGTACTACCTAGGGGCTTTCCTCAAGGGCAGAGTAGGGCAGGTCGCCGAGGTGGCGCTATCAGACGGTTCCGGCGCGGAGGTAGGAAAGGGCAGAAACGAAAAGCCCCGCTCGATGGCGGGGCTTCGTTTGTTTCTGGCTAGGCTTCTACTTTCAAGGGTTCCACATTCT
Organism: Pseudomonas sp. BN515; assembly: GCF_029873155.1. NCBI lineage: Bacteria > Pseudomonadati > Pseudomonadota > Gammaproteobacteria > Pseudomonadales > Pseudomonadaceae > Pseudomonas > Pseudomonas sp. BN515. Next base: position 34,274 of record NZ_SSOH01000072.1, on the reverse strand, counting down.
TCTGGATATCAGGGCCATGGTCTTTTTCGGCCTTCTTCAGGGCGTAACCGCACTGCAAGTTCATCCAGAACTCTGGGGATGTGTCAAAGAAGCGCGCCAAGCGAAGCGCAAGCTCTGCGCTTAAGCCTTTCTTCTCGGTGACCACTTCCTTGATAGTTGCGGCCGATACGTGCAGCTTCTTGGACAGCTCGGCTTCGGTCAGATCCAGTGGATGCATGAATTCTTCCCTGAGAATTTCCCCAGGATGAACGGCGCGCATACCGTTGGCTAGCATGACCAACCCTCCTCAGTGATAGTCGACAATCTCAACGTGCTCTGGCCCTGTGGTCGACCACACAAAACAAATTCGGTACTTCTCGTTGATGCGGATGCTGTGTTGACCCTGCCTGTTCCCCTTTAGTGCCTCCAGATTGTTACCTGGCGGGGAATTGAGGTCTCGAATATCGGTCGCAGCATCTAGCATCGTAAGCTTCCTAACGGCTACGTCCTTGATTGACGCCCATTTCTTCGTGGTTCCGTGTACGAAGAGGTGCTCTGTGTCAGGGCACCGGAAGCTTCTGATCATGGATTCCAATCTATATCGGCAGGGGGATGGAAACCACTATAGGTCAGCATTAGGCGACGCGCGGGCAATTTGATGGCCAGATGGATTCACTGCCCCACAATCTCCCGATACCGCCACAAACCACGTCAGTCCGGAGCCGCTCCCTGCGGGTTCAGCCTCCGAACAGCTTCCAGAAAATCAGCACCAACAGCGGAGCAGCTGGGATGCCTAGCACGATCAACGCGATTTTGATCAGTTTGCGCCGCCGCTTGAGCCAGTCTGGCGCATCGGTGAGGCTGGCTGCTGTGTTCAGGTCGAGAAGCCTGATGAACAGTTCGAGTAGTGCATCGAGTAGCGAACCGAGGCTCGCCATGGCGAGCCTGGTCCACCTGCTATTCGTGCGGCTCATTGCCCCACAATCTCCCGATACCGCGAATTCCCTATCCGCCCTAGCGAGACAAGCCGATTCATTTGCAAATCAGCCTGTCCGGCTCGACTCGCAAGGATTTGCACTTCGGGCAGAAGATCCCGAGCTTCACCGACCTGCTGAAGCGGTGCTCGCATTTTTTGCAGATGAAGAAGTAGGGCGGCCCTGGACGAAAGCCGCTCATTGCTGCTTCTTCTTCAGAACCATTTTGCCGGTCTCGTACGAGATCTCTTCATACCCTTTGAACAGCGCGATGATCAGACCCACCCCCATGGTAGCGGCGAAAATGATTGCAGCAATTTCAAGGCCAGTCAGGGTAGCTATGGGGGCCGCTACAGCAACTGAAAGGCCGCCAGTCAAGGGAATGGCCGCAAGCGCTGCGGTCAGTAACCCAATGGTTACAGGGCCTGCGACAGCGATCTTCTTGGCCTTCTTCAGGTTATCGGCAAGGCTCCCCTCGACGATGATCTGCTCGTAATTTCTTTCCTTCGCTGACTCAAGCTCTTCTTTGGTCCGTACAGTGATGGTCTTCATGGATCTTCCTTAACTGCTTCCTTTAGGTCTGTCCTGACGCTTGTTGCCCGGTAATTTCCCGATACCGCCGCTGGTACTTTCCGCGATTATTGCTCTGGCTTGCACGCGACAATGATGGCGCGGCTGTTTGGGCCGCTGTGAAGTTCGGCTGACGACGTTATCGTTCCGCCAGAACTGAAGCTATCAACGATGTCATAACCCGTGCGTCCGCATACAGCGTCTGCCCGCGCATAGCACTCTTCCAAAGTGAAGCCCGGCCCTGAGCAATCAATTGGGATGGCCTCTCGCTCGTCCATCGAGCTCTTCTTGGCATCAGCCGGGTAGCAGGGCAGCCAGGTGCACATGGTCGTGCTGGATGCGCAACCAGTTAGCAGTGCGCAAACGAGAAAGGTGGCAAAAGCGCGCGGAATCATTGCCCTGTGATCGCCTTGTACCGCCGCTGGTACTCCTCGTAGCTCAGGCCAGTTTCTTGGTCGAGCTTTTCGAGCTGCTTCTGCTTCCATTGGTCGCGTGAGAGAGCCCCGGATGGAGTGGCAGTGGCCTGGGGTGTGGCTGGCGCGAATGAGCTGGATGCAACTGGACGATCTGCTGTGCCGATACACTGGTACTTCACCACGATCTGACCGGCGACACAGGAGCCATAGCCGTTGAACTGGTGGCAGTTCTGCTGTTGGCCTCCGAACGCTTCGGCTTCCTGATAGCCCCATACTTGGCACTTCGACTTGGCGATGCTCTGGGCCTGGCTAACGTTTACGACGGGTTGCTCGAATGGGGCGAAGTCGTATGCCAGATCGACTGTGCCATCTGCGCGGCTGCCACCCATGGCATAGAAATCTTTCTTGGTGGTGCAGCCGCTTATCGTCAGGACTGCAGCGAGGGAGAGCAGAGCGAGAGGGGTGGCGCGCACGGCGACCTCCTTGTCGTGATGCGAGGTGGCCATCATATCCATTGGCGGCTTCTACTGGCTATTGGCCGCTTGTCGAGTGGACGAGTTCACGCCCGATAACCAGGACCGCGTGGCGCTTTGGCAAATCCGAGAGCGCCGGACCCTGGATGACATCGAGGCGGGGCGTAACCCGGAGGCAATCGCCAAGTGTCGGAAAATCTGGGCAAGCCTCCCCGGCGCCGGCTACGGGCAGAACGAACACAAGCTGGACGACCTGCTGGCCCATTACCTAGCTGCTGGCGGGAGGTTGGCATGACCTGGATGAAGGTGGTGCCCGTCTGGGTCTGGTTGCTCGCGCTGCTCCTGGTGGCTGGCGGCCAGCAGTTGCGCGTCAACAGTGCCCAGGCTGATGCCGCTGGTGCCCGTGGCGAACTGGCCGATTACCGCCTGGAAGTGTCGGAGCGCGATCAGCGCGCCGATGCCCAGGCCAGAACTGAAGAGCAGCGCCGTCAGAAGGCGATGGATGAGGTGGGGTATGAAGCAGACGGGGAATTGGAAGTGGCTCGGGCTGATGCTGCTCGGTCTGGCGATGCTCTGCAGCGGTTGCAGCGGCGCTACTACGAAGCCGAGCGAAGGAGCCGCGCCTGCGGCAATTCCCTCACTACCCAGATCAGCCAGGCAGCCGAAGACGAAGCCCGAATGCGAACCGACCTGCTCGGCCGGATTGGAGAGGCTGCTCGACTCTATGCTGCGGAAGCAGATCGAAGGGGAGTAGCGGGAGGGGCGTGCGAGAGGGTTTATGAGTCCGTCAGGAACGTCCCCCCTTGACTGGCTTCGGAGGGGGTTTGAGCACTTGCCCCACACCACGGCAATGAGGGCACGTCACCGATTCGCCATTGCGGAGAATGGTGCGGTGACCAAAGCACACGAAGCATTGTTGCCAAGCCATAACCACCTCGCATCGTTTGCTAGGAATGATCTATGCGTAACCGTAGGTGGCCCTTGGCTACTTCGAATGACCGTTGGCTTGGCGAAGTTGGCCGCCTGGCTAAAGGATCCTGTTCAACTGAGGTTCAGGGGAGGGGATTGCCCAAAACGGGCGGAAGTGCTGTCTAAAACTACCGGCCGCCATCCCGGAATTACTGGCTCTCCGGGCCGCTATCTCGTCATTTCGTTTTAGACAGATTCGATCTTGAGGCGAGGCACGGCAGGCGCTGGAACGGCATTGCACCGCTACTGCTGCATCATGGGTGTGTGGATTGGGTCCGCTTTCGGCTGTGGATTCAACCGGTGGAAGCAACGTACAAGATTCTGGGAAGCCAGGAGGAGTGTTGCAGATGCAGCAAAGCCCCCCGGGTCCATTACACCGAAACCCGCGCGGCGGTGGCGGCGTATTTCACCAAATTCAAGAAGTCTTCTTCAGGATTTGCCTAGTCCCATCGGACGATTTTCTGGTGGCTGGACTCTGAAACAGTGGCTGCCGGGCAGCTCTGACCGCCCCCATCCGAGGTGACCAGGAGAATAAAAAGTGCAAATCAATCGCTTGGCGTCATTGTTTATCGTGGGGGCGTCGCTGCTTCCATTCTCTGCGCAGGCAATGAATATCCTGTTGTCGAACGACGATGGCCTAAGCGCCAACGTCAAGGCATTGCGCGCATCGCTGCAAGCGGCGGGGCACGACGTGATACTCAGCGTTCCTTGTCAGAACCAAAGCGGTAAAGGCGCCTCGCTGACCTTTTTGCAACCGATCAAGCCGCTGGCCAAGACCTGCGTCGGCAATGCCGCAACGGTCGGAGCTCCGGGGGTGGGGGCGATCGCAGGACTGGCTGATAGCTACTACGTTGACGGCACACCGGTAATGGCGCTGATGTACGGCCTGGATGTGCTGGCGCCGGCTCGATGGGGTAGAGCGCCCGACCTAGTCCTCTCCGGGCCGAACGAAGGGCAGAACCTCGGCCCTTCGGTGATCGGCTCCGGCACCGTATCCAATGCCCAGGTCGCGCTGAGCCGGGCAATATCGGCTATCGCGGTAAGCGCCGATTCGCGCACCGCCAACGATGCAGCGCTGGCGAGCGAAGTGGCGGGGCTGACGGTGCAGCTTGTCAGCCAACTGGAAAGCCGCTCGCGTGGCGATGGCCTGTTACCTGCGGGCTACGGGCTGAACGTCAACATCCCTGACTTCAACTACGGCGAAAGCGCGCAGCTGCCCTGGGTAGTCACCCGTTTCGGCAACTTCGAAAAGTACCCGCTCCACTTCGTTCCTGATCTCGGCGCCGATCCGGTGGCCGCCGGCTACGGTCTCGGCGATGTTCATTTACCCGGAGTCAGCTTCTCGATAAACACTGCGAACGACGCCTCGGGCGCCACCGACCCCTTGAGCGAAACGCTACACAGCCTCAACGGGAAGATCACCCTTACGCCCATGCAGGTCGGCTACGAGGTCCCGCAAGCGTCGTGGCAGCAGCTCAACCAGTACCTCAGGAAAGCGTTGGGGAAACGCTAGTGGGTGTTCTCATGAGTACTGACACAAGATTTAGTTTTGCTGCGAGCGCCGACTACTGTATGAAAATCCAACGCTAAGTTATTGATTCTTTTATGGTAGAGTACGCGCTTTCCTGGTGCCTCAGAATTACCCTTTTCTCTTTGGCATCAAGAGGTTAGGCGCATCCAGTCGTCACCTTGACATGGTGGGGGCGTTGGTTCGAATCCAATTGTGCCTACCAAATTCGATAAAAAGGGTCACTCAGGTGACCCTTTTTTATTGGGCGCTTGTCGGGGCTCCAGGTTTCTGCAAGCATCCCGCTCTTCATTACCTCCAGTGACTCTGGTTCGGCCATGGTTGGCTGCAAGGCTCCTGCCACCGTATGGCAGGCATACCACCGAATCGCGTACTGGCTCATCCCAACCCATGTGGCCTTTGGTAGAGGTCACCACTAGGAGAGGAGGCGCCATGCCCATCATCACTCTTCCTGACGGCAGTCAGCGTACTTTCGACAATCCCGTTTCCGTGCTCGAGGTGGCCCAGTCCATCGGTGCGGGCCTGGCCAAGGCAACCCTGGCCGGCAAGGTCAACGGCAAGCAGGTGGATGCCTGCGATCTGATTGAAACCGACGCGACCCTGCAAATCATCACGCCGAAGGACGAGGAGGGTCTGGAAATCATCCGCCACTCCTGCGCGCACCTGGTTGGCCACGCCGTCAAGCAGCTCTATCCGACTGCTCGGATGGTGATCGGTCCGGTGATCGACGAAGGCTTCTATTACGACATCGCCTTCGAGCGCCCCTTCACTCCTGAAGATATGGCGGCGATCGAGAAGCGCATGGCCGAGCTGATCGAAAAGGACTACGACGTCATCAAGAAGATGACTCCGCGTGCCGAGGTCATCGAGCTGTTCAAGGCTCGCGGCGAGGAATACAAGCTGCGCCTGATCGAAGACATGCCGGACGAAACCGCCATGGGCCTGTACTTCCATGAAGAGTACGTGGACATGTGCCGTGGTCCGCACGTGCCGAACACTCGCTTCCTGAAAGCCTTCAAGCTGACCAAGATTTCCGGTGCTTACTGGCGTGGCGACTCGAAAAACGAGCAGCTGCAGCGTATCTATGGCACCGCCTGGGCCGACAAGAAGCAGCTGGCTGCCTACATCCAGCGCATCGAAGAAGCTGAAAAGCGCGACCACCGCCGCATCGGCAAGCAGCTGGACCTGTTCCACCTGCAGGAAGAGGCGCCGGGCATGGTGTTCTGGCATCCGGCTGGCTGGACTGTCTATCAGGTGCTGGAGCAGTACATGCGCAAGGTGCAGCGCGACCACGGCTATGTGGAAGTGCGTACCCCGCAGGTGGTTGACCGCATCCTCTGGGAGCGTTCGGGGCACTGGTCCAACTACGCCGAAAACATGTTCACCACTTCGTCGGAAAGTCGCGATTACGCGGTCAAGCCGATGAACTGCCCGTGCCACGTGCAGATCTTCAATCAGGGCCTGAAGTCCTACCGCGACCTGCCGCTGCGCCTGGCCGAGTTCGGTGCCTGCCACCGTAACGAGCCGTCTGGCGCGCTGCACGGCATCATGCGTGTGCGCGGCTTCACCCAGGACGACGCCCATATCTTCTGCACCGAAGATCAGGTGAAGAAGGAGGCGGCCGATTTCATCAAGCTGACCCTGCAGGTCTACAAGGACTTCGGCTTCGCTGACATTTCCATGAAGCTGTCCACTCGTCCGGCCAAGCGTGTAGGTTCCGACGAGCTGTGGGATCGCGCTGAAGGTGCCCTGGCCGATGCGCTGAACGAGTCCGGTCTGACCTGGGAATACCAGCCGGGCGAGGGTGCTTTCTACGGTCCGAAGATCGAGTTCACCCTGAAAGACTGCCTCGGCCGTAACTGGCAGTGCGGCACCCTGCAGTATGATCCGAACCTGCCGGAGCGCCTGGATGCGAGCTATATCGCCGAAGATAACAACCGTAAGCGCCCGGTGATGCTGCATCGCGCGATCCTCGGTTCCTTCGAGCGCTTCATCGGCATGCTGATCGAGCACTACGCTGGTTCGTTCCCGGCCTGGCTCGCGCCGACCCAGGCGGTGATCATGAATATCACCGACAAGCAGGCCGATTTTGCCGTTGAAGTGGAAAAGGCTCTCAACGAAAGCGGTTTCCGTGCCAAGTCCGACTTGAGAAACGAAAAAATCGGCTTTAAAATCCGCGAGCATACTTTGCTCAAGGTTCCCTATCTCTTGGTTATTGGAGACCGGGAGGTTGAGACTCGATCCGTTGCTGTGCGTACCCGTGAGGGTGTCGACCTGGGTTCCATGCCCATCGAAAGCTTCTCTGAATTGCTCGCACAAACGGTTTCCCGGCGTGGTCGCCAAGAATTGGAGTAATCACTATTAAGCGTGAAATGAGACAGGACAAGCGGACTCAACCGAAAGCCCCGATCAACGAGAACATTACGGCTCGCGAGGTGCGGTTGATTGGTGCTGACGGCCAGCAGATTGGCGTCGTCTCGATTGATGAAGCGCTTCGCGCTGCTGAAGAAGCGAAGCTGGATCTGGTAGAGATCTCTGCCGATGCCGTGCCGCCTGTTTGCCGGATCATGGATTACGGCAAGCACCTCTTCGAGAAGAAGAAGCAGGCCGCTGCGGCGAAGAAGAACCAGCACCAGCAGCAGATTAAAGAAATCAAGTTTCGTCCAGGGACGGAAGAAGGGGATTACCAGGTAAAACTACGCAACCTGGTACGTTTCCTTAATGAAGGGGACAAGGCCAAGGTATCCCTGCGATTCCGCGGCCGTGAGATGGCCCACCAGGAGCTGGGTATGGAGCTGTTGAAGCGGGTCGAAGCCGACCTCGCCGAAATCGGCACCGTAGAACAGCATCCTAAGCTGGAAGGACGCCAGCTGATGATGGTCATCGCTCCCAAAAAGCGAAAGTAACCCCCAGGGCACTGGCAGGCCTTGCGGTTATGTTTATTGATTGAATGCGGAGTATCCGAACATGCCAAAAATGAAAACCAAGAGCGGTGCTGCGAAGCGTTTCAAAAAGACCGCTTCCGGCTTCAAGCACAAGCACGCTTTCAAGAGCCACATCCTGACCAAGATGACTACCAAGCGTAAGCGTCAGCTGCGCGGCTGCACCCTGGTGCACCCGTCTGACGTGCGTAAAGTAGAGCGCATGCTGCGCGTTCGTTAATCGGTCAAGATTCTAGAGGAAATTACTCATGGCTCGTGTTAAGCGTGGCGTCATCGCTCGTGCTCGTCACAAAAAAATTCTGAAACTCGCCAAAGGCTACTACGGCGCACGCAGCCGCGTGTTCCGCGTTGCCAAGCAGGCGGTGATCAAGGCTGGCCAATACGCCTACCGTGACCGTCGTCAGCGCAAGCGTCAGTTCCGCGCTCTGTGGATCGCTCGTATCAACGCTGGTGCTCGTCAGAACGGTCTGTCCTACAGCCGTCTGATCGCTGGCCTGAAAAAAGCGGCCATCGAGATCGACCGTAAGGTTCTGGCCGACCTGGCAGTGAACGAAAAAGCGGCGTTTGCTGCGATTGTCGAGAAAGCTAAGGCCGTTCTGGCTTAAGTCCCCGACAATCCCGGGTTCGCCCGGTGCTGAACGTCACCGATAGGGGAAGGGCCTTGCGCTCTTCCCCTATTTCGTATCTGGAGTCAGTAAATGGAAAATCTGGATGCGCTGGTCTCGCAAGCGCTTGAGGCCGTGCAACAAACCGAAGACGTGAATGCCCTGGAGCAGATTCGCGTTCACTACCTTGGCAAGAAAGGCGAACTGACCCAGGTGATGAAGACCCTGGGCGATCTGCCGGCTGAAGAGCGTCCCAAGGTCGGCGCCCTGATCAACGCCGCCAAGGAGCGCGTTCAGGATGCCTTGAATACCCGCAAAGAGTCGCTTGAGCAGGCTGCCCTGACCGCCAAGCTCGCGGCCGAGCGTATCGACGTGACCCTGCCGGGCCGCGGCCAGGCCTCCGGTGGCCTGCATCCGGTAACCCGCACTCTCGAGCGCGTCGAACAGTTCTTCACTCGGATTGGCTACGGCATCGCCGAAGGCCCCGAAGTCGAAGACGACTACCACAACTTCGAAGCGCTCAATATTCCCGGCCACCACCCGGCCCGGGCAATGCACGACACCTTCTACTTCAACGCGAACATGCTGCTGCGTACCCACACCTCCCCGGTACAGGTGCGCACCATGGAGTCCCAGCAGCCGCCCATCCGCATTGTCTGCCCCGGCCGCGTATACCGCTGCGACTCGGATATCACCCACTCGCCGATGTTCCACCAGGTCGAAGGCCTGCTGGTAGACGAAGGCATCAGCTTCGCCGACCTCAAAGGCACCATCGAAGAGTTCCTGCGCGTGTTCTTCGAGAAGGACCTTGGCGTACGTTTCCGCCCCTCCTTCTTCCCCTTCACCGAGCCGTCGGCCGAAGTCGACATGCAGTGCGTGATGTGCTCCGGCAAGGGCTGCCGCGTGTGCAAGCAGACCGGCTGGCTGGAAGTGATGGGTTGCGGCATGGTTCACCCGAACGTGCTGCGCATGTCCGGCATCGATCCGGAGAAATACCAGGGCTTCGCCTTCGGCATGGGCGTTGAGCGCTTGGCCATGCTGCGCTATGGCGTCAACGACTTGCGCCTGTTCTTCGACAACGACCTGCGCTTCCTCGCGCAATTCCGCTAGGTCGTAGTGTCCGAAACGAATCCCTTAGGAGAGCAGGATGAAATTCAGTGAACAATGGCTGCGGAGCTGGGTAAGCCCGCAGGTATCCCGTGACGAGCTGGTGGCTCGTCTGTCCATGGCTGGTCTCGAAGTCGACAGCGTTACTCCGGTAGCGGGCGCCTTCAGTGGTGTGGTCGTGGGCGAGGTGCTGAGCACCGAACAACACCCGGACGCCGACAAGCTGCGCGTCTGCCAGGTGAGCAATGGCAGCGAGACCCTGCAGGTCGTGTGCGGCGCGCCCAACGTGCGCCCCGGCCTGAAGATCCCCTTCGCCATGATCGGTGCCGAACTGCCGGGCGACTTCAAGATCAAGAAGGCCAAGCTGCGCGGCGTCGAGTCCAACGGCATGCTGTGCTCGGCTTCCGAACTGCAGATCAGCGATGAAAATGACGGCCTGATGGAACTGGCGGCTGACGCCCCGGTTGGCCAGGACATCCGTGCCTACCTCGGCCTGGATGACGTGATCATCGAGCTGGGCCTGACCCCCAACCGCGGTGACTGCCTGAGCATGTCCGGCCTGGCCCGCGAAGTGGGTGCGCTCTACGCCGCACCGGTTTCCCGTCCGCAAGTCGCCGCCGTTGCGCCGGCTCATGACGAAGTACGCCCGGTTGAAGTGAGCGCTCCGGCTGCCTGCGCGCGCTACCTCGGCCGTGTGATCCGTAACGTCGACCTGTCCCGCCCGACCCCGCTGTGGATGGTCGAGCGTCTGCGTCGCTCCGAAGTGCGCTCCATCGATGCCGCCGTCGACATCACCAACTACGTGATGCTCGAACTCGGCCAGCCGATGCACGCCTTCGACCTCGCCGAAATCAACGGTGGCATTCGCGTGCGCATGGCGGAGGAGGGCGAGAAGCTCGTCCTGCTGGACGGCCAGGAAGTATCGCTGCGCGCCGACACCCTGGTGATCGCCGACCACAATCGCGCCCTGGCCATCGCCGGCGTGATGGGTGGCGAGCACAGCGGCGTCAGCGGCAAGACTCGCGACCTGTTCCTGGAAGCGGCCTTCTTCGACACCATCGCAGTCGCCGGCAAGGCTCGCTCCTACGGTCTGCACACCGATTCGTCCCACCGCTTCGAGCGTGGCGTTGACTTCCAGCTGGCTCGCGAAGCCATGGAGCGTGCGACTGGCCTGCTGCTGGAAATCGTCGGCGGCGAAGCCGGCCCGATCATCGAAGCTGCCAGTCAGGGCCACCTGCCGAACGTCGCGCCGATTACCCTGCGCGCCGATCGCATCGCCCAGATGCTGGGCATGGAAATGGACGCCGCCGAAGTCGAGCGCCTGCTCACTGCGCTGGACCTGAAGGTCACTGCCGAAGGTGCTGGCCAGTGGCGCGTAGAAGTGCCGAGCCACCGCTTCGACATCAGTCTGGAAGTGGACCTGATCGAAGAGCTGGGCCGCCTCTACGGCTACAACCGTCTGCCGGTTCGCTATCCGCAAGCCCGCTTGGCGCCGCGTGCACGCGCTGAAGGTGCGGTTGAACTGCCGGCCCTGCGTCGCCTGCTGGTGGCCCGTGGTTTCCACGAAGCCATCACCTACAGCTTCATCGATCCGAAGCTGTTCGAACTGTTCACTCCGGGCGTGAAGCCGCTGATGCTGGCCAACCCCATCTCCGCCGACATGGCTGCCATGCGTTCTTCGCTGTGGCCGGGCCTGGTAAGTGCGCTGCAGCACAACCTGAACCGTCAGCAGTCTCGCGTTCGCCTGTTCGAAAGCGGCCTGCGCTTCGTTGGCCAGCTTGAAGGTCTGAAGCAGGAGCCAATGCTGGCGGGCGTGCTCTGCGGTTCCCGTCTGCCGGAAGGCTGGGCACACGGTCGCGACGCCGTCGACTTCTACGACGCCAAGGCTGATGTCGAAGCCGTTCTCGGTGCCGCTGGCGACCTGGGTGCCTTCAGCTTCGTGCCGGGCGAGCATCCGGCCCTGCACCCGGGCCAGACTGCCCGCATCGAAAGGGAAGGGCGCCTGGTTGGCTTCCTCGGTGCACTGCACCCGGAACTGGCCAAGACCCTGGACCTGGATCAGCCGGTCTACCTGTTCGAGCTGGTACTGGCCGAAGTGATGCAAGGCAGGCTGCCGAGCTTCAGCGAGCTGTCGCGCTACCCTGAAGTGCGCCGTGACCTGGCCCTGCTGGTGGATCGCGAGGTTCCCGCAGAGTCCGTGCTGGCCACCATCCGCGAAGCCGCTGGCGAGTGGATGACGGACCTCAGGCTATTTGACGTGTATCACGGTAAAGGCATTGATCCGCTTAGAAAAAGCCTTGCCGTCGGCTTGACCTGGCAGCATCCATCGCGCACTCTTACTGACGATGAGGTGAACACCACGACGCAAAACATCGTCACCTCGCTAGAAGACAGGTTCAATGCCACGTTAAGGAAGTAGCGTATGGGGGCTCTGACGAAAGCTGAGATGGCTGAACGTCTTTATGAAGAGCTTGGCCTGAATAAACGGGAAGCCAAGGAACTGGTGGAGCTGTTCTTCGAGGAAATCCGTCAGGCGCTGGAGCACAACGAACAGGTGAAGTTGTCGGGATTCGGCAACTTCGATCTGCGCGACAAGCGTCAGCGGCCTGGCCGAAACCCGAAGACAGGAGAGGAAATCCCGATCACGGCACGCCGTGTGGTCACTTTCCGTCCAGGGCAGAAACTCAAAGCCAGGGTTGAAGCTTATGCTGGAACCGAGTCATAACGACGAGTTACCGCCCATTCCAGGCAAGCGTTACTTCACTATTGGCGAAGTTAGTGAACTCTGCGCAGTCAAGCCCCACGTGCTGCGTTACTGGGAGCAGGAATTTCCCCAGCTCAACCCAGTAAAGCGGCGCGGCAATCGTCGCTACTACCAGCGTCAGGATGTGCTGATGATTCGGCAGATCCGGGCGCTGCTATACGATCAGGGCTTTACCATCGGCGGGGCGCGCCAGCGCCTCTCCGGGGACGAAGCCAAGGAAGACACCACGCAGTACAAGCAGCTCATCCGCCAGATGATCGCCGAGCTCGAAGATGTCCTCCATGTGTTGCGGAAGTGAATTTTTTTGAAAAAAACCTTCCACAATTCAAAAGCTTAAGATATAGTTCGCTCCGCTTCCGGTGATCCGGAGCGAGCTACAAAACGTCGGGGCGTAGCGCAGCCTGGTAGCGCACTTGCATGGGGTGCAAGGGGTCGAGTGTTCGAATCACTCCGTCCCGACCATTTTCAGAGAAAGGCCGGTTCAGAAATGAACCGGCCTTTTTCGTTTCTGCATTTGCCCCACCGAAGAAAATGCCCCGCCAGCCCCTCCACTTTGAATGGTTTAACCGTACGGAGAGCCTCTCGATTGGCACTGGCGAGAGGTGGCGATTGTGTGATGCGTAGACCTGTGTACGCGCGCGCGAGGTGTAGCTCCGCCGCCCTTCTTCACTTGAGTACATCAGTTGTAGGGCTCGGCCTGCGTGTCGCAGGTCCAGTTCGGTTGGCGCCGCAGGTTGACGATCTGCAGCAGAGCGCCCAGGACGGCCACGCCGCCCGCGCAGGCGGCCAGGGTCCAGGTGGGCATCTGCAACAGCAGAACGGAGCCGCCCGCTGCAGCGCCGATAGCGCTGCCCAGGTAGAGCGCCGACTCGTTCAGTGCAATGGCTAGGTTGCCGTCGCCCTGGGTCTGGCGCGCCAAGATGAGTTCATTGTTCTGCGGTACCTGCAGGGCCCAGCCAACGGCTCCCCAGACAGCGATGGACAGCATCACCAGCCAGGTTCCGAGCGCGGCCGACAGTGGCAACACGAACAGCGATACGGCAAGGATCAGCATGATGGTGAAGGTCAGGACCGGTCCTTTGATGCGATCCACCAGGGGACCGACCAGGAAGCTACCCAGTACGCCGCCGATTCCCCAGACCCAGAGGTATGGTGTGACCGAGCGCACCGCGCCATAGGCCGGGTCAGCCAGCAGCGGGGCGATGAAGGTGTACATACCGAGGCTGGCGATGGCTGCCAGCAGGGACACCAGCAGGATGACCAGTACATGACCATCGCCGAGGATCGCCAGCTTCTGGCCCAGGGTACTGGCGGTGGCGGCTGGCAGGGCCGGGAGCTTCAGCAGCAAACCGAAGAAAGCCACGAGGCCGAGCAGGGTGACCAGCCACAGGGCGGCCTGCCAGCCCATCTGCTCGGCAATCAGCAGGCTGAGCGGCACGCCCAGCACCACGCCGCTAGCCATGCCGCCCATGATGATGGCGATGGCCTTGCCGCGACGCTCCGGCGTGGACACCGCGGCCGAGGCTCCGATGCCCATGGCCAGGTAGACGCCTGCGCCGATACCAGCAACGGCGCGCCAGACCATCAGTGTGGTGAAGTTCTCGGCCAGCGCACTGGCGGCGTTGGCGATGACGAAGAGGCTCAGGGCCAGCAGCAGTCCGGTGCGTTGGCGATGCGCCGGGGTCAGGGCCACGAAGATAGGCGAGCCCAGGCCGTATGCAAGGGTGAAGGCGGTCACCAGTTGGGCAGCCACCGCCACGGACACCGCGAACGAGGCTTCGATCATCGGGATCAGGCCGGCGGTGACGTAGGAGGCCATCCCGAGGGCAAATGCCCCTAGCGCTATGAGGTAGATGGGGGATTGGTTAGGTGTGTGCATGCTCAGACTCGTTTGCGCTCCATTGGAGGCAGGTTGGTGGAAGAACTGAGGGATGCGGCCCCGAGACGGGGCCACGTCTGGTTGGGGACTAGAGTTCGAGGCTGACGTCGTATTCGCTCAGCCAGGTGTTGAGGCCGACCGCCAGCTCCATGCCCATGCGTTCGTACATGGGCGAAACGGTGCCGAGCGGCTTGGCCAGGGTCTGCTGGACCCGGCCGTTGTCGAGCAGCGGGGTGACCGGCGCATTGCGATCCGCCTGGATGGCGGCCAGCGCGTCACGCAGTGCCTGCTCGTAGGCCGGATCCTGGGTCGAGGGGTAGGGGCTCTTGACCCGCTCACTGATCGACTCCGGCAGCAGGTCGCGGGTCGCCGCGCGCAAAATGCTTTTCTCCCGCCCGTCGAACGCCTTCATCGCCCAGGGGATGTTGAATGCGTACTCGACCAGACGGTGGTCGCAGAACGGCACCCGCACCTCGAGGCCGACGGCCATGCTCATGCGGTCCTTGCGATCGAGCAGGGTCTGTACGAAGCGGGTCAGGTTGACGTAGCTCATCTGCCGCATGCGGCGGTCCATCGCGCTCTCGCCTGGTAGTACCGGCGCCTCGGCGATGGCCTGGGCGTAGCTGTCGCGCAGGAATCCCTGCATATCCAGTTGAGCCAGCAGGCCCGGGTCGAACAGGGGCTTGCCGTCGAAGTACTTGCCGGTGACCGAGGTCAGCCACGGGAAAGTATCAGCCTGGATCGCCTCCGGGTCGTGGAACCAGCGGTAGCCACCGAATACCTCGTCCGCACTCTCGCCGGACAGGGCCACCGTCGAGTGCTTGCGCACTTCCTGGAACAGGCGATAGAGCGATGGCCACATGTCGCCCCAAAAGGCTGGCGGCAGATCGAGGGCGCGGACGATCTGCGCGCGCAACGCCGGATCAACCAGCTCGCGGCTGTCGAGGACGATCTCCTGATGGCTGGAGCGGATCTTCTCCACCAGGTCGCGCACGAAGGGCGCATCCGGCGTGCCGCGCACGGCATCGCCGGTGAAGCCGCTGCCGTGGTCGACGAAGTCGACGGAGAAGGAGTGGATGTTCTCCTTGCCGGCGGCCAGGAGCTTCTTCGAGGCCAGCGCGGTGATGATTGAGGAGTCGAGACCACCTGAGAGCAGGCTGCACAGCGGCACGTCGGCGACGATCTGGTGGTCGACGATGTCCTCCAGCAGGTCGCGGGTATGGCGGATGGTTTCATCCAGCGAGTGGGTATGCTCGCGCGCCTCGAGCTTCCAGTAGCGGCGGCGACTCACGCCCTGGCGGTTGATGCGCACGATCTCGCCCGGCATTACCTCGCGCATGCCGTCGAACACCGCATGGCCGGGTGTCTTCACCATCTCCAGGATCTCGCGCAAACCGTTGGCACGCACCCTGCGCGGCACCAGTGGGTTGGCCAGCAGGGCCTTGGGTTCCGAGCCGAAGATCACGCCGTCCGCGGTGGGGTAGTAGTACAGCGGCTTGACGCCTATACGGTCGCGGATCAGCAGCAACTCCTGGGAGCGCAGATCCCAGATGGCAAAGGCGTACATGCCGTTGAGGCGCTCGACGAATGTCTCGCCCCATTCCACATAGGCACGCAGCACCACCTCGGTATCGCTGCGGGATTCGAAGTGGTGCCCGCGCCGTTGCAGCTCGGTACGCAGCTCGCGGAAGTTGTAGACCTCGCCGCTGTAGGTGATGGCGGCGACTTCACGCGGGCCTCCGTGCATGGCCGTCATCGGCTGGCGACCACCTTCCAGGTCGATGATCGACAGCCGGCGATGGCCCAGCCCGACCGGCCCGTCGATCCATAGTCCGCCGGCATCCGGTCCACGCAGGGCCATGGTGTCGGTCATGCGCTGCAGGGTGCCGCGTTGCGCGTCCATGTTCTGGCTGTAGGACAGCCATCCAGCGATTCCACACATAGTCTCTCTCCTTGTGAATGGGGTTACCCGAGGCTTTCCAGATCGCTGTCCTCGGCCAGCAGCACGCGTGTCTCGCCATGGACGTAGCGCGCCGGTGGTGGGGTTTGGGCGTGGGAGTCGAGCTCGTTGAGCAGGCGTTGCAGGGACATGGCCGTATCGAGGCCAGCGAAGCTCTGGCGCGGCGGTTCCTTCAGCGCTACTGCGCGTACCACCTGCAGGCACAGCCGCGAGAGCTTGTGCAGGGTTTCCAACCCAGGTATGTCGGGGGTGGTGGCGAACTCGTGCAGCAGTTCCTCGGCGCCGTTGGCTCCGCGTGTCCAGATCCGCAACTGGTCGTGATCCCAGCGCGGTGTGTCGAACACCAGTCGCGCGTTGATTAGCCGGGCGTCTCGGTCAACGAAACTGAAGTCCACCGTGCGCTGGCGGACGATGTTTACGAAGCTGCTGTAGCCGGTGACCGGTGCATCACCCAGGCTGGCAGTGAGATGCACGGTGTCGAGCACCGCTTCGCCGGAAATCGAGAAGTCCGAGCGCACACCGAGTACGCCCTGCAGCCTGAGTTGGCCTGCGCGCGGGTAGATCCAGCCGACGAGATCCAGCGCATGGATTACCTCGCTGGTCACGCCACAGGTGGGGCGGTAGTCGTTGATACGGTCTTTGCCCCAATGGAAGTTGGCGCGCACCAGCTGCCAGTCATGCCGCTCGACCCATTCGCGCAATTGCCGGGTGGCATCGGAGTAGCGCTCCACTAGGTCCAGGGCGAAGCCGCTGACGTGCGCCAGCGCGGCGGAGAGCTCGGCCAGATCATCCTGCGGAGTGACCAAGGGCTTCTCGCAGATCACGAAGCCGCGGTAACCAGCCAGCTGCTTAAGCACGGCCGCATGGCTGTGATCGTTGACGCTGATGACGACGATGCCCGGCGCGAACTCCTCCAGTGCCCGATCGACGCTGTCAAAGTAGGACTGTTCGGTCGGCCTCTTCCGACGATCGACATAGGCCAGCGACAGCGGCATACCGGTGCTGGTGGCGATGTGCTCGAAGGCGCGACGATAGCGATTGCCGGCATAGCCCAGACCGATGATCAGGATCTTCATGCCGAGGCCTCCTGACGGAACATCAGGCACTCATCGCTGGCTGCGAAGCCCAGATCCTGGTACAGCGTCCCAGCAGCGTCCGTGCTTTGCAGGACCACGGACCTGACGCCGCGATTGGCGAACCAACGCGGCAGATGCTGCATCAATTGCCGGGCAATGCCGCGGTTGCGCCATTGCGGCTCCACCACTACCGACTGCACCCATCCGGACAGGCCGTTGAGGCAGCCGGGGGCGGGGGCACGCTGGTCGATAATGGCCGTCGCACAGCCCAGCACCTGGCCTGACTCATTGTGCTCGGCGGCGACGATCTGCACGCAGTCGCTCTCGCCCAGGCGGCTGCCCAGCCAACTGCGATACGCCGCCCGCCACTGCGCGACATCCTCCGGAGTTTTGCTGGAGTAGCTGGCCGAAGTGCCATCCAGCAGGAGCGCGCGTAATTCGACCAGGCTGGCCAGGTCAGCTAGAGTCGCCGGGCGCACGGTGAGGAAGGTCTGATCCATCTCAGGCCACCTCCGTGCGAAAGGTCTGAGACGCCAGCGGAATCGAGAAATGTTCGAAGGTTTCACGCAGCGACACCGCTAGGTGTTCGATCTGCGCATCGCTGTGGTTCGGTGTGGCATTGACCCGGAAACGTTCAGTACCTACAGGCACGGACGGATAGTTGATCGGCTGCAGGTACACGCCGTGGGTATGTAACAGGCGCTCCGCCGCCGCTTTGCATCGCCGTGCCTCGCCCACCAGCACCGGCAGCACGTGGGTCTGGGAGCAGGGCATCACGGGCACGTCATGGTGTCTGAGGCGCTCGCGCAGCTTGGTCGTCTGCGCGTGCAAACGGTCGCGCTCGACGCTGTTGGCCTTGAGGTGCTCGACGCTTGCCAGGCAACCGGCGGTGATCGCCGGTGGTAGGGAGGTGGTGAAGATAAAACCGGTGGCAAAGGAGCGTACCGCGTCGACGATCACCTGGGTCGAGGCGATGTAGCCGCCAATCACGCCGATGGCCTTGGCCATGGTGCCCTGGATGATGTCCACCTGATCGGCCAAGCCGAGTTCCGCGGCTATGCCTGCACCGCGTGGACCGAACATGCCCACGGCATGGACCTCGTCGAGGTAGGTGAGGGCGTTGTAGCGCTTGGCGACAGCGACGATCTCGACGATGGGGGCGATATCACCGTCCATGGAGTAGGCCGATTCGAACACTACGATCTTCGGCTGCTCCAGCGGGTAGCTGGCGAGGATCTGCTTCAGGTGCTCGACGTCGTTATGGCGGAAGACCTTGCGCTCGTTCGGTGTCGAGCGGATGCCATTGACGATGGAAGCGTGGTTTAGTTCGTCGCTGATCACCACGCATTCCGGGATGCGCCGCAGCAGACACTGGATGGTGGCGTCGTTGGAGCCGAAACCGGTAGGGAACACCAGGGCCGCTTCCTTGCCGTGCCAGTCGGCCAGGCTGGTCTCCAGGCGGGCATACACCTCATGCGAGCCGCCGATGTTGCGGGAGCCGCCGGAGCCAGCGCCGTAGGTCTCCAGCGCGTCGTGCATCCTCTCTCGGATGATGGGGTGTTGGGACATGCCCAAGTA
Source organism: Pseudomonas sp. BN515 (assembly GCF_029873155.1). Classification (NCBI taxonomy): domain Bacteria; kingdom Pseudomonadati; phylum Pseudomonadota; class Gammaproteobacteria; order Pseudomonadales; family Pseudomonadaceae; genus Pseudomonas; species Pseudomonas sp. BN515. The sequence continues at coordinate 15,454 of NZ_SSOH01000072.1, read as the reverse complement.
GTCGTTGCTGCACCAGACCACCACCGGTTCCCGGTCGCTGTCGTCCAACTTGGCTAGCGGGTATTGGCCGCAGATGCGGCTGAGGGTGGTGAACGTGCGGTACTGATTGGAGGACTTCAATGTCTCCAGTTGTTGGCGAAGAAGTGCTTGGTACATCCCTTTATCTCCTTAGCAATTGATGACACGTCTCTGTGTGCTTCCTCATCAAGTAAGTGCTCTGGCGTGCGAGTTTGCGGCCAGGCCAGGGTATTCTTCTCGGGATTTATAGGGGTTACAATTTGACTGTTTATGCTGTTACTAGAGGTAATCGGATGAGCGCGCCCCGAACACTTGAACGCACCCGGGTAGAGTTGGCCGAATTCCTGCGTAGCCGCCGCGAGCGCATCTCGCCGGAGGAGGTGGGGCTACCTGCCGGTTGCCGAAGACGCACGCCAGGGCTGCGTCGAGAGGAGGTGGCTGCTTTGGCGGGGGTGGGTTTGTCCTGGTACACCTGGCTCGAACAAGGGCGAGACATCAGCGTGTCCTCCAACTTCCTCGACAACCTATCCCGTGCCCTCAAGCTGGATGCCACCGAGCGTCGTCATCTGTTCCTGCTGGCTCACCAGCGTTTGCCGGCGGAGCCTGGACGGACCTGGTGCGTGGTGCCGCCGCTGATCCATCGGCTGATGGCGGATATCCCGACGCGCCCGGCCTATGTGCTCAACCTGCGCTGGGACGTGCTGGCCTGGAACACCGCGGCGGACCGGGTCTTCGGTTTCTCCGCGATACCGGCTGACCGCCGCAACTTGCTCTGGATGCTATTCACCAGCCCGGGCATGCAAGCGCTGTTCAATCCCTGGCAGGAGCAGGCGCTGCAGATCCTCTCCAGTTTCCGTCGGGACTTCGTACGGGCAACCCAGGATCCGGAAATCGCCGCGCTGGTAAAGGACCTCGCCAAGGTTTCGCCCGATTTCAGGGACTGGTGGCAACAGCAGGATATTCATGGCCCGTGCCAGGGCATTCGCAACCTGCGCATCGATTCGATTGGCCAGATCGTGTTCGAGCACACCACACTGACCATCGACGAGGATCGCCACCTGCGCCTGGTCTACTACGCGGCCAAAGAGGGCAGGCCGGAAAGCAGAGCCTTCGAGCAGTGGCTGCAGCAGGTGCCGACCCTGGTGTAGGGGCGGGCGACCGCTCTGCCAATCGCCGGCCGGGGCCGGCGTCCCAGTCGCCAGGACATGCTGCTCCGCACCACTGCGGAGAGTTCGGATCACTCCGTCCCGACCATATTCAGAGAAAGGCCGGTTCAGAAATGAACCGGCCTTTTTTGTTTCAGGGACTTTTGCGGGACTCTTCATCCTGCCTTCCTCCTCAGTATCGTCAGTACCGGCCCGCAGGAGTCCGTTGTCGATATCTTATTGGCCTCATCGATCAGTTTTCCCAGCTCTGCCGCCGAGTAATGACTGGTGATACTGCGGTTCTTGTGTCCCAGCAGAGCCCTCCGGTCAGCGGCTTGGTGCGGCTGATATCCGAAGGCGCCAACACTCGGTACAGCGATACCGGATGCTCGGCCGATACGAAGTCGGCGATGCGCCAGTTGCGACGGGACCCCGACGGTGTAGGCCCAGGAAGGACATGGCCCAGGACAGCATCCCCGAGCGCTTGTTCTCGCTCTTGTTCAGTACTTGCCGTGCGGCCGAGGCTTTCATTGGATGGAGCGCGTTGCCCAGATGGGACGTGGTCATCTCCGGTGCAGGGGGCAGCTCGAAGGTGCAGGCCGGGTCCGAGAGGAAGTTGGCGACGCCGCGCAGAGTTTTGTCCTGGCCGGCATAGAACGCATGCAGGATGGCGCCGAACAGGTGCGAGTCAGTCCTGGCTTCTACGATCCTGAGCCTGAAATGGATCGGGACAAGAATTTGCTCTCCGGCATGCTGCGAATTGGCAATGACCGTGTTGAGCGCTGGATCATGGCTCCGGCGCTGGGCTCACCCGAGCAGTTCCTGGGCACCATCGATCATGTGGATGAGGTATGAAACAGGTGGAGGCGAGCCTTGCGTGCAAGTACAAGGCGTGAGAGCCGCCATGAGCAAGCCATGGCCATGCTGAGGCGCGTGGCCGGCATTCACCCACCAAGCCATGTCGTCGAGCTCGTCGATCGATTTATTGATCACCGTGCCGGGTGACCTGTCTGGCGACCTCACCTGCGCCCGCAAACATTCCGTCTTCATGCCGTGCTAAATAGCAAAATAAGTTGTACAAGCAATATTTTTGTACAACTATTTCGGCATGTCGCCATTTCAAGCAGGGGAGTCGCATGGTGGCACTTGGCTGGTTGCTCAAGTGCGGGGCCCACAAGGTCAGTTACCTGTCCTTGGTGCTCTCGCTGAGCACGACAGCGGCGCTGGCGGACTGGCGCGAAGACCTGCCTGGTGCACGCGCTGTCGGCGCTGGCCATTTCAAATGGTTCGGCTTTTCAATCTACGAAGCGAGGCTCTGGAGCCCAAGCGCCAGGCCAACGCTGGACACCCCCTTCGCCCTGGAACTGACCTACCGGCGTGAGATCAAGCGTGGCGAACTGGTAGAGGTCAGCCTGGAGGAAATGCGCAGGCTAGGCGATGAAGGGCTCCGCCAGGATCGCTTGGCGCGTTGGGCTCACGAAATGCATGAAGCCTTTGTCGATGTGCTCCCCGGCCAGAGCATCACGGGCCTGTACTTACCGGGCCAAGGGTGTCGCTTCTATGTGGATGGGCGATTGAGCCGGGAGGTGGTCGATCCGGACTTCGCCCGGGCCTTTTTTGCCATCTGGCTGGACCCGCGCACGCGCAATCCCGAACTGCGACGCCAACTGCTGGGTCTGGAGGTTGCCGCCGAATGAGTCGCTTGCCCGATGCATGGCGAAGGCACTACCGACTGCGCATGGAACTGGGCGGCGTGACCTTGTCCGCCCGCCAACCGGCAGGAGGGTTGGGCGGATGAGAGAAACACTGAGCCTTTATTCGATGGATCACGGATACCGCTCCCTAGTGATCGGAGCGACTGGGGCGCTGGGTAGCGCCTTCTGCGAGCTGCTGCGCGAGGACCCGCGTTGCGCCGTCGTGCGGGAGCTGGGGCGTGGAAGTTCTCCCGCGCTTGACCTGGAAGACCCCTCGAGTATCGCTCAGGCTGCGGCCACGCTTGCAGCGGAAGGGCCCTATCAGTTGATCCTTCATTCAGCGGGCCTGCTGCACCGTCCGGGCTTGCAGCCGGAAAAGTCCCTAGTCGCCCTCGACGCGCAGGCCCTGCAGGCCGTGTTCCAGGTCAATGCGCTGGGACCTGCGCTGGTGCTGCGGCATTTCCTGCCATTGCTGCACGCCCGGGGAAAGATGGCCATGCTTTCGGCGAAGGTGGGAAGCATCGGCGACAACCGCCTGGGTGGCTGGTACGCCTACCGCGCATCAAAGGCGGCATTGAACATGCTGTTGAAGACTGCCGCCATCGAGTTGGCTCGCAGCCGGCCGCAGTCCTGCCTGTTCAGCCTCCATCCGGGTACGGTCGCTTCCGGCCTGTCCGCGCCGTTTCGAGGCGCGGCGCTGGCACGCCCCGCGCATCAGGCGGCAGCGGATCTGCTGAGCCTTGTCGACCGTCTTGGGCCCGCCGAGAGCGGCGGATTCTATGCCTACGACGGCGAGCGTCTGCCCTGGTAAGGATGGAGCACGCATGAACCCGGAAGCGCTGGAGTGCACCGCTGACCGCCTGTTGCAGCCTGATCCCGCAACAGGCCGCGCGCCCGCGCCAGCTCGCCGGATCGGTCTCGTGCTGGGTGACCAGCTGTCGTTCGACCTGAGCCTGTTCGACACCCTGGACCCCGGCCAGGACGCGGTGCTGATGGCCGAGGTGGAAGCCGAGGCCCGTTACGTGGTTCACCACCCGCAGAAGATCGCGCTGATTTTCAGCGCCATGCGGCACTTCGCCGACGCGCTACGCCAGCGTGGCTGGCGGGTAATCTACGTACGCCTGGATGACGCTGGCAACAGCGGCAGTCTGCCCGGCGAACTGCAGCGCTGGATGGCGATTCTGGAGGCCAGGGAGGCACACATCACCGAATGCGGTGAGTGGCGCCTGGAACAGGCGCTCAAGGATTGTGGCGTGTCGCTGACCTGGCACCCCGACCGCCGCTTCCTGTGCTCGCGGGAGGCGTTCGCGCGTTGGGCAGGGGACCGGAATCATTTGCGGATGGAGCATTTCTACCGCGGGATGCGCAAGCGCACCGGACTCCTGCTGGAAGCGGACGGCAGCCCGCTAGGCGGGGCCTGGAATCTTGATGCGGACAATCGCAAGGCGCTGCCGCGTGGCCTGCGTGGCCCATTCCCCCCTCGCTTCGAAATCGATGCCATTACCCGGGAGGTGCTGGCGTTGGTCCGGAGCAGATTCAGCGACCACTATGGTCGCCTGGAAGCCTTCGACTACCCGGTGACTCATGCTGATGCGCGGCTCCTGTGGCAACACTTTCTCGACTTCTCCTTGGCCGCCTTCGGCGATTACCAGGACGCCATGGCCATTGGGGAGCCTTTTCTGTTCCATGCCAGGATCAGCGCTGCGCTGAACATCGGCTTGCTCGATGTGCGCCAACTGTGTGCGGATGTGGATGCAGCGTATCGCCGAAAGCAGGTTCCGCTGAATGCCGCCGAGGGGTTTATCCGCCAACTGATCGGCTGGCGCGAGTACGTGCGTGGCATCTACTGGCTGCGTATGCCGGAATATGCCGAACTCAATGCATTCGGCAACCAACGCCCATTGCCGGAGTTCTACTGGACGGGCGCCACCGATATGCGCTGCATGGCCGAGGCCATCGGCCAGACCCTCGAACTGGGTTACGCCCATCACATACAGAGGCTCATGGTGACCGGTAACTTCGCGTTGCTCGCCGGCATCGCCCCCAAGGCCATCTGCGAGTGGTACCTGGCGGTCTACCTGGATGCCTTCGACTGGGTAGAGCTGCCGAACACCCTGGGCATGGTCATGCATGCCGACGGAGGCTACCTGGGCTCCAAACCCTATTGCGCCAGCGGTCGTTACATCCAGCGCATGTCCAACTACTGCGCGCAATGCCGCTACCGGGTAGGGGAGGCCACGGGGCCGCTAGCCTGCCCGTTCAATGCGCTGTACTGGCACTTCCTCATGCGCCACCGCGAACACTTGGAAGATAACCCGCGTCTGGCCCTGGTCTACCGCAACCTGCTGAACATGGATGAGGCGCACCGCCAGGCCCTCTGGTTGCGTGGAGAGGAGCTGTTGGCGCGGCTGGACGCGGGAGAGGCCCTGTGAGGAAAACCGACTTGCCGAGCAAGCTTTGCCCGGTCTGCGGGCGGCCATTCCTCTGGCGGCGACGCTGGAAGCGCTGCTGGGATGAAGTCCGCTACTGCTCGGAGCGCTGCCGTCGCTCAACGCGTACCAGCCAGGCGAAAGGCCAGGGGCATCCACAGCGCCCATAGCGGCGCCAGCACCAGGGCCGTGCCCGCGACGCCCATCGGCAATGACACTTCGGCAAATGGCGCGCCTGCGCAGTAGGCCAGTGGTCCGCCAACTCCCCCGAGCAACATGGCTCGCCAGGCTGGCCGCGCTGCCCAGGCGAGGCTATGGCGCAGGCCGCAGGCGAATACCAGCCAGAGCAGTGCAAGCCAGATCGGAAGGGGGGCATGGCCGAAGTCGAACACACCCGACGCGCCAAGCGCGCTGTCCATCGCACAGCCAACCACCGCCACCCGCAGCAATGCCCCGGTCTCTGCCCGGGGGAGGGGACAGAGGGCCAGGTGCACGATCAGCCCCGTGGCGACCGCGAGCAGCAACCAGGTTGATTGGGCGCCGAGTACGCAACCCCACCAGCCCAGTTGCAGCCATAGCGCGTTGCCCAGCAGCCAGGCCCGCCCCATGGCCTGGTCTACAGCCGCTCCGCCAGGGGGGCGCCTCGATAGGCCGGACCAGCCCAGAGCAACTGCGCAACGCCAATGGCGCGCTCCTCGAAGCCGCCTTCGCAGTAGCAGAGGTAGAACTCCCAGAGGCGCTGGAAGGCCTCGTCGTAGCCGAGCTCCAGCAGCGCGTGGCGCGATTGCCGCAGGTTGTCGTGCCAGAGTCTCAGGGTACGTGCGTAGTGCGGGCCGAAGTCTTCCATGTGCAACAGGTTTAGCTGTGTCTCGGCGCTGGCCGTCTGCAGCATCCTGGTCAGCGAGGGCAGGGCGCCGCCAGGGAAAATGTAGCGCTGGATGAAGTCCACCGAACGGCGGGCCAGTTCGTAGCGCTGATCGCGGATGGTGATGGCTTGCAGCAGCATTAGCCCGTCTTCCTTGAGCAGCTCGGCACAACGACGGAAGTACTCTGCCAGGTAGCGATGGCCAACCGCTTCGATCATCTCGATGGAGACCAGCTTGTCATAGCGGCCGTCGAGATCCCGGTAGTCCTTGCGCAACACGCGGACACGCTGCTGCAGGCCCAGGGCCTCGACGCGCTGCATCGTGTGCGCGTACTGCTCCTCCGATAAGGTGGTGGTAGTCACCCGGCAGCCATGGTGGGTGGCCGCATACAGCGCCAGGCTGCCCCAGCCGGTCCCGATCTCCAGCAAGTCGTCGCCGGGGCGCAGGTCGAGCTTTCGGCAAATGCGATCGAGCTTGTTCAACTGGGCTGCTTCCAGGCTCTGTTCGGAGTGATCGAACATGGCGGCGGAGTACATCATGCTGGGGTCGAGCAAGCGTTCGAACAGTGAGTTACCCAGGTCATAGTGCGCCATGATGTTACGACGCGAGCCCCTTCGGCTGTTGCGATTGAGCCAGTGCATCAGGCGCAGCACCGGGCGGCCCAGTCGCGCCAGACCGCCTTCCATGGCGTCGAGCACGTCGAGATTGGCGACGAACAAACGGGTCACAGCTGCCAGGTCGGGGCTGCGCCAGTAGCCCAGGATGTAAGCCTCGCCGGCACCGATCGAACCATTGCTGGCAACCTGGCCCCAGACCGCCTCATCCAGGACCTCGACCTGGGCTTTCAGCGAGCTGGCGGGATCGCCGAAGTCCAACTGCCCACCGCGATGCTGTACAAGCAGGTGGCCATGTCGAAGGCGACGCAGGTGGGCCAGGACGGCCTGCTTGAACAGACCACCCGCGAGCGGACCCAGGTTGCCGGCTTTGCTAGCGCTCAGAATCGGATCGGACATGCGTTGAGTCCTCGGTAGCGGTTTGGCCGACGCTCAGGTGGTGCTCGCTGGCCTGGTGATCGTGCAAGGGGGTGCCTTTTAGCAGCAGCCGCAGAGCCTGCCAGTAGATAGAGGTCAGGGTGCGCAGGGACATCCAGGGGAAGGCCAGGACGTGGCGGCGTAGCCCGGCGGCGTCGAGTGTCTGGCGCTGCAAGCTGAGGCGGGCCTCGAACAGTTTTTCCCCATCTCGCCAGTTCTCCATGTGCACGTGAAGCTGCGGCCCCGTGGCCAGGAAGCGCATGCGGTAATCCATCTCCAGCGGCAGGAAGGGCGAGACGTGGAAAGCCTTGGCAATCCTGAACTCGTGCGCCTCTCCGGGTTTAACTGGCAGTACGTAGTGGTGGCGTTCGCGCCAGGGCGTATTGCGTACCTCGCAGACGATCACTGCCAGGCGGCCGATATCGTCGTGGCAGAAGTAGAAGCTCACCGGATTGAACGACAGGCCCCAGCTACGCGGTTGCGTCAGCAGGTGGATGGCGCCCCGGGGGGCCTCACCCAATGCGTCGTGCAGCAATGCCCGCACGGCCTCGGCCAGTGGAACGCCAGTGCGGGTCCACGCCGGCAGGTAGTCGCTCTCGCGCCAGCAAAGAGGGGCCAGGCGCCGTGGGCGCAGAAGGCGAGAGATGCTCAATACCTGCTGTTGCTCTGCAAGGTCCAGGTAGAGCATGCCTATCGGGTAGCGGAAACCGTGCGGGTAGGGCGCAAGGCGCCGATGGCTGACCCAGCCGCCATAGAGGCCGCTGTTCATAGCTCTTCACCGAAATGAGCTGCGACCTTCAGAGCGCTGACCACGCCATCTTCGTGGAAGCCATTGCCCCAGTAAGCGCCGCAGAAATAGCTGTGCTGCTGACCTTGCAGGCTTTGCTGCCAGGCTTGAGCGGCGATCGCGGCCCGGGTGTACTGGGGGTGCGCGTACTCGAAACGAGCCAGCACCCGTGATGGGTCGACCGCAGTGCCCTGGTTGAGGCTCACGCAGTACGTCACCGGCGCGTCCAGGCCTTGCAGGATATTCATGTTGTAGGTCAGCGTCGCCGGCGAATCAGGTGCGCCACCAAGTCGATAGTTCCAGCTGGCCCAGGCTTTTCGCCGCCGAGGCAACAGACGCTCGTCGGTGTGCAGCAGCACCTCGTTGCTGGCGTACGTCAGGGCACCCAGCACCTTGCGCTCAAGCTGGCTTGGGGTCTCCAGCAGCGACAGGGCTTGATCGCTGTGGCAGGCGAACACCACCTTGTCGAAGCGCTCCCATCCCGTTGCGCTGAGCAACCGCACACCCTCGGCGTCCCGGCAGACTCGCTGCACCGGGCAACCCACTCGCAGGCTCGTGTGGAAACCAGCGCACAGCGGCTCGATGTAGCTGCGTGAACCGCCCTCGATCACCCGCCATTGAGGGCGATCGCTGATCGAAAGCAATCCGTGGTTATGGAAGAAGCGCACAAAGAACTGCAGCGGGAATTCCAGCATCTGCGCCCGCGACATCGACCAGATGGCCGAGCCCATGGGAATGATGTAGTGCTCGATGAAACGCTGTCCGTAGCCGCGTGTTCGCAGGTACTCGCCAAGCGGGGTCTGAGGAGTGACACGCTCGTCGTGCACGCTGCCAGGAGCCTCGCGATTGAAGCGCAGGATGTCATGCAGCATCTTCCAGAAGCCCGGTGATAGCAGGTTGCTGCGTTGCACGAAGAGCCCGGCCAGATCGCGGCCGTTGTACTCGATGCCGCCGGCCGGGTCATGTACCGAGAAACTCATTTCGGTAGGCCGCGAGGCCACGCCAAGTTGCTCCAGCAGGCGGATGAAGTTCGGGTATGTCCAGTCGTTGAACACGATGAAACCGGTGTCCACCGCGTAGCTGCGGCCCTGGTATTGGACATCCACCGTATGGGTGTGGCCACCGACCCAGTCGCTGGCCTCGAACACGGTCACGTGATTGCGGCGCGCCAGCAGGTACGCGCAGGTAAGTCCGGATATGCCGCTGCCGATGATTGCGATACGCACGTTTCAATCCATTCGTGGTGGACGTGCCAGACGCCGCCCCAGGGCCAGGCGCCAGCGCGCCGGAAGGCCGCCGAGCAGGCGGATGGCAAGAATGAAGGGGAGGGGAAAGGTGATCTCCAGGGGACGTCTGCGCAGGCGATCGGCGATGCGCCTGGCGGCACGCTGCGCTGACCAGCACATGGGCATGGGAAAGTCGTTGCGGCGCGTGAGTGGAGTGTCGACGAAGCCGGGGCTGACCAGGGTCACGTCGACGCCTTCTGCAGCGAGATCGATGCGCAGGGACTCGACCAGATAGCGCAGCGCCGCCTTGGAGGCGCCATAGGCACCAGCGCGCGGAAGCGCCAACCAGGTTACCGCGCTGCAGACGACCGCGAGATGCGGGCGATTTCCGCGGCGAAGCAGAGGCAGTGCCGCCTGAATGCAGTGACTGGTTCCGAACAGGTTGGTGCGAACCACGCGCTCGAGCAGGTCTGCATCGAAGCGCCCGGGCTCAAGATACTCGCAGGTGCCGGCATTCAGGATCACCAGGTCGAGGCCGCCCCAGGCGTCCTCGATGCGACGGCCGATCTCCATCACCTGCTGCCGCTCGTTGATATCGCCAGTGACGAACAGGACCTGGTTGGGAAAGCGCGTCGCCAGCCCCTTCAGGGGCCCAATCTGGCGGGCACTCAGGGCCAGTCGGTGGCCTTCCTCCAGCAAGATTTCCGCCAGTGCCGCGCCGATGCCGCTGCTGCCGCCCGTCAGCCAGACGCGACTCATGCAAGCCTCTGTTTGAGCCAGGCGATCAGCCGGCCCAGCAATGGCAGGTGTTCGTAGAGCAGAGCCCCGGCATCGAAGTAGTCGTGGTGCAGGTAAACCCGCTCCCTCCATAGCAGGTAGCTGCAGCCTTCCAGCCGGATGATTTCACCTCTGGCCAGACGTGGGTGACGAAAGCGCAGGGTCCAGCGAAGGTAGCCTCGACCGGGCCCGACTTCATCGAATCCGTGGAATTCGTAATGCAGGTCCTCGACGCTGTTGTACATCTGCCCGAAGTAGCGTCGAAGCGCGGGAAGGCCATTCAGGTTGTGCAGCGGATCGCGGAACTGCACATCCGGGGCGTACAACTCGTCGAGAGCGCCCAGGCTGCTGGCATTCAACGTGGAGAACGACTGCGCGAAGCATTGCAAGAAGTCAGGCATCCTGGCGCCCCGAATACTTGTACAAAATTAATTTTTGTACAACTTTTCCAGGAGACTAACGCGAAAATTGTACAAGTCAACGGGGCTTGTAGAAGTATTGTGTTGCCAATTCCTCTCAATCAGCGTGTTTATGAGAGATAGTGCATGTAATGGCACGCGGCAGGGCCTTCGAGCAAGGTTGGGGGAAGACGAGCGAGAACGAGAGAGCCGGCTTTCTGGAGGCGCTGGCCGATGAGCTGGAAGAGCACCGTAATGCATTGGCGACGCTGGAGGTCAGGGACAACGGCAAGCCTTTGCCCGAAGCCGAATGGGATGTTGCCGATGCCATCGGTTGCTTCCGCTACTACGCCGAACTGGCGCGGGAACTGGACGAGCGCCAGGACCAGACGCTGGAGGTGGGGGATGCGCGCTTCAGCTGTCACATCCGCCATGAGCCGGTTGGGGTAGCGGGGCAGATCATCCCCTGGAACTACCCGCTGCTGATGGCGGCGTGGAAGGTCGCGCCCGCGCTGGCGGCTGGTGCGACCTGCGTACTCAAGCCATCCGAGCTCACGCCACTGCGTGCGCTTGAGTTGGGTTTGGCGGCGGAGCGGGCTGGCCTGCCACGGGGAGTGCTCAGTATCGTGCCGGGCTTCGGGAGCGAGGCCGGCCAGGCCTTGGCGCTGCACCCGGGCGTCGACAAGCTGGCCTTCACCGGCAGCGTGCCGACCGGGTCGCGGATCATGATGGCCGCCGCCGTCGACATCAAGAACATCAGCCCGGAGCTGGGCGGCAAGTCGGCCTTCATCGTCTTCGACGACGCGGATATCGAGGCCGCGGTGGAGTGGATCATGTTCGGCATCTTCTGGAACCAGGGGCAGGTGTGCAGCGCCACCTCGCGCTTGCTGGTGCATGAGGGCATCGCGCCGCGTCTGCTGGAGCGCCTGGTGGCAGCGGCCCGCGACATCAGGATCGGCCCGGGGATGGAGGAGGGCGTGCAACTGGGCCCGCTGGTCAGCGCCGGGCACTACCAGAAAGTCATGGGTGTGATCGCCCAAGGCAAGCAGACCGCAGAGCTGCTGACCGGTGGAGTACGCCCGGCCCATCTGCCAGTCGGCTACTTCGTTGAGCCAACCATCTTCGATGAGCCCGACATCAGGAGCCCGCTCTGGCGCGACGAGATATTCGGCCCAGTGCTCTACGTAAAGCGCTTCAAGACAGAAGAAGAGGCCCTGGCACTGGCCAATGACAGCCGCTATGGCCTCGCGGCTGCCGTGATGTCCATCGATCTGGAGCGCGCCGCCCGCGTCGCCAACGGGCTGCGTGCTGGCATCGTCTGGGTCAACTGCTCGCAACCCACCTTCACCCAGGCGCCCTGGGGCGGCATGAAACAGTGCAGCATCGGCAGGGAACTGGGGCGTTGGGGGCCGGAGAATTACCTGGAGGTGAAGCAGTTGACCCAGTACTGCAGTGATGAGCCGTGGGGGTGGTACTTGAAGTAGGGCGCGGAACGATACTGTCGATGCAGCGGGAGCGGGGCGGACGTCGCCTTGGCGACGCCGCTGGTCGAGGTGCCTGTTGATCGAGCAAGGGAAGACCGACTACGCCGGCCTGAAGCAGCCATGTAGTTCGGATGCAATCCGGGATGCGATAGCGGGCTTTCCCGGATTTCATCCGGCTACGGAATCCCGGTCGTTGGGTGCATATCGCCTCACCCACTGCGAATTCTCCTACAGCACTGAGAGCCGGTGGCATATGTTCGGCCCGCAAGGCTGTTGCTAGCGTGGCCTCGACTTGGTCAGGGGCCATTATCCGAAGCCTTCTGAGCCGAGCGCCTATCGATAAAAACAATAAAGAGGGATGCAATGGAACGCTCTGCAATGCGCCGCGGCTTGAACGCACGACATATCCGCTTCATGGCATTGGGGTCCGCCATCGGCACGGGGCTCTTCTACGGTTCGGCGGCGGCCATCCAGCGCGCGGGCCCTTCGGTGCTGCTGGCGTACCTGATCGGGGGCGCGGCGATCTACCTGGTGATGCGTGCCCTGGGGGAGATGGCAGTGCGCACGCCGGTGGCCGGTTCCTTCGGTCACTATGCGAGTCGTTACCTGGGCCGCTATCTGGGCTTTCTCACCGGTTGGACCTACGTCTTCTCGATGATGATGGTGTGCCTGGCCGACGTGACGGCGTTCGGCGTCTACATGGGCCTGTGGTTTCCCGATGCGCCGCGCTGGATCTGGGTGCTGGGTATCGTGTTGTTCATTTCGGCCTTGAACCTCTGCAGCGTGCGGATCTTCGGCGAGCTGGAGTTCTGGTTGTCGTTGCTCAAGGTGCTGGCGATCGTGGCGATGATCGTTGCCGGAGCGGGCGTGCTGCTGTTCGGTATTCAGCTGGGTGACGTTAGTGGCGGCGACGCCTCGCTCAGCAACCTCTGGGCCCATGGTGGCTTCTTCCCCAATGGAGTGGAGGGGATGATCGCTTCCTTCACCATCGTGATGTTCGCCTTCGGCGGCATCGAGGTAATCGGCTTCACCGCCGGCGAGGCGAAGGACCCACAGCGGATGATTCCCAAGGCCATCAACTCGGTGCCGCTGCGCATCCTGCTGTTCTACGTGCTGACGCTGCTGGTGCTGATGGCCATCTACCCCTGGCCGCGAATCGGCAGCCAGGGCAGCCCCTTCGTGCAGATATTCAGCGGCCTGGGCATCGAGTCGGCCGCCAGCATCCTCAACCTGGTAGTGATCTCGGCGGCGATCTCCGCCATCAATAGCGACATCTTCAGCACCGGTCGCATGCTCTTCGGCATGGCCGGGAATGGACAGGCGCCGCGTGTCTTCGCTCGCCTGTCTGAGCATGGTGTGCCCTGGATGACCGTGCTGGTGATGGCGCTGACGCTGCTGCTTGGGGTGCTGCTCAATTACCTGCTGCCGAACGAGCTGTTCCTGATGTTCGCCTCGCTGGTGACCTTCTCGGTGGTGTGGGTGTGGCTGATGATCCTGCTCTCGCAGATTTCCATGCGCCGCAGCATGAGCAGCGAGGAGGTTGGCTCCCTTGGCTTTCCGGTTCCGCTCTGGCCATACGGGCAGTACCTGGCCATCGCCTTCATGCTGTTTATCTTCGTGGTGCTGGCGGCGTTCCCCAACACCCGCACCGCGCTGTACATCGGCGCAGCCTGGCTCGTTTTCCTCACCCTGGCCTACTGGGCCTGGGTAAGGCCGAACCAGGCCGCGCAGCCCGAGCCTGAACTGCCTTGAGCAGTCCTGGCGGCGCGATGTTCCAGAACCGTGGTTACTTCCAGGAAGAGAGGAGTGGTTGCATGACGCAGCACAGCTTTGAATTCGAACTCCCGCATGCGCTCATCGAGGATTTTCAGCGCGATGGCGCGGTGTGCGTTCGACAGTTGTTCACGGCCGAAGAGGTGGCACTGCTGGAGCGGGGCATCGAGCGCAACCTCGCGACCCCCAGCGAGCGGGCCAAGGTGGCCAGCAGCCCGGACGACCCGGGCTGGTTCTTCGAGGACTTCTGTAACTGGCGGGATATAGAGGAATATCGACGCTTCATCTTCGAGAGCCGGGTGGGCTCGGTAGCGGCCCAGTTGATGGGAGGTGGCGGAGCGCGTCTGTACCACGATCACTTATTGGTGAAGGAGCCGAATACCCGTCAACGAACGCCCTGGCACCAGGACCAGCCCTACTACAACGTGGACGGCAAGCAGAACTGCAGTATGTGGATGCCGGTGGACCCGGTGGCGCGGGAGTCGACGCTGGAGTTTGTCGCCGGTTCGCATCTGGGGCCCTGGCTCATGCCACGGAGCTTCCTGGACAACCAGGCCAAATGGTTCCCGGAGGGCAGCCTGGCGGATTTGCCGGATATAGAGGCGGATCGGGGGAGGTGGAACATCCTGGGCTGGGAACTGGAGCCGGGAGATGCGGTGTTCTTTCATATGTTGACCCTGCACGCCTCTGGTGGGGTGGGCGGGCAACGGCGTCGGCGGGCGTTCTCCCTGCGCTTCCTCGGCGATGACATGCGCCACGCACCGCGAGCCTGGAAAACCTCGCCAGAGTTTCCTGGGCTGGTCGACCAGCTCGCTGACGGAGCGCCGCTGAATCACCCTCTGTTCCCGGTGCTCTGGCCCAAGGTGGTATGACGGGGAGGGGATTCTTCTTGCCGCCTGTGATCACCTTGTTGTTTCCGGCAGGCGGCGTATCGTGAAAGACACACTCCCTAATGGAGGTGTTCCTATGTTCCAGGTAATGCGAATTGGCGAAAACCGTATCGACGTCAACTTTGCCGGCAAGCTGGACAGCAGTGAAATGCGAACCGGGATAGAGCAGTTGGCGCAGCAGTCCGAGGGCATCGCTCATGGCCGTATGCTGTATCGAGTCGGTGAATTCAAGATGCCTACGCTGGGGGCAATGGCGGTTGAGGTTTCTCAGATTCCGCAGTTGTTCAAGGTGGTGAGGCGTTTCGATCGAATGGCGGTCGTGGCCGACAAGGAATGGGTGAGGAAGGTAAGCGAGGTCGAGGGAGCGCTGATTCCGGGGCTGACGATCAAGGCATTCGGTTCACAGCAGACCGCTGAAGCCGAAGCATGGCTGCAGCGCTAGCCCTGCCAGGTTTCGCCCGACATGCGCCGCCTTCGGGCGGCGCTTTTGTTTCTGCCGCTCGTGTTCGTTGGTTCGGTCTGTTGGAAGTGGCCCACCCGGCGGGGCTGACTTCGGCGTGGGAGGCGCCGGCATGCCGTACGGAGCCTGGGCGAGTCCCTTCTATATATAGGAGAGAGGAGGGAGGGCGTGGACGGTGTTCGAACGGCATGGCAGAAAGTTTTCAATTAAGTGTTGACGGCAGATTCTGCATCCCTATAATGCGCACCTCTTCCGGCGCAGTCGCCAAGCAAAACTCCTTGTAGATCAATGAGTTAAGTGTTTGGAGAAAGTGCTGGAAGGGTTCGCTTCGAACAGTTCGCCACTGGCGAATGAAGCTGAATCGGAGGTGTTGACAGCGAGTTTGAGCGCTGTAGAATGCGCCTCCCGCTGATGAGAAGAGTGAATCGGATCGGAAGCGCAAGCGGTTGAGTAGAAACGAGAATTTCGAAAAACAG
>NZ_SSOH01000071.1:0-195906 GCF_029873155.1 Pseudomonas sp. BN515 | reverse complement strand
TGGCCGTGCCACGAACAAACTGTGGGGGCGATTTCAATCGCCAAGGAGGCCGAAGGTCTCCCCCTCAAACTCCCTGCATTGCCCACCTGCCCTCACCCCAACCCTCTCCCACAAGTGGGAGAGGGGGCTGGCCGTGCCACGGACCAACTGTGGGGGCGATTTCAATCGCCAAGGAGGCCGAAGGTCTCCCCTCAAACTCCCTGCATTGCCCACCTGCCTTCAGCCCAACCCTCTCCCAGAGGGAGAGGGAGGTGGCCGTGCCACGGACGAACTGTGGGAGCGATTTCAATCGCGAATGAATTTGCTCACACATCCAACAGGCCGGCTCACTGAATCGGCCCCGCCCCTCACACGTTGTATTCCACCGGCGGAGGCGGCAGTTCGCCGATCAGTTCCTGCAGCCCTTCGGCCCATTGGCGGCGGATGTCGGCGAAGTACTTGTCCTCCTCCGTCACCCGGTAGCCGGCCGGCAGGATCAGGCTGTCGCGGTGATAGACCAGCAGGTCCAGTGGCATGCCCACCGACAGGTTGCTTCGGATGGTGGAATCGAACGACACCAGGGCACAGCGCAGGCCCTCTTCCAGGCTGGTGTCGAACTCCAGGTTGCGGTCGAGGATCGGCTTGCCGTACTTGCTCTCCCCCAGTTGCAGGAAGGGCGTGTCCACGGTGGCCTGAATGAAGTTGCCCTGGGGGTAGATGCTGTAGAGATCCGGCGGATTGCCGGCGATCTGCCCGCCTACCAGGAAGGAGCAGGTCAGGTCGGTATTGCCGGCTAGCGGTGCGCCGTCGCGGGCGATCACCTCACGAATGGTCTCGGCCACCAGCGCGGTGGCGTCGTAGAGGGTCGGCACATTGTGCAGGTTCGGCTTCGGGCCGTTCAGGCGCTGCTTGAGCAGGTTCACCACCGACTGCGAGGTCGCCAGGTTGCCAGCGCTCTGCAGTACGATCAGCCGCTCCCCCGTGACGCCGAAAGAGTAGAGCTTGCGGAAGGTAGCGATGTGGTCGATGCCCGCATTGGTGCGCGAGTCCGATACGAACACCAGGCCGTCGGCCAGGTGCATCGCGACGCAATAGGTCATGCCGGTTCTCCTTGTTGAGGCTCTCCCCGTCGTAAGTCCGGCCACCTGCCCTTGCGGGCTGGCAGTAAGGGGCGGCCGGCGCTGGGGAAAGCCTGGAAAGTCGCGTTACTGCGTCTGCACCAGCATCAGCGGCGGCGCATCCACTTTCGCGTGCATCTGCTCGCCACCACCGCCCCGGCGCATGCCGCGAACCGGACAGGCATCGAGGTAATCCAGGCCCACCGCCAGCTTCAGGTGACGCTCAGGACGGGACAGATTGTTGGTCACGTCGAAGCTGTACCAGGCATCGCCCAGCCAGGCCTCGGCCCAGGCGTGGCTGGCCAGGTTCTGGTCATTGCCCTGGTAGAGGTAGCCCGACACGAAGCGCGCCGGCACACCCAGGCTGCGGGCGCAGGCGAGGAAAGCGTGGGTATGGTCCTGGCAGACACCGGCGCGGCCGGCAAAGGCCTCCGCGGCCGTGCTGTCGAGGCGCGTCACGCCTCTCTTGAAGGGCATCTGCTCATGCAGGGCTTCCATCAGTTCGATCAATCCGCTGCGATCCCGGCGGCTGCCGCATTGAAGGGCGGCGAACTCGCGCAGGGCCTCGTCCGCGGTGGTCAAGCGGGTGAAACGCAGGAACGGCAGGGCCGAATGCTTGTCGTGCTCGGCCTCGCGTCGCTCGTCGATCTCCACCTGGCCACGGGCGCTGATGACGATGGCGTCATGGGGTTCGTCCAGGGTCAGCACATGAAGGATGTTGCCGAAGGGGTCGACCTGCGCGCGCACCGGATGCGGCAGCGTGAGCTGCCAGCTGAGCACATGCTGGCGTTCGCTTTCCTGGGGCGTCAGGCGCAGGTACTGGATGCTGGCGCGGACCTGGTCGTCGTAGCGGTAGGTGGTGTCGTGGCGGATGGACAGTTTCATACAGCCTCCAGGTACGAGCTATGGATGGCACGGGCAAGTTGCCGGACCAGCAGGATGAAATCGGTGAGCCAGGTATGCAGGCCTTCGTCGAGGATCTCGTCGATGGCGGTGTAGCGCAGCCGCGCGTCCAGCTCGGCGGCCAGACGCTGGGCTGGGCGGCCGTTATCGCCCGGCAGGTGGGAAAGGATGTGGTTCAACTCTTCCATGCAGGCCCGCAGCGAACGCGGTACATCAGCGCGCAGCAGCAGGAGTTCGGATATCTGGCGGGCATCCGGGGAACCCCGGTAGACCTCGGTGTAGGCCTCGAAGGAAGACAGGGCGCGAAGCAAGGCGCTCCACTGGTAGTACCCGCGTGCGGAGAGGTCGCTGACCTCCTCGGACTCTTCACCAAACATCTCGTAGCGCGAGTCCAGCAGGCGCAAGGTGTTGTCCGCCCGTTCGATGAAGGTGCCCAGGCGGATGAAGCTGTAGGCCTCGCCACGCATGATGGTGCCGTAGGTGGCGCCACGGAACAGGTGCGAGCGCTCTTTCACCCACTCGCAGAAACGGCTGATTCCGTAACGGCCTAGCCCTTCGCTGGAGATGTTCAGCATCTCCAGCCAGGTGGCGTTGATGTTCTCCCAGATGTCGGCGGTGATCCGACCGCGAACGGCATGGGCATTGATTCGCGCAGCGCGCAGGCAGCTGAAGATGCTCGCCTGGTTGTCGGCGTCGAGCGCGAAGAAGTGCAGCATGCGCGCCGCGTTCAGCTCGCCGTGACGCTCCTGGTACAGCTCCAGGGTGCCGGTGCTGAGCAGCGACATGGCCAACTCGTCCAGGCCATCGCCGCGGCCGTCCTGGGGCATGAGAGACAGCGAGTAGCTGACGTCCAGCATGCGCGCCAGGTTCTCCGCGCGCTCCAGGTAACGCGACATCCAGTAAAGCTCGGAGGCAGTTCTGCTCAGCATGCTCAGTCCTCCACGATCCAGGTGTCCTTGGTGCCGCCGCCCTGGGACGAGTTCACCACCAGGGAGCCTTCACGCAGCGCCACGCGGGTCAGGCCGCCGGGCACCAGGCGGGTTTCCCGGCCGGAGAGCACGAAGGGCCGCAGGTCAATATGGCGCGGGGCGATGCCCTTCTCGACGAAGGTCGGGCAGGTGGACAGGCACAACGTGGGCTGGGCGATGTAGGCCTCGGGGCGAGCCTTGAGCCGCTCGCGGAAGGTTTCGATCTCCTTGGCGCTGGCCGCCGGCCCCACCAGCATGCCGTAGCCGCCGGAGCCCTGGGTTTCCTTGACCACGAGCTCCGGCAGGTTGGCCAGCACGTGGGAGAGTTCTTCAGGCTTGCGGCATTGCCAGGTGGGCACGTTCTTCAGGATGGGTTCCTCGTCCAGATAGAAACGGATCATGTCGCCGACATAGGGGTAGATGGACTTGTCGTCTGCCACGCCGGTGCCGATGGCGTTGGCCAGCACCACGTTGCCGGAGCGGTAGGCGGCCAGCAGGCCGGGCACGCCGAGCATGGATTCCGGGTTGAAGGCCAGCGGGTCGAGGAAGGCGTCGTCCAGCCTCCGATAGATCACGTCGACGGGTTGCGGGCCGGCGGTGGTACGCATGAACACTCGGTCGTCACGGACAAACAGGTCGGCCCCTTCCACCAGCTCCACGCCCATCTCGCGGGCGAGGAAGGCGTGCTCGAAATAGGCGCTGTTGAAGCGTCCAGGGGTCAGGACCACCACGCTGGGGTTGTCCAGCGGGCTGGAGCTTTTCAGCGTGTCCAGCAGCAGGTTCGGGTAGTGATCGATGGGCGCGACGCGCTGGGCGGCGAAGAGCTCGGGGAACAGCCGCATCATCATCTTGCGGTCTTCGAGCATGTAGCTGACGCCGCTGGGCGTGCGCAGGTTGTCTTCCAGCACGTAGTAGGTGCCGTCGCCATCGCGCACCAGGTCCACCCCGGCGATGTGGGCGTAGATATCGCGGTGCAGGTCGAGGCCCTGCATGGCGATCTGGTAGCCCTCGTTGGCCAGCACCTGCTCGGCGGGGATGATCCCGGCCTTGATGATCCGCTGGCTGTGATAGAGGTCGGCGAGGAACATGTTCAGCGCCTTGACGCGCTGGATGCAGCCCTTCTCCACCGTCCGCCACTCGCTCATGGGAATGGCGCGGGGAATGGTGTCGAAGGGGATCAGGCGCTCGGTGCCCTGCTCGTCGCCATAGAGGGTGAAGGTGATACCGGCGCGATGGAACAGCAGGTCGGCCTCGCGACGCCGCTGAGCAAGCGACTCCTGGGGCGTGTCCGCCAGCCAGCGTGCGAATTCCCGGTAGTGCGGACGGCATTCGCCACTCGCGTCATACATCTCGTCATAAAAGGTGCGGGACATGCCTAACTCCTTGTCGCCACGGGCTTCTACGCCATCGCAAGCCCCGTGCCATCGCAACAACCGTTTGTATTTCAACAACTTGCAGCACACGCACAGTCATCGCGCCCCAGACTGGTGCAGCCCGCTAAGCGGAACTGACCAGCTCGCCCTATTAGGCGGCGGTACCGGGTTTGACGGATTACAGCGGTGGGGTGTTCAACCTGGTCACGCCGGGGGCACCAGCTTCCCTGGATCAGACAGTCTAGTCCGGGCACGCAAAGCCCCTAGGTTCCGATTGTTCTATGCATATGTTGCGATTTTGAAACGGCCGCAATCGCGCCGACCTACGGTCATGAGCGTCCCGCTATGGACGGCATAGCCCGGACACATTTTCCAAGGTCACGGGAGCCTTCCATACTTGCCCTATCCGATGCCTCCCCCTGCCCCGGAGCACCCCTGCCATGCTCACCATTGGAGACAAGCTGCCGGCATTCGACATGCTGGCGGTGGACCACGACTCGGAACACGCGGCCAGCCCTGAGCACGCGTTCAAGCGGGTCAACCAGGACAGCTTTCTCGGCAAGTGGAAAGTGCTGTTCTTCTGGCCCAAGGATTTCACCTTCGTTTGCCCCACCGAGATCAAGGCATTCGGTGACCTGCTGGAGCAATTCAACGACCGCGACACCCTGCTGATCGGCGCCTCCACCGATAGCGAGTTCGTCCACCTCGCGTGGCGACGCGACCACAAGGACCTGAAGGGGCTGAGCTTCCCCTGGCTGGCAGACATCAAGCACGAACTGGCCGGTGCCCTCGGCATCATCGATCGGCGCGAAGGCGTTGCCCTGCGCGCGACCTTCATCATCGATCCGGACAACGTCATCCGGCATGTCTCGGTGAACGACCTGCTGGTGGGCCGCAACCCGCAGGAAACCCTGCGCCTGCTCGATGCCCTGCTGACGGAGGAGTTGTGTCCCTGCAACTGGCACAAGGGGGAGGCGACGCTGCATTACTGAGCGGTCTGGCCTTCACCAAATCCTGTAGGGGCGAATTCATTCGCCAAGGGTCGCGCAGCGGCCCCCTGAAGTTTCCATTGGCAGCCCTTCGGCCTGCTTGGCGAATGAATTCGCCCCTACAGCAAACCGTCCCGAATCACCGAGCAACCACCTCCCCCAGCCCCTTCCTTGTCAGCCCCAAAGCCCCGAACTACGCTGCTCAATGCGAGCAGCGGCCGTGTTTTTCGGCTCGCTTTCAGCGCACCGCCAACGGCATGCAGTTCCGCCGAACAGGCTCCGCACGTCATGTACAACAGGAGTCGATAATGCCTTCGCTCAATCCCCTATTCCTTTCATTCGCCATCAGTTGCGCCTGCCTCACCGCTTCAGCCCAGGCCGCCGAACCGTTGAAGCAGGTCGGCCAGGGCGAAGGCCAGCTCGACATCATTGCCTGGCCCGGCTACATCGAGCGCGGCGAGTCGGACAAGAACTACGACTGGGTCACCCAGTTCGAGAAAGACAGCGGCTGCAAGGTCAACGTGAAGACCGCCGCCACCTCCGACGAGATGGTCAGTCTGATGGCCAAGGGCGGCTACGACCTGGTCACCGCCTCCGGCGATGCTTCCCTGCGCCTGGTGTTCGGCAAGCGCGTGCAGCCGATCAACACCGCGCTGATCCCCAATTGGAAAACCCTCGACGAACGTCTCCAGGACGCCCCCTGGCACACGGTCAACGGCGTGCATTACGGCACCCCCTACCAGTGGGGGCCGAACCTGCTGATGTACAACACCAACCTGTTCAAGAAGGCGCCGGACAGCTGGGCAGTGGTCTTCGAGCCTCAGGAACTGGCCGACGGCAAGCCGAACAAGGGTCGCGTGCAGGCCTACGACGGCCCCATCTATATCGCCGACGCCGCCCTCTACCTGAGGAGCGCCAGGCCGGAGCTGGGCATCAAGGACCCGTACCAGTTGACCGAAGAGCAATACACCGCCGCGCTCGACCTGCTGCGCAAACAGCACAGCCTGGTGCACCGCTACTGGCACGACGCGACGGTACAGATGAGCGACTTCAAGAACGAAGGCGTGGCCGCCTCCAGCACCTGGGGCTACATGGCCAACACCCTGAAAGCCGAGAAGCAGCCGGTTGAAACCGTGTTCCCGAAAGAAGGGGTCACTGGCTGGGCCGACACCACCATGCTGCACGTCGACGCCAAGCACCCGAACTGCGCCTACAAGTGGATGGACTGGTCCCTGCAGCCCAAGGTCCAGGGTGACCTCGCCGCCTGGTTCGGCTCCCTGCCCGTGGTCGCCAAGGGCTGCACGAGCAGCGAACTCCTCGGCGCCAGCGGTTGCGCCACCAATGGTTACGACCAATTCGACCAGATCGCCTTCTGGAAAACCCCGGAAGCCCAGGGCGGGAAGTTTGTTCCGTACAGCCGGTGGACGCAGGACTACATCGCGATCATGGGCGGTCGCTGATAGCTCCCCTCTCCCGCTTGCGGGAGAGGGGCCGGGGCGGGCCGCGTTCGGATGAGGGTAGCTCGGCGCCGCGCGGCGTTTCCCTCTCCCCAGCCCTCTCCCTGAAGGGAGAGGAAGTTTGTTCATCTCACCTGGAAACACCGAGCGGCTGATATACCCCTCACCCCAGCCCTCTCCCGGAGGGAGAGGGAGCAAAGCCCTCTGGAGTCATGCCCATGACCACAGCCGTCCAGTTCACCGATGTCTGCCGCCACTACGGTGATGTGAAGGCAGTCGACCGGGTGTCCATCGAGATCCGCGACGGCGAGTTCTTCTCCATGCTCGGCCCTTCGGGTTCGGGCAAGACCACCTGCCTGCGCCTGATCGCCGGTTTCGAGCAGCCCACCTCAGGCTCCATCCGCATCCACGGCGAAGAGGCCGCTGGCCTGCCGCCCTACGAGCGCGACGTGAACACCGTGTTCCAGGACTACGCCCTGTTCCCGCATATGAACGTGCGCGACAACGTCGCCTACGGGCTCAAGGTGAAGGGCGTGGCGAAGGCCGAGCGCCTGGCCCGCGCCGAGGAAGCCCTCGGCATGGTTGCCCTGCCCGGCTATGGCGACCGCAAACCGGCGCAGCTGTCCGGCGGCCAGCGCCAGCGTGTCGCCCTGGCCCGTGCGCTGATCAACCGTCCGCGCGTGCTGCTGCTGGACGAACCCCTAGGCGCGCTGGACCTCAAGCTGCGCGAGCAGATGCAGGTGGAGCTGAAGAAGCTGCAGCGCCAGCTCGGCATCACCTTCATCTTCGTCACCCACGACCAGGGCGAGGCACTGTCCATGTCCGACCGCGTGGCGGTGTTCAACAAGGGCCGTATCGAGCAGGTGGACAGTCCGCAGAACCTCTATCGCAAACCGACCACCCGCTTCGTTGCCGAATTCGTCGGCACCGCCAACGTGCTCCACGGCGACCTCGCCCAGCGCCTCACCGGCACGGCCGGGGCCTTCTCCCTGCGCCCGGAGCATGTGCGCTTCGGCAGCGCCAGCAACGGCGAGCTGCAAGTCAGCGGCACCGTGCATGACGTGCAGTACCTCGGCGCCAGCAGCCGCTACGAGCTCAATCTGGAAGGTGGCGGACGCCTGGCAGTGAGCCTGCCCAATGGCGAGGAATCGGACGTCGCCCGCCCACAACCTGGCCAGCAGGTGCAGGCCTGCTGGGCCCGCAGCGCGATGGTCGCGCTCAGCGAGTAGGCCATGAGCGCTGTCATCGCCAGCCATCAGAGCGGTCCGCTGCGGGGGATTTCCAACCTGCTCTACCGGCGCTCGACGCTCTACCTGCTGCTGCTCCTGACCCCGCCGCTGATCTGGTTCGGGGTGATCTACATCGGCTCGCTGTTCGCCCTGCTCTGGCAGAGCTTCTACACCTTCGACGACTTCACCATGGCGGTGTCGACGGACCTGACCCTGGCCAACTACGGCGCCCTGTTCAACCCGGCCAACTACGACATCATCCTGCGCACCCTGACCATGGCCATCGCCGTGAGCCTGGCCAGCGCAGTCCTGGCCTTCCCCATCGCCTACTACATGGCACGCTTCGCCTCGCCGAAAGAGAAAGCCTTCTTCTATATCGCCGTGATGCTGCCGATGTGGGCCAGCTACATCGTCAAGGCGTATGCCTGGACGGTGATCCTGGCCAAGGGCGGCATCTTCTACTGGCTGATCCAGCAGCTTCACCTGGAAGGTCTGCTGGGCAGCCTGCTCACCGTGCCTGGCCTGGGCGGCAATACCCTGTCCACCTCGCACCTCGGGCGCTTTTTAGTGTTCACCTACATCTGGCTGCCGTTCATGATCCTGCCGATCCAGGCGTCCCTGGAACGCCTGCCGCCGTCGCTGCTGCAAGCTTCGGCCGACCTCGGCGCCAGACCCCGGCAGACCTTCGTTCAGGTGATCCTGCCGCTGGCCTTCCCCGGCGTCGTGGCCGGCTCGATCTTCACCTTCAGCCTGACCCTGGGCGACTTCATCATTCCGCAGCTGGTGGGCCCAAGCGGCCTGTTCATCGGCACCATGGTCTACGTGCAACAGGGCTCGGTAGGCAACATCCCGCTGGCGGCGGCCTTCACCCTGGTGCCGATCGTGCTGATCGCCATCTACCTGTCCATCGCCAAGCGGCTGGGGGCCTTCGATGCACTCTGAGAAAGCATCCTGGGGCCTGCGCCTGGCAGCCTGGGGCGGGCTGGTTTTCCTGCATTTCCCGATCCTGGTGATCCTGCTCTACGCCTTCAACACCGAGGAGTCGTCCTACAGCTTCCCGTTGCAGGGCTTCACCCTGGAATGGTTTTCCGTGGTGGGTGGCCGCGAGGACGTGTTGCAGGCCATTGTCCTGTCCCTGAAGGTCGCGTGCCTGGCCACCACCCTTGCCATGGTGCTCGGCACTTTGGCCGCCGCCGCGCTCTATCGTCGCGACTTCTTCGGCAAGGAGAGCATCACCCTGATGCTGATCCTGCCCATCGCCCTGCCCGGCATCATCACCGGCATCGCCCTGCTCTCGGCGTTCAAGACCCTCGGCATCGAGCCGGGCATCTTCACCATCGTCGTCGGCCACGCCACCTTCTGCGTGGTGATCGTCTACAACAATGTGATCGCGCGTTTCCGCCGCACCTCCCACAGCCTGATCGAGGCGTCGATGGACCTGGGTGCCGACGGCTGGCAGACCTTCCGCTACATCATCCTGCCGAACATCGCCACCGCCCTGCTGGCCGGCGGCATGCTGGCCTTCGCGCTGTCCTTCGACGAAATCATCGTCACCACCTTCACCGCCGGCCACGAGCAGACCCTGCCCCTCTGGCTGCTCAGCCAGCTCAGCCGCCCGCGCGACGTTCCGGTGACCAACGTGGTGGCGCTGCTGGTGATGCTCGCCACCATGCTGCCCATCCTCGGCGCCTACTACCTGACGCGCGGGACCGAGACGGTGGCTGGGGGCGGGAAGTGAGAGTTCCAGGCCTGCACCTTCTCCCTCGCTTTGCTCCCCTCTCCCGCTTGCGGGAGAGGGGCCGGGGGTGAGGGTGACGGGGCTGATCCAGACCATGCGGCTGCAGGCGACTCCGCAACCCTCTCCCTAGCCCTCTCCCCTAAGGGAGAGGGAACGACTACGAGGACTCCACCATGCAAACCAAACTCCTGATCAACGGCCAGTTCTCCGCCGGCGAAGGCGAGGCCCTGGACGTCCTCAACCCCGCCACTGGCGCCGTGCTGGTGAAGATTCCCGAAGCCAGCGAAGCCCAGGTCGACGCCGCCGTCCGAGCAGCCGACGCGGCCTTTGAGGGCTGGGCGCGAACCTCGCCGCGCGATCGTGCCACCCTGCTGCTGAAACTGGCGGACAAGATCGAAGGCCATGCCGAAGAGCTGGCAAAACTGGAGTCGGACAACTGCGGCAAACCCTATGCCGCCGCACTGAACGACGAGATTCCCGCCGTGGCCGACGTGTTCCGCTTCTTCGCGGGTGCCAGCCGCTGCCTGACAGGCTCGGCGGCGGGCGAATACCTGCCGGGCTTCACCTCGATGATCCGCCGCGACCCGATCGGGGTGATCGCCTCCATCGCGCCCTGGAACTACCCGCTGATGATGGCCGCCTGGAAGCTGGGCCCCGCACTGGCAGCCGGCAACACCGTGGTACTCAAGCCCTCGGAGCAAACGCCGCTGACCGCACTGCGCCTATCGGAGTTCATCGCCGAACTCCTGCCACCGGGCGTGGTGAACATCGTCCTCGGCCGTGGCCCCAGTGTGGGCAGCCCACTGGTGTCGCACCCGCTGGTGCGCATGGTGTCGCTGACCGGTTCGGTGGGCACTGGCAAGGCCATCATCAAGAGCGCCGCCGAGAGCGTGAAACGCACCCATATGGAACTGGGCGGCAAAGCGCCGGTGATCATCTTCGATGACGCCGACCTGGCCGATGTGGTCGAGGGCATCCGCACCTTCGGTTTCTACAACGCGGGCCAGGACTGCACTGCGGCCTGCCGTATCTATGCCGGCAAGAAGATCTACGACAACTTCGTGGCTGACCTCGCCAGCGCGGTGTCCAGCCTCAAGACCGGCCTGCAGAACGACCCGGCCACCGAGCTCGGCCCGCTGATCACCCAGAGCCAGCGCGAACGCGTAGCGGGCTTCGTCGAACGTGCCAGCACCCTGCCCCACATCCAGATCGCCACGGGCGGCAAGCCTGTGGCCGGTAGCGGCTTCTTCTACGAGCCCACGGTGGTGGCCCATGCGAAGCAGGACGACGAGATCGTGCGCAGGGAAGTGTTCGGACCGGTAGTGACGGTCACGCCCTTCAGCGACGTGGACGAGGCGGTGCGCTGGGCCAACGATTCCGATTACGGCCTGGCGTCATCGATCTGGACCCGCGACGTGGGCCGCGCCGCCGCCGTGGCCTCGCGCCTGCAGTACGGCTGCACCTGGATCAACACCCACTTCATGCTCACCAACGAAATGCCCCACGGCGGCTTCAAGCAGTCCGGCTATGGCAAGGACCTGTCCATGTACGGGCTGGAGGATTACACCGTGGTGCGGCATGTGATGATCCGGCACTGAGCCGCGAATAAAGCGACGAAACCTGTAGGGGCGAATTCATTCGCCAAGCAGGCCGCAGGTCTGCCCTTGGGAGTCCCATGGGGCAGCTGCGCTGCCCTTGGCGAATGAATTCGCCCCTACAAGTAATTGTCGCCCTGAAGAAACACCTGCTCTAGCCAAACGCCAGATTCAACCAACGCCGATAGAACCCTTCCGCCACCTGGTTCAACGCCTTCACCTTCACGGGCAGGTCTTCGAGCATGCGCGCCCTGGCCTGCTGGCTGGGCTGGGTTTCGTCCAGCAGGTGCGCCCAATCGGTCAGCCAGCCTTGCACCAGGCCCTCGGTCATCTCTGGATGGCCCTGCAGGGCCAGGACCTTGTCACCCCAGGAGAAGCCCTGGTTGGGGCACCAGGGGCTGTCCATCAGCCACTGGGCACCTTCGGGCAGGTCGAAGGTATCGCTGTGCCACTGGTAGATCGAGAACTCCTGCGGCAGGTGCGCCATCCAGGGGTTGTCGGTGGCCAGGGCACGCTTTTCCAGCGGCTGCCAGCCAATCTCGGTGTAGGGCATGCGATGCACCGACGCGTCCAGGGCGCGGGCCAGCAACTGGCCGCCCAGGCAGTGTCCGATCATGGGTACGTCGCGCGCGATGAAGTGACGCAAGGCGTCGATTTCGGCCCTGATCCAGGGCAGCGGGTCATTGACGCTCATGGGCCCGCCCATGATGGCCACGGCCTTCGGCCGATCGAGGTCATAGCCATCCAGTTCGCCCAGGTCCGTGCGCAATACGGTGAAGTCGCGCTGCTCACGATCCAGGACGTCGGCCAGGTGGCCGGGTGGGCAGAAATCCGCGTGGGTAAGAATAAGGATGTCGGTCATGGGGTCCCCTCCGTGATCGGAGTCTGAGGCAAAGGCCATGCCGAGGTCGAGTAAGGGAAGTGTATGTTTTTGCTGGGAATACACGAGGCAGAGGGGGGAAGGAAAACCAGCCGGATCATTGTCCGGAATGCCCGGTTCGCAGCAGGCTGGCCGCCGCGAACCGGGATGGTCTCAGGGTTGCTTGACGCCGACTTCCTGGGTAACGCCCCAGCCATCGAGCACACCACCAAGCGGGACCACCAGGGCCTCCAAGTCGTGCTCGAAATCACCAATTCCCGCGTGGGTGGCGTACATCACCTTGCTCACCTGAAGATGCCAGGCCCCATCGGCGCGAACCGACACCTGGGCGTTCAAGGACTCACCACGAAAATTCTTCGCCGCCAGCCGTGCCCGGTCCTCGTCGGGGAAGATGGCGTAAAACTCGATCGGATGAACTCGGGCAAAATCGAAACCGCCCTCTTTCATGCGGCGCAACAGATTGCTGCTGACATCATCGTGGAAGGCTGTGCTCATGAAACGACCTCCTCTTAGCGATGGATGAGAGTTCCGCTTTTCCGCTGTTTCCGAGAAGCCGGTGAACTCGGCTTCGCGACACCTTGCGGTGCCGCCCCCGGCCGACGCTGCAGACACAGCGTCAGGCTTTGACCGGGCCCCGCGCGGACCCGGTCACTGATTCACTCGTCGAGTGATCTTTCAGCTTTCATTTTGCAGGGTAGCGCCACCACGCCCGGTCTGCCGGAAAGCTGGACAAATTGTCACAAAAGTGGCGACAGGCGGCGCTCACGCATCTTTCGTCATTAAATTGACCTTCCTCCCAGCCAAGCGCCCCAGGAATGACGGTTGTAGGAGCGAGCTCTGCTCGCGAAATGTGGCGCCGGGGCACTTCGCGAGCAAGCTCGCTCCTACAGGCTCATGCACCGCTCAGGAGTTTCATGATCCCCCGATTCACCCAGGCCGGCGAAACCTGTCCCGCGCCGTACATCAACCGGAACAGCCAGCTCACCGGCCGGTGCACTGCGGCGCCGTGGGCCTGTTGCCAGGCGGCTTCGGCGATGTCCTCGGCATTGAGCTTCACCCCCAGACGACGCAGCACGGGCGGTTCGAAGTGCTGGCTGCTGACCATGGGCGTGCGCACGAAGGGTGGCATCAGGTCGCCAACGCGGATGCCATGGTGGCGCCATTCCAGTTCCAGCGCTTCGGTGAAGCCACGTACCGCGAACTTCGAGGCCGAGTAGCTGGCCATGTGCGGCGTGCCGTAAACCCCCGAAGCGGAGCCCATGTTGATCACCTGGGCGCCACGGGTGGCCTTGAGGTAGGGAAAGGCCGCGTGGGTCACCTGCACCAGCCCCAATACGTTGATGGTGAGGATGCGCGCATGCTCGGCCATGTCGATCTCTTCGAACTGGCCGAAGCGCAACACGCCCGCGCAGTTGAACAGCAGGCGCAATTGGCCGTCGTGACGACCGCAGAAGTCCGCCAGGGCGACCTCGACGGCGACGAAGTCAGTCACATCCAGCGCCTGGTGCCAAACGCCCCCCAGGGCGGCAGCCTGGGTGGCCAGGGCCTCGGTGTCCCGGTCCACCAGCCCCACCAGCCAGCCGCGGTCATGGAACAGGCGAGCCGTCGCGGCGCCGATACCGGAGGCGGCGCCCGTGATCAGGATGTTGTGCATGTCACGCCTCCGTTTCCACGTGCCGGCAGATGAAATCCGCAGCGCTGGCCAATGCCTCGTCGGCCCGGCGCAGCACGCCGGTATGCGCCTGGAACACGTGCCAGAGCCCCGGATAGCGCTCCAGTCGCACCCAACCACCAGCCGCCCGCACCCGCTCGGCTAGGCGCAGGCTGTCATCGCGGAGGACTTCGTCCTCGGCCACTTGCACCAGCATGGGCGAGAGTCCGGACAGATCGGCGAACAGCGGCGACAGCGCCGGATCACGTCGATCCAGATCCGGCGGGCAATAGAGGTCCATGGCCTGCTCCACCCAGGCCGGATGGATCAGCGGATCGCCTGCCGGGGGGTTGTGCTGCGCGGTGCCGCTGAGGTCGGTCACCGGCGAGAAGCAGACCAGCCCGGCCGGTTGCGGCAGGCCCTGGTGGCGGATCTCCAGCGCGGAGAGCAGGGTCAGGTTGCCGCCGGCCGAATCGCCTCCGATGACGATGCGCGACGCCGGATAGCCGGCCTCCAACAGCTCGCGGTAGGCGGCCACGGCGTCCTCGCGGGCAGCAGGAAAGCGATGTTCCGGTGCCAGGCGATAGTCCAGCGCACACACGGCGACTCCCGCGCGCCTGGCCAGGCTGGCCGTGATGGCGCGGTGGGTGGCCGGCGAGCCGGTGATGAAGGCGCCACCGTGGAGGTAGAGCAGCACCACATGGCTGCCACCCCGGGGCCGATGCCATTCACAGGGGCGACCGCCCAGTTGGCCGGCTTCCCGCATCACGTCCCGGGGCGCCAGGGTGCTAGCGGTGAGCAGGCGCAATACCAGCCGCTGCAGCGACACAGGCAGCGGTGGCCGCATCAGGCCACGAAACAGCAAGCGCAGGGCTCCGCGCAAGGTCGCGCGCAACAGCGGCTGGCCGGGCTCGGGGGCGGTGAATTCAACGGGTGCATTCATAGAGGTCCAGCTCCAGGCGACGGGTCTGTTGACGGTAGCTGAAGGTGAATCCCGGCCAGTTGTTGGTGTTGCGGCCGTCAGCGGTCTTGTACCAACTGTTGCAGCCCTGCTCCCAGACGGTGTGGCGCACATCCCGTTGTAGCCGCTGGTTGAAGCGCTGCTGCACCTCGGGCTTGAGGTCGAGGTAGCGTAGACCCTGCAGCGCCCGGATTCCGTCGAGCACGTAGCGGAACTGGCTTTCCAGCATGTAGATGATCGAGTTGTGCCCGAGGTTGGTATTGGGGCCGTAGAGGATGAACAGGTTCGGGAAGCCGCTGACGCTGACCCCGAGATAGGCCTCGGCGCCCGCTTGCCAGGCCTGGTTCAGGTCGCGCCCGCCCCGCCCGCGAATGCTCATGGGGGCCAGGAAATCCGTGGCGGCGAAGCCGGTGCCGAGGATGATGGCGTCCACCTCGTGGCGCTGCCCGTCGCGGGTCACCACGGCGTTTTCGGTGACTTCGCCGATGCCGTCATCGATCACCTCCACATTGGGTCGCGCCAGCGCCGGGTAGAAGTCGTTGGAGATCAGGATGCGCTTGCAGCCCAGCGGGTAGTCCGGCACCAGGCGCTGGCGCAGCGCCGGGTCGGCGATGCCCCGTGCCAGATGCTGGCGGAAGCGGAACTGCATCAGCTTCATCAGCGGCGGGATCACCGTGAACGCCAGCACCCGCGACTCGTGCTGGATGTACTTGAGCACCCGGTCCACCTTCTGCAGCCAAGGCAGGCGCCGCATCAGCGCGCGCTCCCAGGAGCGGTAGGCACGGTCCGGCTTGGGAATCACATAAGCCGCCGAGCGCTGGAACAGGCTCAGCTTGGCGACTTTCGGGGCGATTTGCGGGACGAACTGGATGGCGCTGGCCCCGGTGCCGATCACCGCCACCCGCTTGCCGTCCAGCGGGTAGTCATGGTTCCAGCCTGCCGAATGGAACAGCGCACCCTTGAAGCCCTCCAGCCCCGGGATACGTGGCCAGACCGGGCGATTCAATTGCCCGCAGGCACTGACCAGCGCCCTGGTTCGAAAACGCTCGCCGCTGCGGGTCCTAACCTGCCAGGTGCCGCTGGGCTCATCGAATTCGGCGCCTTCCACCTCGCAACTGAAACGGATGTGCCGGCGCAGGCCGTACTTGTCGGCGCAGTGGCGCTGGTAGGCGAAGATCTCCGCCTGCGGGGCGAACTTGCGCGACCAGTCGGCCTTGGGCTCGAAGGAAAAGGAATAGAGGTGCGAGGGCACGTCGCAGGCTGCACCGGGGTAACTGTTGTCGCGCCAGGTGCCGCCGACATCGCTGCCCTTCTCCAGGATGAGGAAGTCATGGATGCCGGCCTTCTGCAGTTGGATTGCCAGGCCCAGGCCGCCGAAACCAGCGCCGATGATCAGCACGTGCACGGACGCGCCTGGCTGGGAACTGTTGGTCATTGTTATCTCCCATGGATGGTCCCGCGCGGGCACGACGGCCTGCGCAGTGGGGAAAATCCTAGTTCGGCCAATGGCCACGCGTTATGGCATAGTCGGACAGCAAATTGTGAGTTTCGGACAACCCCACAGAGACCACCGATGCCCCTCCCCCGATCGCCCCGGCGCAGCGCCATCAGCGTGCAATTGATGACCCAGTTCGGCCTCGACCAGGGCCTCACCCTGGAACAATGCCTGGCCGGCACCGGGCTGGACTGGCGCCTGCTGGGCGACCCAGGCGCCGAGGTGGAGGCCAGCCAGGAGCTGGAACTGTTGCGCAATCTGGCCCGCCTTCTCGGCCAGCGCCCCGGAATGGGCCTTGAGGCCGGACGGCGCTATCGCCTCAACACCTACGGCATCTGGGGCTTTGCCCTGCTGAGCAGCGCCACCTACCGCAGTGCAGCGCAACTGGGCCTGCGCTACCTGGACTTGACCTACGCATTCCACAGCATGCATCTGGAGGAACGGGACGATGAGGCATGGCTGACCCTGGAAGAGCAATCGCCGCCCGAAGACCTGCGCAGCTTCCTGCTGGAACGCGATGTTTCCGGAGCTCTCAGCGTGCACCGCGACCTGGTCAATACCGAGATGCCCGTACTCCGCGCCCGCTTCCGCATTCCTCCACCCGACGACATCGCTCCCTGGCGCGAACTGTTGGGGGTGACGCCCCTCTTCGGCGCGGACGACAACTGCATCGTGTTCTCCCGTTCACTGCTCGACCTTCCCCTGCCCGGCGCCAACCCGCAGGTGGCCGGGCATTGCGAGGAACAGTGCAGGATCATCCTGGCCCGCCGCCGGGAGCGCGCGGGCCTCGCCGGACGTGCCCGCGACCTGCTGCTGGCCCGGCCGGGGCAACTGCCGGATATGGAGCGCCTGGCGCAGACGCTGCACATGACTTCACGCACCTTGCGGCGCAAGCTGGCAGCGGAAGGGACCAGCTTCCGGCAATTGCAGGAGGAAGTGCTGGGCGCGCTGGCCGAAGAACTGCTGAGCTCCACGGCGCTGCGCCTGGAGGAAATTGCCGAGCGCCTGGGCTATGGCGAAGTGTCGAACTTCATCCACGCCTTCAAGCGCTGGAAAGGGATTACGCCCCGTCAGTACAGGGCGTCCACCCGCGGAGCCTGAATCTCAGCGGGCGAGAGCGGTCAGCGGCCGGCGCGCGACTCGCGTATGTAGAAACGCGCCTTCTCGGCCTTGTTGGAGCAGCCCTCGAAGGCCTCGAACTGCTGCTGGGTCTTGGCTGCGGTCAGCAGGCTCAGCGCCTTGGAGTAGCTCACGGTTCCGGAGAAGCCTTCGGCCTTGGCCAGGTCCAGTTCCTTCCAGGCGGCGTCGAGCTGGTCCGCGCAACTGTCGCGATAGGCCGTCTTGCCGGCGCATCCCGCTAA
Source organism: Pseudomonas sp. BN515 (assembly GCF_029873155.1). NCBI lineage: Bacteria > Pseudomonadati > Pseudomonadota > Gammaproteobacteria > Pseudomonadales > Pseudomonadaceae > Pseudomonas > Pseudomonas sp. BN515. The sequence continues at coordinate 178,209 of NZ_SSOH01000071.1, read as the reverse complement.
CACAAGGGCGATCAGAGGCAGGCTGATCCAGGCTTTCATCGATATAACTCCTTTGTTGAAGATCGACAGAGTCTAGTTCCTCGGCAGACGGTTCGGTACCGGGAAGATTCAACTCCGTCTACTGGTCGACACGCACCGACGGCCGGCCCTCGCCGGGGTACGGTGCACCTTGGCGGCAGCACTGACGCGGGCGTATCGTCAACGCCATAGACAGGGGATTTGCGCATGAGAAAACGCGTGGCACTGGTGTTGGGATCGGGGGGCGCACGGGGCTACGCGCACATCGGCGTCATCGAGGAAATCGAGGCGCGCGGCTATGAAATCGCCTGCATCGCCGGCTGCTCCATGGGGGCTGTGGTGGGCGGCATCTACGCCGCCGGCAAGCTGCACACCTATCGCGACTGGACCGAAAGCCTCGACTACCTCGACGTATTGCGCCTGCTCGATGTGAGCTTCCGCCTGGGCGCCCTTCGCGGCGAGAAGGTGTTCGGACGCATTCGCGAGATCGTCGGCGAGATCAATATCGAAGACCTCTCCATCCCCTATACGGCAGTGGCCACCGACCTTACCAACCAACAGGAAATCTGGTTCCAGGAGGGCTGCCTGCATCAGGCCATGCGGGCATCCGCTGCCATTCCCAGCCTGTTCACCCCGGTGGTCCAGGGCAGCCGCATGCTGGTGGATGGCGGCCTGCTCAACCCGCTGCCGATCGTTCCGGTGGTCTCCAGCCACTGTGACCTGATCATCGCCGTCAACCTCAACGCCACCACCCAGCGCGAGTACCAGCTTCCGGTGATCGAGCGGCCCCCGGCGATCAAGGGCCGCATTGACGCACTGATGGCCTCCCTCGGCTCACGCCTGCCCTTCCTCAAGCGCGGCCCGGAGGCCCACGACATCCTCGACCCGGAGAGCCTGCCCGGCGGCAACCCCTGGCTGGAGGACGTGGCGCCGCAGATGCAGCAGCCAGCCGCCGCCCCGGAAACCGACGGCGCGCCCAGGTCCGCCAGTGGCTCGCATGTCGTGGCCAACATCGGCCCCGCGTCCTTGCTGGACCTGGTGAACCAGAGTTTCGAGGTGATGCAGACGTCGCTCGCCCAGTACAAGATTGCCGGCTACCCGCCGGACATCCTGATCAACGTGCCCAAGCGCGTGTGCCGCTTCTTCGAGTTCTACAAGGCGCCGGAGCTGATCCAGCTGGGCCGGCAGATTGCCCGCGAGACATTGGAACGGTACGAGCAGGGGAATTAATTGCGGAGCTCAATCTTCTTTCTGTAGGAGCGAATTCATTCGCGAAGGGCAGCGAAGCTGCCCGTTGTCCAAGGTCACGCAGAACCATCCCGTGGATTTTTCGCGAATGAATTCGCTCCCACAGGTGTTACCCCACAGGCCACCCCACAACGACCCAACCGCTAAAAAATCGACCAGCCAATCCGCTGCGACAGCTTCTCCAGCGCCGCCATGCCGGCCAGGGAGTTGCCGGCTTCGTTGAGTTCCGGCGACCAGACGCAGACGGTGAAGCGCCCCGGCACCACCGCGACGATGCCACCCCCTACCCCGCTCTTGCCCGGCAGGCCAACGCGGTAGGCGAAGTTGCCGGCTTCGTCGTAGAGGCCACTGGTGGCCATGATGGCGTTCACCTGCTTGGCCTGACGCGGCGTGAGGACCAGTTCGCCGCTGTGAGGGCTGACGCCGTTGTTGGCGAGGAAGCTGAAGGCCAGGGCCAGGTCGGCGCAGCTCATGCGGATGGCGCAGTGGTGGAAGTAGCTGTGCAGCACCGCCTCCACGTCGTTGTGGAAGTTGCCGAAGGATTGCATCAGATAAGCCATGGCGGCATTGCGTGCGCGGTGCTGGTATTCCGAACGCGCCACCACTTCATCCGACACCACATGGGCGTTGCCGGACAGCCGCCGGACGAAATCACGCATGGACAACGACGGTGCGGCGAAGCGCGACTGGTTGATATCGCAGATCACCAGGGCGCCGGCGTTGATGAAGGGGTTGCGCGGTACGCCGCGCTCGAACTCCAGCTGCACCAGCGAGTTGAACGGCTGGCCCGAAGGCTCGTGCCCCAGGCGCTGCCAGATGTCCTCGCCTGAATGCTGGATGGCCTGCACCAGGCTGAAGACCTTGGAAATGCTCTGGATGGAAAACGGTGTCAGGCCGTCGCCGGCGCAGTACATCTCGCCGTCATTGCTGTAGACGGCAATACCGAGCTGGTCCGCACTGACACAGGAAAGCGCGGGGATGTAACTGGCGACCTTGCCCTGGCCGATCAGGGGGCGGACTTCGTCGAGGATTTCGTTCAACAACTGCTGCATGCCGGTCCTTCCGATGGGGGGAGCGCCTGCGCGCCCATGCAGCACTGGACGCGCGCCGAGTGTCCGACGGCACAGGGTAAATGCGCCGTTCAGGCTTCCTTCAGCCGATAGCCGACGCCCGCCTCGGTGATGATGAATCGCGGGTTGGCCGGATCATCGCCGAGTTTCTGCCGCAAGTGCCCCACCACCACTCGCAGGTAGTGGGTGTCCTCGACATGGGTCGGGCCCCAGATGTCCTTGAGTAGCTGCTGCTGGGTGACCACGCGGCCGAGGTGACGGGCCAAATGCGCAAGCACCGCATACTCCTTGCGGGTCAGCGCCACCTCCTCGCCGTCGAGGGTGACCCGGCGATAGGCGAAGTCCAGCAACAGCGGGCCGCTGGCGATGCTCGCTTGCGGCTGTTCGCCAGGCCCACCCTGACGCAGCGCCACGCGCACGCGAGCGAGGAATTCCTGGATGCCGAAAGGCTTGGTCACGTAGTCGTTGGCGCCACGGTCCAGGGCCAGCACCTTTTCGCCCTCGCTGGCGCGCACCGAAAGCACCAGTACCGGTACCTGGGACCATTCACGCAGTTCACGCAACACGTCCTGGCCGTCCATGTCCGGCAGGCCCAGGTCCAGCACGACCATATCGGGCCTGGCCAGTGCTGCCTGCTCCAGCCCTTCGCGGCCATTGGCGCCCTCCAGCACCCGATAGCCCTGGGCGGCCAGGCTGATGCGCAGGAACTTGCGGATCTGCGCTTCGTCATCGATGACCAGGATGGTCGGTTGGTTGGTACTCATTCGAGATTCATCGTTTCCATTGCCAATGCGGACTGCTTTTCTGTGGGAGCGAATTCATTCGCGAAGGACAGCGCAGCTGTCTGTGTCTCCCAGCCACGCAAGACGGTCCTGCGGCCCGTTTCGCGAATGAATTCGCTCCTACAGGATTGGTGTCGAACAGGGTTCATTCTTCTTCCAACCGCGGCTGCGGATGCAGCGGCAGGTGCAGGGTCAGGGTGGCGCCACGGCCATCCAGGCCATCGCCCACGGTCACGCGGCCGCCATGGGCACCGACCATGCCCTGGCAGATGGCGAGGCCCAGGCCCGTGCCCTGCCCGCCCCGGTCTCCTCGGGCAGCGGTATAGAACATGTCGAAGATCCTGTCGCGCTCATCCGGCGGGATACCCGGCCCCTGGTCGCTGACGGAGAAACGCAGTTCGGCATCGTCCGCGTCCACGGCAACCCGTAGCCGCCCCTGGGTGGGCGAGAAGCGCGCGGCGTTCTCCAGCACGTTGACCAGCGCCTGTTCGATCAACGCCGCGTGCACGTAGAGCAGCGGCAGTTGCTCCGGCACCTGGGTTTCCAGCTGCAATGGCGCCAGCACCGGACGCAGGCGCTGCAGGGCACTGGCGACGATGTCCACCGGCGCCACCCAATCGCGCGCCAGCTTGAGGCCGCCGTGGCCGAGGCGGGTCATGTCCAGCAGGTTCTGGATGTAGCGGTCGAGGCGTTCGGCCTCGTCGCGGGTGCCTTCCAGCAGTTCGCGGCGATCGGCCATGGGGATGGCCTCGCCAAGGGCCAGCAAGCTGTCGATGGAACCGCGCATGGCGGTGAGCGGCGTGCGCAGGTCGTGGGACACCGATGCCAGCAACGCACTGCGCAGTTGCTCGGTTTCTCCGTGCAGGCGCGCCGCTTCCAGCTCTTCGGCCAGCTGCGCACGAGCCATGGCCTGCGCCAGGGGCTGGCCGAGGGCCGCGAGCAGGCGCCGGCGTTCGGCAGGCAACGGCGCCTCGTCACGCGGGCTCACGCCCAGCAGCACCAGCGGCCCCTCTTCTCCCGACAACGGCAGCCACCACCAACGGCCACCGGGCAAGGTGTCGGTGCCCAGGCCCGCAGGCTGGTCATGCTGCCAGGACCACTCCGCCGCCGCGCGCTCCTGGTCGACCAGCAGGCGCTGGGCACCGGCTTCCACCTTCCATACACCGTCACGACCACGGGACAGCAGGCAGACCTCCACGTCCGACCAGGCGCCGAACTGCTGCACGGCGACGTTGAGCACGGCCTGCCGGTCGGTAGCGGCAGTGAGCTTGCGCGACAGGTCGAGCAACGCGGTGGTTTCCGACTGGGTGTCGCGCAGCGCATTCAGTTGGCGCCGCTGGCGCGAAGCCAGGTTGCCGGTGAGCCCGGCCATTAACAGGAAGAACAGCAGGGTCAGCACGTCTTCCTGGCGGGCGATGGTCAGGGAGAACGTCGGCGGGATGAACAGGAAGTCGTAGGCGAGGAACGACAACCCGGCGCACAGCAGCGCCGGCCCCAGGCTGCTGCGCACCGCCACCAAAAGCACAGCGGCGAGGAACACCAGGGAAATGTTGGGCAGCTCCAGGGTATGGGACACCGCCCAGGCCAGCGCGCTGGCGGCGATGGCCGCGAGCACCGCCAGGCCATAGTCCACCAGGCGGGTCGGGTGGCTGGCGCGTGGGCTGGCCGGGCGACGGTCCGCCTCTGTGTCGAGCACGCTGACTTCCAGCCCTTCAGCCAGGTACAGCAGGCGCTCCGCCAGGCCACGACCGAGCAACCGGCGGCGCAGGCGTTGGCGGCTGCGGCCCACCAGCAGCAGACTGGCGCGGCGCTCGTCGGCGTGTTCCACCAGCGCCTTTGCCACGGATTCCGCACGCAGGGTCACCACTTCCCCACCCAGGCGTTCGGCCAGTTGCTGGGCACCCTGCAGGCGCGCCCGCACCTCCTCGGAACGGGCGCGGCCGGTATCCACGTACACCACCGACCAGGGCAGGTGGCGCCGCTCGGCTACCCGGCTGGCGTGGCGCACCAGACGCTCGGCCTGGTGGTCGCCGTCGATCCCCACCAGCAGTCTTCCACGCACGGCGGGTGCTTCCAGGCCACGCTGGCGGTAGCGTCGGTTGAGGTCGGCATCCACCCGCGCGGCGGCGGTCTGCATGGCCAGTTCGCGCAGCGCGGTGAGGTTGGTTTGGGAGAAGAAGGCGTCGATGGCGGCGCGGGCCTGCTCGGGCACGTAGACCTTGCCTTCGCGCAGACGCTCCAGCAGTTCGCGCGGCGGCAGGTCGACCAGGAGGATTTCATCGGCCTCCTGCAGAACCCAGTCCGGCAAGGTCTCGCGGACCTGCACACCCGTGATGTCGCGGACCTGGTCGTTCAGCGCTTCGAGGTGCTGGACGTTGACCGTGGTGTAGACGTCGATGCCCGCGTCAAGCAGCTCCTCCACGTCCTGCCAGCGCTTGGAATGGCGGCTGCCGGGTGCGTTGGTGTGGGCCAGCTCGTCCACCAGCACCAGTCGCGGCGGATGGGCGAGGATCCCGTCCAGGTCCATCTCGGTGAGCGCCATGCCGCGATACTCGAAGCGCCGCAGCGGTTGCTGCGGCAACCCCGCGAGCATGGCTTCGGTTTCCGCGCGCCCGTGGGTTTCCACCACGCCAGCACGCAGATCGACACCCTGGCGCAACTGGGCCTGGGCGGCCTGGAGCATGGCGTAGGTCTTGCCCACGCCAGGTGCCGCGCCGAGGAACACTTTCAGGCGGCCACGCCCGCCATGGGGCATGTCGGCCAGCAGCGCATCGGCGCGCAGGGCATCACTCATCGAATCATCTCGTTCAACGCGGTGTTAAGGGCCAGCACATTGACCACCGCCGGCCCCACCAGCGGCCGTTCGGTGTTCTGTTCCACCAGGCGCTCCAGGGAATCGGCCGGCAGACCGCGTTCGGCGGCGATACGCGGAATCTGGAAGTGCGCGGCGGCCGGCGGCAGGTGCGGGTCGAGGCCACTGCCAGAGGTGGTGACCAGGGCCATGGGCACTTTGCCGTGACCTTGGCTGGCCAGGCGATGTGCATCCTTGTTGATACGTTCGGCCAGGGCCGGGTTGCTCGGCGCCAGGTTGCTGGCGCCGCTGGCCACGGTGGCGAAACTCGCTGCCGAGGGGCGCGGCTGGAACCACTCGGGGCCTTCGAATTTCTGCGCCAGCAGGGAGCTGCCGCGCACCTCGCCCTTGGCATCCCGCACCAGGCTGCCATTGGCCTGCTCGGGGAAGGCCAGTTGGGCGATGCCGGTGACGGTGAGCGGATAGGCGACGCCAGTGATCAGGGTCATCAGGGCCAGGAGGCTAATGGCTGGGCGGAGTTGGCTAAGCATATTCAGTTCCTCGCGGGAAATCTAAGTCTTGCGGGGGGGCGAGAACCCTCACCCCCGGCCCCTCTCCCAGAGGGAGAGGGGGTAAATTCACACCAGTCCCACTGCGTTCAGCAGGACGTCGATCACCTTGATGCCGACGAAGGGCGCAACGATGCCGCCCAGGCCGTAGATCAGCAGATTGCGGCGCAGCAGGCTGGCGGCGTCGCTGGCCTGCACCCGTACCCCGCGCAGGGCCAGCGGGATGAGGCCGATGATGATCAGCGCGTTGAACACGATGGCCGAAAGGATCGCGCTCTGCGGGCTGGCCAGCTGCATCACGTTGAGCACCCCGAGCTGCGGGTAGATGCCGGCGAACAGCGCTGGGAGGATGGCGAAGTACTTGGCCACATCGTTGGCCACCGAGAAGGTGGTCAGGGCACCACGGGTGACCAGCAGTTCCTTGCCCACCTGCACCACGTCCAGCAGCTTGGTCGGGTCGGAATCCAGGTCCACCAGGTTGGCGGCCTCGCGGGCGGCCTGGGTGCCGTCGTTCATGGCCAGGCCGACGTCGGCCTGGGCCAGTGCCGGGGCGTCGTTGGCACCGTCGCCGCACATGGCGACCATCTTGCCCTCGCCCTGATCAAAGCGAATGCGCGCCAGTTTCTTCTCCGGCGTGGCTTCGGCGATCACGTCATCCACCCCGGCCTCGGCGGCGATGGCGGCGGCGGTCAGCGGGTTGTCGCCGGTCACCATCACGGTGCGGATGCCCATCTGCCTCAGCTCGGCGAAACGGTCACGGATGCCAGGCTTGACCACGTCTTTCAGGTGAATGGCGCCCAGCAGCTTGCCGTCGGCGGCCACGAGCAGCGGCGTGCCACCGCTCTGGGCGATCTTCTCGATCTCGCGGGCCAGCGGCGCGGGAACCTCTGCACGGGTGATGTTGACCCAGTCGAGCACCGCATCCACCGCGCCCTTGCGGTAGCTACGGCCGGCCCAGTCGGCGCCGGAGAGACGGGTTTCGGCGGTGAAAGGAATCGCAGTGATCTCGTCGCGGGCCGGCTCCTGCATGGAATGCAGGGCGCGCAGGTATTCGACGATGGACTTGCCTTCCGGCGTTTCATCGGCCAGGGAGGCCAGCAGCGCGGCGTCGGAGAGCTCCTTGCCGGCTACGCCGGGGGCCTTGATCATCGCGCTGCAGCGGCGGTTGCCGAAGGTGATGGTGCCGGTCTTGTCCAGCAGCAGCACATGGACATCGCCTGCGGCTTCCACCGCGCGGCCCGACTTGGCGATCACGTTCAGGCGCACCAGGCGGTCCATGCCGGCAATGCCGATGGCCGACAGCAGGCCGCCGATGGTGGTGGGGATCAGGGTCACCAGCAGCGCCACCAGGTACACCAGGGGCAGGTCGCCACCGGCGAAACGGGCGAAGGGCTGCAGGGTGGCCACCACCAGCAGGAAGATCAGGGTCAGGCCGATCAGCAGGATGTCCAGCGCCACTTCGTTGGGGGTCTTCTGGCGCTTGGCGCCTTCCACCAGGGCGATCATCCGGTCCAGGGTGGATTCGCCCGGATTGGCGGTGATCTTCACTAGCAGCCAGTCGGAGACGATGCGGGTGTTGCCGGTGACGGCGGAACGGTCGCCGCCGGACTCGCGGATCACCGGCGCCGATTCACCCGTAATGGCCGCTTCGTTGACGGCGGCGATCCCCTCGATCACCTCGCCATCGCCAGGGATCAGCTCCCCGGCCTCGACCCGCACCACGTCACCGCGACGCAGGTTCGCGGCGAGCACGGTCTCGAACTGGCCATTGCTCTTGCGACGGCGGGCGGTCAGGCCCTGGCTACCGGCGCGCAGGCTATCGGCACGGGCCTTGCCACGGCCTTCGGCCAGGGCTTCGGCGAAGTTGGCGAAGAGCACGGTGAACCACAGCCAGAGGGCGATCTGCACGGCCAGGCCAGTGCTCACCGCCGGGTTGGGGATGAAGCAGAGGACGGTGGTCAGTACGGCGGTCAGCTCGACCACCAGTATCACCGGTGAGCGCACCAGTTGGCGCGGATCGAGTTTGACGAAGGCCTGGCGCAGCGCCGGCTTCCACAGCGCGGCGAAGGAGGTCTTGGGTTGCTGCTTGGCGCTGCTTTTGAGCGCCTGCATGGGGGCATTCATCATCAATCTCCCTTAAAGGCCCTGAATCAACGCGATATGTTCAGCAATCGGCCCGAGGGCCAGCGCCGGAAGGAAGGTCAGCCCGCCCACCAGCAAGATGGTCAGGGTCAGCAGGGTGACGAACAGCGGACCGTGGGTGGGGAAGCTGTTGGCGCCGACGGGTGCGCGCTTCTTCATCGCCAGGCTGCCGGCGATGGCCAGTACCGGGAGGATGTAGCCGAAGCGGCCAAGGATCATTGCCAGGCCGATCAGCACGTTGTGGAACGGGGTGTTGGCGCCGAAACCGGCAAAGGCCGAGCCGTTGTTGGCGGTGCCCGAGGTATAGGCGTAGAGGGCCTGACTGAAGCCGTGGGCACCGGGGTTGGTGATGGACGCCGCCGGGCCGTCGAGGCTGATGGCCAGGCCGCAGAACACCAGCACGCCCACCGGCATCACCAGCAGAGTGGCGACCAGCAGGCGCACTTCGCGGGCTTCCAGTTTCTTGCCGAGGTATTCGGGCGTGCGGCCGATCATCAGGCCGGCGAGGAACACCGCGATCAGCACGAACAGCAGCATGCCGTAGAGGCCGGCGCCGACACCGCCGAAGACGATTTCGCCGAGCATCATGTTGAACATCGGGACCATCCCGCCCAGCGCGCTGAAGCTGTCATGCATGGCGTTCACCGAGCCGTTGGACGCGGCCGTCGTGGTCACCGCCCAGAGCGCCGAGGCGGTGATGCCGAAGCGGCTTTCCTTGCCTTCCAGGGAGCCCGTCTGCTCGATGGGCAGCGCGGCCAGGGCCGGGTTCGGCTGGGACTCGCTGTAGAGCGTCACGCCCAGGCCGATGACGAACAGCACCAGCATGCAGGCCAGCAGCGCGCGGCTCTGACGCAGGTCCTTGACGTAGTGACCGAAGGTGAACACCAGGGCCGCCGGGATCAGGATGATGGAGGCCACTTCCAGCAGGTTGCTCCAGGCGGTGGGGTTTTCGAACGGGTGCGCGGAGTTGACGCCGAAGAAGCCACCGCCGTTGGTGCCGAGCTGCTTGATGGCGATCTGGCTGGCGGCCGGGCCGAGCGGGATGCTCTGGTCAGCGCCCTGCAAGGTCACGGCGTGGGCGTAGTCGAGGAAGGTCTGCGGAACGCCCTGCCAGACCAGGAACAGCGCCAGCACCAGGCACAGCGGAAGCAGCCCGTAGAGGGTGCCGCGCGTCAGGTCGACCCAGAAGTTGCCCAGGCGGTCGGTGCTGCGGCGGCTGATGCCACGGGCGAACACCACCAGCACGCAGAGGCCCACGGCGGCGCTGACGAAGTTCTGCACGCCAAGGCCAACCATCTGGCTGAAGTAGCTCAGCGTCGCTTCGCCGCTATAGGCCTGCCAGTTGGTATTGGTGACGAAGCTCACCGCCGTGTTGAACGCCAGGCTCCATTCCAGGCCCGGCAGCTTCTGCGGGTTCAGCGGCAGCGCACCCTGCAGCATGAGGATGGAGAACAGCAGCGCGAAGCCCGCCAGGTTGAAGGCCAGCAGGGCTGCGCAGTAGCCCTTCCAGTCCTGTTCGCGCTCGGCGTCGACGCCGGCGATGCGATAGCAAATACGCTCCACGGGCGCGAACACCGGGGTCAGGAAGGTGCGTTGTCCCTCCATCACCCGGTAATAGAAGCGCCCGAGGAAGGGGGCCGGCGCCAGCACCAGCACGAAGAAGGCCAGGATGAGACCGATGTCCTGAAGTTGCATGTGGCCTCCTAGCCGCGCTCAGCGCGCAGCAGCGCGACCAGCAGATAAATGAAAAGCCCCATGGCCAGGACCAGGGACACCCCGTCGAGAATGCTCATTGCTTGTGCTCCTAGATGCGGTCTGTGCCGCCGTGGAGCCATTGTCGGAACGGGGGGCGTAAAGGAACGAGACTCGGAGGGGCCGAGGGGCATCAAGAATGCGTAAAGTTGAGCAGCGTGCTAGGGATGGTTGCCCTCACCCCAGCCCTCTCCCGGAGGGAGAGGGGGCGGACGGTGCGAGAACTGGAGGTGTACCCAATCCTGTAGGGGCGAATTCATTCGCCAAGCAGCCTTGTAGGGTGTGCTTTAGCCCACGCGGACCTGCGATGGTGGGCTGAAGCCCACCCTACGGGATCAGCTTGCGCGCCCCTGTCAGCGGCCATCTTCGGGGTGGTCGGCACGACGGCTTGTCGCCGATCCACGACAGGTGCTCGACTGAAATAGCCACACCCTTCTCCGGGAAACGACGATGGTGACGTTTCGATCGAGCCCGCATAGTTGAACTCCCCCACAGCTTTCGTCCCTTGTGGGGCCAGAGAAAGTCGAACCGTACGTGCCGGACACACAGGCGTTTTACCGCCCCATTGCCCAGCAAAACCCCATGCCAAACGACTTTCGCGGCTCATCGAAAGTAATCAGGTCGTCACTCATTCGCTTGGCATTCCTTCGTCAGGCCGAGGCGCCCTGCTGTCTGTGGAATAGCCCTGCGAACAGCTGCTCCGACTGTCCGCTTAGCCCAATCCGTGCGAGAGAAAGACCATGAAGCCGGAAACCGCCATCGTCGACATTCAAAGGAAGTACAAGGTTTATACGGAGCGTTACTGCAATCCCGCCGCCAGGAAGACCATCATTCTGGTCAACGGCGCGTTCTCGACCACCGCATCGTTCGCCCAGACGGTGCGTTATCTGCAGCCGCAGTTCAACGTGGTGCTTTACGACCAGCCCTACTCCGGCCAGTCGAAACCGCACAACTACCCAGGTCGGCTGATCAGCGAGGAAGAGGAGGCAGACATTCTGCTGGAGCTGATCGAAAGGGTCGCCGCCGACCATGTGCTGTCCTTCTCCTGGGGTGGCGCGGCTACCCTGCTGGCGCTGGCACAACGACCGCGCAGGATCGAGAAGGCGGTGCTCGGTTCATTCGCCGCGCGGCTCAATCAGCCCATGCGCGACTACCTGGAATGCGGCCTGAGCATGCTGCAGACCTGCGACCGCATCAAGGTCGGCCGCCTGATCAACAGCACCATCGGCAAGCACCTGCCGCCCCTGTTCAAGCGCTTCAATTTCCGCCACATCAGTAGCCTGGCCGAGCACGAATACCGGCAGATGCACGCTCATTTCAATGCGGTGCTCAAGCAAGGCTCCGAGCGCTATCTCGCCTGTGCCGCCGCTATCGATATTCCGCTGCTGTTCATCAATGGCGAATGGGACGAGTACACCTCGGCGGGAGACGCCCGTTTGTTCGCCCGCCATTCCCCTCAGTGCCAGTTCCGCACCATCCGCAACACCGGGCACTTCCTCGACATGGAGCACAAGGAGGCCTTGCAAGCCACCCGGCAGGCCTTGCTCGGCTTTCTGCAGCCCGATTCCGGCTTGATCAAGCCGGCCAGTGTGCGGCCCCTGAACGGGCTATACCGCTATGCCAACAGCAACCACGTACTCACCGTGCGGCGCGCTGCCCCCTGATCCATTGGTGGAGGTTTGCCGCCAGGGCGATGGCTTCCCCGGCAGATGGATGCACCTGCGCGGCGCCTTGGTTCACCCCTTTTCTGTTCGGCTCCCCCGATGGGAGTAAGACGGAGTGTGGTCCATGCGAGATAAACCAGCGGCGGGCACCTTGCCTGAACCCGCGACAATAGTGACAACAGAAGAAAGCGCCCCCCCCGACCTGCGCGGCCGAGATGTTCTCTCCACCCTGCGTGACCTGGCGCTGCTGGGCCTCAAGCAACCGGTGCACAGTACCCGACATGCCCTGGCCCTCGGCGGCCAACTGGGTCGCGTGCTGCTTGGCGACACGCCGCACCAGCACTCTGCCCAGGATGCGCGCTTCCAGGACCCGACGTGGCGGTTCAATCCCCTCTACCGCCGTGGCTTGCAGAGCTACCTGACCTGGCAGAAGCAGCTCGACGCCTGGATCAAGGAGAGCAACCTGGAGGCCGACGACAAGGCCCGGGCCCGTTTCATCGTGACACTGCTCGGCGATGCACTGTCCCCCACCAACGGGCTGCTCAACCCACTGGCGCTCAAGGAAATGTTCAACACCGGCGGACTCAGCCTGATCCACGGTCTGCGTCACCTGACGGGTGACCTGCTGCACAACGGCGGCATGCCCAGCCAGGTCCGCAAGGCGGACTTCGAAGTGGGCCGGAACATCGCCACCACGCCCGGAGCCGTGGTATTCCGCAACGAGCTGCTGGAGTTGATCCAGTACAGGCCCATGAGCGAGAAGCAGTACCAGCAGCCGCTGTTGATCGTCCCGCCGCAGATTAACAAGTTCTACATCTTCGACCTCAGCCCGGAAAAGAGCTTCGTGCAATACGCGCTGAAGAACGGGCTGCAGGTGTTCATGGTCAGCTGGCGCAACCCGGACATACGCCATCGCGAGTGCGGTCTGTCGCACTATGTGGAGGCGGTGAAGGAAGCACTCGATGCGTGTCGCGCCATCACCGGCAGCATGGCGGTCAACCTGGCGGGAGCGTGCGCCGGCGGCCTGACCATTGCCGCCCTGCAGGGCCATCTGCAGGCCAAGCGGCAACTGCGCAAGGTAGCCAGCTCCAGCTATCTGGTGAGCCTGCTGGACAGCCGGGTGGAGAGCCCGGCAGCCCTGTTCGTCACCGAGGAGACCCTGGAAGCGGCCAAACTCCGCTCCTATCGCAATGGCGTACTGGACGGCCGCGACCTGGCCAAGGTATTCGCCTGGATGCGCGCCAACGACCTGGTCTGGACCTACTGGGTCAACAACTACCTGCTCGGCAGGCAGCCACCGGCCTTCGATATCCTCTACTGGAACAGTGACAACACCCGTTTGCCGGCAGCACTTCACGGCGACTTTCTCGACCTCTTCAAGCACAACCCGCTGATCCGCAGCGGCGGCCTGGAGATCTGCGGCACCCCGATCGACTTGCGCAAGGTCACGGTGGACAGCTTCAGCGTCGCCGGCACCAACGACCACATCACCCCCTGGGACACGGTCTACCGCTCAACCCTGCTGCTCGGTGGCAAGCGACGCTTCCTGTTGTCCAACAGCGGGCATATCCAGAGCATCCTCAACCCGCCTGGTAACCCCAAGGCCAACTACCTGGAGAACAGCAAACTGTCGTCCGACCCGCGCGCCTGGTATTTCGACGCGCAGCAGCAGATCGGAAGCTGGTGGCCGACGTGGCTGGACTGGATTCAGGCGCGCTCCGGTGAGCAACGCAAGACCTTGAAGGCCCTGGGCAATCAGGACCATCCCCCCATGGAGGCCGCGCCGGGCACCTACGTGCATTCAAGTTGAGCGGCGACGCGCTGGCAGGGATTCCTGCGCGTTTGGTCAGGGAGCCCACGGCCCACGGGACAACTACGTTGCCCTTGGCGAATGAATTCGCCCCTACAACAAAGCAATGAGTTCGGCACTAACCCTGAAGGGGCGATTTCAATCGCCAAGCGGACCGCAGGTTCGCCATTAGGTCATGAAGCGTGAGCTGTGCGCACCGATTCCGGGATCGGCTTCATCCTGCTATCCCGGAAGGGTTCCCGCACGGGTGTAGTTCCTCCCCTGCGGCAAGCTCAGGATGGTCGGTTTTCCTGGTCCTTGACCTCAGGCGGAACCACCAGCTGCGGCTGGGCATGGCCGATCCAGTCGGAGATCAGGCTGTAGGCCACCGCCAGCAGGGTCGGACCGAGGAACAGGCCCATGAAGCCGAAGGCGAGGATGCCGCCGAACACGCCCAGCAGCACCACCACCAGCGGCAGGTTGCCGCCGCGGCTGATGAGGTAGGGCTTGAGCACGTTGTCCACGCCGCTGATGACGAACATGCCCCAGATGCCGAGGAACACCGCGTAGCCGTAGTCGCCGTGCCAGGCCAGCCAGGCCGTTGCAGGCACCCAGACCAGCGGCGGCCCCATGGGGATCAGGCTGAGGGCAAAGGTGACGATGCCCAACACCAAGGCGCCGGGCACACCAGCGATCCAGAAGCCGATGAGACCGAGCAGACCTTGTGCGGCAGCGGTGCCGATCACGCCGTTGACCACCCGTTGCACGGTACCGGCCACCAGGCCCAGGTAATGCTCGGCGCGGTCGCCGATCAGGCGCTCCAGGGCCTTTTCAACGAACAGTGCCATGCGCGGACCATCGCGATAGAAAAAGAACACCAGCACCAGGCTGAGCACCAACTCGACCATCCCGCCGCCGATCTGCGCGGTACGCGCCAATACCCAATTGCCGGCCTGCCCCATATAGGGCTTGAGACTGGCGAAGAAGGCTGCGCCCTGGGCGTCGATGGAATGCCAGGCACGCACCAAGCGTTCACCCAACAGCGGTACCTGATGCAGCCACTCCGGCGGTGGCGGCAGGCCCTCCATCTGGACGTTCTTCGCCAGCTCGGTAGCGTCGCGTACATGCTCAGCCAGGTTGCCCAGCAGCCACGCCAGCGGCAACGCCACCAGCAGCATCCAGCCTGCGGTCAGCAGAGCGGCGGCAGCAGATTCGCGTCCTTTCAGCGCACTGCTGAGCAGACGCATCAGCGGCCAGCTGGCAAACGCCAGCACCGCGGCCCAGAACAGCGCCGAGACGAAGGGCGCGAGCACCCAGAGGCTGGCACCGAGCAAGGCGAGCAGGAGGATCTGCACCAGTAGTCGGTCGTTGTTGAGCATCCCAGGGTCACTCCGGCGATCAGAAAGAAAGGGCCGTACCTGCCATCACGCGATATGCGCGTGGCAGTCACAAGCATAGAGACTGCTGTCGAGGGTTTCTCAGCGCAGCAGGTTCAGGTGCAGGCCGGGCTCCCTGCCCTCGCCCAGTTCCAGTCGTGCAGCGCGCACACCCTGCCCCACCAGCGCTTCGCGCCAGGCTTCGGCACCGGCCCCGGCCAGGCTGATGCGCAGGGTGCTGTCGAGGTTCAGGCAGCGTCCCAGCAGGGTCGCCCAGGCCTCTGAAGGCTGGTCGGGCAGGCGCGCCAAGTGCAGCTCGCCGCTGCTCTTGAGTTCACGCATCAGGGTGTCGGGGGTGGGCAGCAGTTCGCCCAGGGGCGCATTGGCATCGAGCTGCTCGGCGTGCAGGTAGGCCCTGCGGTTGCCGCGGGTGATGCTGTAGAGGGCCAGGAGGCTGTCCTGGCGGGGTTCAGCCAGGCGCAGCAGGAGGTAGGCCTGCTGTTCGTCCGGGCCAAACAGCTTGGAGTTGCCGAAGACGGCATTGGCCCAGAGGTTGCTGGAGCCGCAGTCGCGCCCCTGGCACCAGTAGAGCAGCTCGGCGCCGCTTTCCAGCAGGTCCTTGCGGGCACGGTCGAAGGCTTCGTTCGAGCTGTGGTCGGTGGGCAGGCGGTAGGTCACCGAGGTCTGCCGGCCTTCGGCGTCGACCTTGCGCTCCATGCGCAGTTGGTTGCTGATGCGGCGGATGGCGCTCTGCGGGTAGACCCGTTCCTGGTCCGGGCTCTCGCGGAAATCAGTGATCTCCGCATGGGGGAAGCGCGGCAGCGCCGCCAGGTCGTGGCTGTCAGGCAGGTCGGATGCCTGGGCGGATGCTGCCAGCAGCAGGCCGGCAAGAAGGGTGAGGCGCATGCGCATCCTTAACGATATGTCCTGGAGTGAGCAGTCTGGACCAGCTTTCCGGTCTTTTCCTGCCGCTCCCTACCGAAGGCGCCCCCTGCGCAACGGCGTCGAACAGGTCGACCATCCTGCTGTTCCCTGACCAAAAGCCGCCAGCCTTCCCGGTTGGCGGGTGCAAGTCAAGGAACGGCGAAGAAGGGATTGAAACAGTCTGCTACGGCCTGGGCACCGGCCTCGTCGTCCAGGTGCAGGTGATGTTTGCCGGGCAGGCGGCGCACGTCTATCGCCAGCCCTTCCACCAGCCCGGCGAACCTGGGCTCGGTGTGCAGCAGGCCCTGCTCGGCCAAGACCAGCATGGCCGGGCACTTCACGGCCTGGGCGAAAGCCAGGGCATGGGCGCGGGTGAGGCGCAGTGGTGACGGCAGCGTCAGGCGGCTGTCAGTGCGCCAGGTGTAGCCGCCGGACACCGGCATCAGGCCACGTTCGGCGAGCAGCTCGGCGGCCTCGCGGCTGACCCCACCGGTGCCATGCATTCGCGCCTCGACGGCACGATCGATGGCCGCGTAGACCGGTTTGCGCTTGCCGGCCAGGGCGAGCTGCGCGCGCAACGCCTCGCCCAGTTTGGCCGGGGCCTGCTCGGCTTCGCCGGTGTAGGGCATCAGGCCGTCGATCAGGGCCAGACGCTCGACCCGCTCGGGCATGGCGCCGGCCAGCATCACCGAGACGATGGCGCCCATGGAGTGCCCCAGCAGGGAGAAGCGCTCCCAGCCCAGCTGTTCGGCCACCAGCAGCACATCGGCGGCGTAGTCCCACAGCAGGTAACTGGCGCCCGGCGCGCGGTGGGCGGACAACCCGTGACCGGCGAAGTCCAGGGCGACGATGCGCAGCCCCGGCAGGCGCGGCGCCAGACGGGAGAAGCTGTTGGCGTTGTCCAGCCAGCCGTGCAGGGCGATCACCGGCTGGCCGTCTTCGGGGCCGTAGAGGTGCGCGGCCAGTTCGATATGAGGCAGGTTGAGGCGGATTTCCTGGACCTGGGCAGTCATGCACTGGCCTCCTGGTGGCGGCCGTCCCAGCGGCCGAATACGGATTTGAGCAATTCGGCGGTTTCCTGCGGGCGTTCCAGAGGGAACATGTGCCCGCCCGGCAATGACAGGTACTCCCCTTGCGGCACCCGCTTCACCAGCCGCGCATGGTGCGGCAGCACCACCCTGCTGTGGCGCCCGCGCACCAGTGCCAGGGGCACCTTGAGCTGCTGCGGCTTGCCCGGAATGCGATGGGGCACGCTGCGGTAGATACTGATTTCAGTGGCAGCGTCGAACTTCAGCCGCAGGGATTCGCCCTGACGCGCCAGGCCGTGCCGGACATACGCATCCAGGCACTCGGGGTCGAAGCGGCGGAACAGGGTCTTGCCGGCAAAGTAGTCGCGGGCCTCGCTGAAATCACCGAACTCTTCGCGGCGGCCGAGGGTGCGGCCGGCGGGAGTGATGCGGTCGATGAAGCCGAAGCGCTTGGCGGCGCGGATGACGATGCGGTCGGCCAGGGTCAGCACTGGCGAGTCCAGCATCACCACGCCGCGATAGAGGTCGGGGCGACGTAGCGCGGCGTGGTAATGCAGCACGCCGCCGAGGGAGTGTCCCAGCCCCCACACCGGCTCACCGCGTTCTTGCAGGTGGTGGATGAGTTCGTCCACCAGGTTTTCCCAGTTGTCGTTCACCGGGAAGCGCGGGTCGTGGCCGTGCTGCTCCAGGTGCTCGACGCGGAAGTCCGGCGCCAGGGCGGAGAACAACTTGCCGTAGGTGGCCGAAGGGAATCCGTTGGCATGGGCGAAGAAGATGGTGTGCGACATGGCGTCCAGCTCGTCGGGGAATGCCGGAGATTCTCCGGCAGCCCCGCCAGCGCGGCAATGACTGTAACCGCCAGTGATGATGGCGCTATTGCCAAAAGCCCGGTGCCAGCAGCCGCCCCACCAGCCCCAGGGCCACCAGCAGGAACACCAGTCCGCACGCCAGGTCGATGGCCGGGGCCGCACGCAGCAGGCGCTGCTGGTTGCTGGCACGGGTGAGCGCCAGTCCCAGCAGGCTGAACCAGGCCAGGCCCATGCCGAAGAGGATCGCGGCGGCGCCGAACTTGCCGGCAGCGGACATATCCGTCGGGATCAGTCCCGTCAGCAGCGCGAGGAAGAACACCAGCGCCTTCGGGTTGAACAGGTTGGTGGCCAGGCCCCGCAGCCAGGGACCCAGGCTGGAAGATGAGAGTTCACCGCCGAGGGTTCCCCCGTCGCCCTGCCCGCGCCGGAACCAGCCGCGCACGGCCCCGACGCCGAGCCAGCCGAGGTAGCTCGCTCCCAGCAGTTGCAACAGGTCGAAGAGAATGGGCGAACGGCTGACCAGCAAGGCCACACCCGTCAGCACCAGGGTGCCGTGGATGAGGATGCCGCAGGCAAGGCCCAGGGCACTAAGCAAGCCGGCACGGCGCCCCTGGTGTACGGCGGTGCGGACCACCAGTGCCACGTCGGGGCCGGGGCTGACCAGGGCGATGGCGAACACGGCCGCCAGCGACAGCAAGACGGAAGTCTCCTGCATGGAAGTTCTCCAGGATGTAGGGGGATTCAGCGGTCTGGGCGGATCAGCGGCTGCGCAGCTTCGCCGGCGGCAGGCCGTAGGTACGGCGGAACAGCCGCGAGAAATGCGCCTGGTCGTAGAAGCCCAGGTCCAGGGCCACTTCACTCAGGTTCTCGCCGCGCAGCACCCGTGGCAGGGCACGTTCCAGGCGCAACTGGGTCAGCCACTGGTGAGGCGGCAGTCCGCACTGGCGATTGAAGCGCCGCAACGCCTGCCAGGGGCTGAGGCCGCAGAACGCCGCCAGTTCCTCCAGGGAGGGTGGCGAGTCCAGCCGCGATTCGAGCCACTCCCGCAACCGCGCCCAGGTACGCCCGTCAAAGCCTTGCTCCGGCTCCCGGACTCGCAAGGTGGAGCCCTGCCCGAGCAGGTTGGCCAGGGCCGGCCACAACAGGCTCTCCTGCTCCAGCCGCGAGCCCGCGATCAGCGCGCCGTGCAGGCCCTGCAGCTGGCTGCGCAGCCCGGCGTCGCGAAGGATGCTGGTGGTCAGGCGCGGCGCACCCTGGCGGTCGTCGCTGAGGGTGCGGCTGGCTTCGTCCAGCCAATGCGGATCAAAGGCCAGCACGCGGATCTGGTAACCCTGGCCATCGACGCCAGCGCCATCGTGGATCTGCTCCGGCGCCATCAGCAGCAGATCCCCGGTGTCTGCCTGATGGCTTTCACCCTGGTGCAGATAACGCTGCCGGCCACGCACAACCAGCCCCAGGTGGTACTCCAGGTGGAAGTGCCGGGGGAAGCTGAAGCGCTGGTGCTGCGCGTCGATCAGACGAACGCCGGGCAGGCAGCTGGGGATGTGATGAGTCTGGTCCATGGGCGCCACTTTACTCCGTGGCGCCGGGTGGTTCTTGGACAAAATTGCGGGGTTGGTTGATGGGTATCGCTTCGCTCCACCCATCCTACGGGGGTGTACGGACGACCTCCTTGTAGGGTGGTCTGAAGCCCACCCTACGCACGTGGAGGCTCGGCACCCAATGGGACGATGGCCATGGTCAGGCGGGAAATGCAGCTCGGCTTGCCGTCTTCCCCGGCCAGGCGGATGTCCCACACGTGGGTGGTGCGCCCCAGGTGCACCGGCCGGGCGACGGCAGTGACGCGGCCACTGCGCAGACCGCGCAGGTGGTTGGCGTTCACTTCCAGGCCGACGCAGTAGAAGCGGCTGGTGTCGATGCACAGGTAGCTGGCGGTAGAACCCAGGGTTTCCGCCAGCACTACCGACGCGCCGCCGTGAAGCAGGCCGTAGGGTTGGTGGGTGCGCGGGTCGACCACCATGCTGGCGGTCAGGGATTGCTCGTCGAAGGACTCGAAGCGGATGTCCAGGCCTTCGCCGATGGTGTTCTTCAGGGATTCGTTGAGTTGCGCAAGATCCGGGGTTTGATTCCACAGGCCCATGGGGTCACTCCTTGTGGGGAGCCGGGACACGAGTTCCCGGCCAGGCGGATTCATTCGTGCCAGACGACTGCTTCCTGGCGTTCGAGCCATTCGGGGAAGCGCTTGCCGTAGGCATCTTCGACGATGTTGCGCTTGATCTTCAGCGTCGGCGTGAGGAAACCGTTGTCCACGGCCCAGACGTCCTTGACCAGCACCAGCCCCTGCAGGCGCTCATGCTTGTCGAGATCGCCATTGACCTCTTCCAGCAGGCTGCGCAGGCTGATTTCCAGATCGGCGCGGGCTCCGTTCGCCGCTTCCCGGCGCCCCACCTCAGACAGCACGCAAAGCGCCATCGGCTGCGGCAGGCCGTCGCCCACCACGCACACCTGCTCGATGCGCGGATGCACGGCCAGGCGATTCTCGATGGGTGCGGGAGCCACGTACTTGCCCTTGCTGGTCTTGAAGATTTCCTTGATGCGTCCGGTCAGGCGCAGGTTGCCCTTGGCGTCCTGCTCGCCCTTGTCGCCGGTGCGCAGGTAACCGTCCACCGTGATGGTTTCGGCGGTCTTTGCCGAGTCCTTGTAGTAGCCCTGCATGGTGGCGCCACTGCGGACCAGCACTTCCCCCTCCTCGCTGATGCGGACTTCCACGCCGGGACTGTTGCGGCCGATCCAGCCGGGCATCACTTCGCCCTTGCGGCACAGATGGGAGTAGCCGCAGTTCTCGGTCATGCCGTAGACCTCCAGCACTTCCAGGCCGAGGCGCTTGTACCAGTCCAACAGTGCCCCGGGTACCGGCGCCGCGCCACACAGGGCGTTGCGCACGGCATCCAGGCCGAGGCCGGCGAGCACCTTGCGACCGACGATGCGGCCGATGATGGGCAGCCCGAGCATGCGGTCGAGCTTCTTCGCCGGCATCTTCGCGTAGACGCCCATCTGGAACTTGGTCCAGATCCGCGGCACGCCGAAGATGGCCGTCGGACGGGCACGGCGCAGGTCGTCGAGGAAGGTTTCCAGGCTTTCGGCGAAGAACACCGTCTGCCCGGCGTAGAGCGAACCCATTTCAACGAACATGCGCTCGGCCACGTGGCACAGCGGCAGGTAGGACAGCAGGCGGTCTTCCTCGCCGGTCTGGAACATGTCCATGCCGTGGGTGGCGGCGAAAGCGAAGTTGCTGAAGTTGTGCATCACGCCCTTGGGCGTGCCGGTGGTACCGGAGGTATAGATGATGGTGGCGAGTTGATCCGGGGCGCTGCGGGGGCTGTCCTGGATCGGGTTGACGGCCTGCAGGTCGGCCCAGTTGAAGTCGAACTCGCCGGCCGGATGGATCGGTAGCGCGATGGTTGGAACGCCTTCGGGCACGCCGTTCGCCATCGCCGACCAATCGTCGAGCTTGCCGATGAAGGCCAGCGCCGATTCGGAATGCGCCAGCACCTGCTGGACCGATTCGGCGGTGAGGTTGGGATACAGGGGAACGGAAACGTGGCCGGCCATCCAGATGGCGAGGTCGGCGATGATCCAATGGGCGCAGTTCTTGGAGATGATTGCGATGCGGCTGCCCTGGGGCAGGTCGCGCCCTCGCAGCCAACTGGCGGCCCGGCGGGCCTGCTCGCCTACTTCACCCCAGGTCAGCTCCTCGATCCTTCCACCGCCTAGCGGCTGGACCAGGTAGCGCTTGTTCGGGTGACGGGCTTCACGCTCAAAAAACACTTCAAGCGGCAAACGGACTGCATCAGCCACAGGGCCTCCTCCTTTGTTCTTTTTGTGGGGGACAACCAAGCACTTGCTTGGGCGACTATTCCACGCACCCGGAGGAGGCGCAAGTTAAGAAATGTTGCGATTCGTCAGTGACGGCGAACGTGATGCACGGTGCGCAGGGACATCAGCCCGGGGACCAGCAGATCGCCTTCCAGCTCGGCCAGGCTGGCCGTGCCCATGGGCACAGGTTCCTGGCGATGGCCGTGGATGAGGAAGCCCGCGAGGTCGCTGACGAAGGGGTTGTGGGTGACCAGCAAGAGGTCCTGTTCACCGCGCTCGGCGAGGAAGTCGAGGGCTTCCCGCGGGTCGCTGTCGGGGGTCAGCCAGGGGACTGTCCCAACCGCGGCGTTGAAGCCCAGGGCATCACGAACCAGTTCAGCAGTCTGCTGCGCCCGCACGTACGGGCTGGCGAGAATCGCCCCCAGCGGCCGACCGGCAAGCACGGCTGCGGTCTGCAGCACATCCTTGCGGCCGTGACGGGTCAGCTCGCGCTGCGCATCGGTAACGGCGCGGGGCTCGGCCTCACCGTGGCGCAGCAGCCAGAGCCTCATAGCTTCGGCTCTTCGTCACGCACCGGGTGGGCGGCCGGCGGCACTTCGTGTGCGGCTTCGCCCTGGGGGGCGCTGGCTTCGGGCCAATCGGCGAAGGGCCAGGGCTTCTCTTCGGTGTTGAAGGTGCCGAAGCGGCCGATCTGCGCCAGGTACTGGCTGAGACTGTCGCCGAAGGACAGCAGGCTGCTGTTGGGCGCGCCGTAGAACGCGCGGTAGCCGAGTTGCAGCAGCACCACGGCGCCGAGGACGATCTCGGCCAACTGCCAGACGATGACGAAAATGAGCATCCACAGGACGCGCAGCAGGATGTGTTCGCGCTGCAGGTCTTCGCGCTCTTCACTCATGGGGGATCTCCTTGTCCGAAAGGGTGAATCAGAAACCGGTGGTTGGAATGAAGTCTACGTCGGTCTTGGGCTCGCCGCGCATCAGCAACTCGATCACCTGGGCCAGCGTACGCCCCTCGAAAAGGATGGCATGCAGACCCGCGACCAGCGGCATGTAGACCTGCAGCTCCTCGGCACGGGTCTTGAGCACCTTGAGGGTGTTGACGCCTTCGGCCACCTCCCCCAGGCGCGCCACGGCGTCTTCCAGCGACAGACCTTCGCCCAGCGCGTAGCCCACCTGGTAGTTGCGGCTCTTGGGCGAGGAGCAGGTGACGATGAGGTCGCCCACGCCGGCCAGGCCGAGGAACGTCATGGGGTTGGCGCCGAGCTTGACCGCGAAGCGGGTCATTTCCGCCAGGGCGCGGGTGATCAGCATGCTCTTGGTGTTCTCGCCCATGTCCAGCGCGGCGGCCATGCCGGCGATGATGGCGTAGACGTTTTTCAGGGCGCCGCCCAACTCGACGCCGAAGCGGTCCTGGCTGGCGTAGACGCGGAAGGTGCGCCCGTGCAGGGCGGACTGCACGCGCTTGCAGAGTTCGGCGTCCTCACTGGCGACCACAGTGGCGGTCAGCGCGTGGTCGGCGATTTCCTTGGCCAGGTTGGGGCCGGAGATCACGCCGATGCGGGCATCCGGGGCCACTTCCTCAAGAATCTGGCTCATCAGCTTGAAGCTCTGCGCCTCGATGCCCTTGGTGGTGCTGACCAGCAGCTTGCCCGCCAGTTGCCCGGCCACCGGCTCCAGCACCTTGCGCAGTGCGCTGGACGGCAAGGCCACGAACACCAGCTCGCAGTCGGCGAGCACGCCGGACAGGTCGGTATCCGGTTCCACGCTGGGAAGGATCGTCACACCCTTGAGATAGCGCGGGTTCTCGCGCTGGGTACGGATCGCCTCGGCCTGTTCCGGGTCGCGCATCCAGTGGCGCACACGCTGGCCATTCTCGGCCAGCAGGTTGGCGATGGCGGTGCCGAAGCTGCCGCCGCCGAGCACCGCAACGGGTTGCTGTTCAGTCATAACGGGTCCATGTAGGCCATAGGAATGGCGAATCCGCGCATTATACGGAGGCGCCGCTGGCCAGCCAGCCTCTATCCGGGGCCTTTGCGCTGGAAAAGCCCCCATCCTCGGTTAAGATGCCGCAGTTTTGGGCGTCGAGAGCGCCACTTGGTTCCCAGGCAACCTCGACGCAGCAAAATTTCCCCCAGCATCGGGGCGCAACGGGACTAAAGTTCCAGCATAGAACCGCTCCACGGATGACCCCGCACCGAGGCAATAGGAAGATGTGCCCACCCGCCCCCCGACGCCCGACACCTCCCGCAGCTCAAGGAGCGGCGCACCCATGACCTTGCGGCGCCGCTGGGACATCCATACCCGCACCCAGCTCATCAGCCTCGGTCCGGCACTATTACTGACCCTGTTGCTCACCGGTTTCTTCACGTTCGCCCGTTTGCAGGACCTGCGCCAGGAGCTGAACCACACCGGCCAACTGATCGCCAGCCAACTTGCCCCGGCGGCGGAATACGGTGTGGTCACCGGCAACCTGGAAGTCCTGGAGGGCCTGCTCCAGGCCAGCCTGGGCACACCCCACGTGCGCTTCCTGGAAGTACGCGACCGCGCCGACAACATCCTCGTTTACCTGGAACAGCAGGAAAGCCTGGAAAAGAGCGGCACCCAAGTGGAGGTCTTCCACGCACCCATCATCCAGCAGCAACTCCACCTGCAGGCCCAACGCACCCACGCCAGGGTCGACGGCCGCAGCAGCGATAGCAACTACCTGGGCCGCGTCGTGGTCGGCATGTCCAACGACGCCTTCAGCAGCCGCCAGCAGGAAATCCTCCTCAAGGCCACAGTGCTGGCCCTGATTGCGCTGCTCCTCACCTTCCTCCTTGCCCGCCGCCTGGCCACCCGCCTGTCGCAGCCCATCAGCGCCATGGGCGACGCGGTCAAGGCCATCCAGGATGGCAACTACAACGCCAGCTTGCCCGTGGTAGATGACAGCGAATTGGGCGACCTCAGCCGCCACATCAACAACCTCGCCGGCGGCCTCGAACAGGCCAGCCAGGAGCAGCAGCAGGCGATGGGCCAGCTGATCAAGGCGCGCGAGGAAGCGGAAATGGCGAACCGCGCCAAATCCGACTTCCTGGCAATGATGAGCCACGAACTGCGCACCCCCATGAACGGCGTCCTGGGCATGCTGCAGCTGCTCGAAACCACCGAGATGACCGATGAACAGGCCGAGTACGCGGCACTGGCCACAGAATCCACCGAGCACCTGCTGAAGGTGATCAACGACATTCTCGATTTCTCCCGCATCGAGCGCGGCGCGCTGGAACTGGAGCGCATCCCCTTCAACCTGCTGGACCTGATCCTCGGCTCGGTACAGGTGTTCCAGCACAGCGCCCAGCAGCGCGGGCTGGCCCTGAGCCTGGACACCCAGGAAGGCCTGGAGCGGGTCGAGGTGCACGGCGACCCGACGCGCCTGCGGCAAATCCTGGTCAATCTGGTGGGTAATGCCCTGAAATTCACCGAAGAAGGCGGCATCAAGGTGGAAACCCGCTGGCAGGCGCTGGACAGCGAAGTGCTCTGGCTCACCTGCGCGGTCCATGACAGCGGCATCGGCATCCCGCCGGACCGCCTGGAACATATGTTCGACGCCTTCCAGCAGGCCGATCACTCGATTTCCCGCCGTTACGGCGGCACCGGTCTCGGGCTGCCCATCGCCCGCACCCTGGCCGAACGCATGGGCGGCACCTTGCGTGCCGAGAGCCATGAAGGCTCGGGTTCGATCTTCACCCTGGAAATTCCCCTGCCGTTCCGTCCCCAGAGCTCGGAAACGCTGGGCGACCAGGCCCATGGACATGGCGCGGGTACCGGCCAGCACGTGCTGCTGGTGGAGGACAACCCGGTGAACCAGACCGTGATCGAGGCCATGCTGCGCAGCCTCGGCTATCAGGTAAGCCTGGTGGGCGACGGCGCCCAGGCGGTGCATCAAGCCTCGCGCCATCACTATGCAGCCATCCTCATGGACTGCCGCCTGCCGGTTCTCGACGGTTACGAGGCCACGCGCCAGATTCGCCAGATGAATGGCGGCGCCACGCTGCCGATTATTGCCCTGACCGCCAATGCCCTGCAGGGCGACCGCGAGGCCTGTCTGGCCGCGGGAATGAACGATTACCTGGCCAAACCCTTCAAACGGGCTGACCTGCTGCGGGTCATGCAGCGCTGGCTGAGCAAGCCGTCGGACTGAAACGATTGGTGCCGTTTCCAGACATTCGTCGAGTGTCCGGGAATGTTAAAGTGCGAGACGCTTTGCGCGCGGGAGGTCCCCCGGCAGCCCTTCGCGACGGGCTGTGGTCACACCAGGTGAACGACTGTGCTCGGCATTCTGTGACTTTCACCGCAACGCAACAGTCTATGACTAGTCTGCCGCATGACGCCCCCCACAACGGCCACGGCAGAAGGATGAATGCAACGCCCTGTGCCAGACGGGGACCATTGAGGAGCTCGCATGACCAAACAAAACGCCTATACCCGGGAAGACCTGCTGCGCTGCAGTCGCGGCGAGCTGTTCGGCCCTGGTAATGCGCAACTGCCCGCCCCCAACATGCTGATGATCGACCGCATCGTGCATATCAGCGAAACCGGCGGGAAGTACGGCAAAGGCGAGATCGTCGCCGAGCTCGATATCAACCCTGACCTGTGGTTCTTCGCCTGCCACTTCGAAGGCGACCCGGTCATGCCCGGCTGCCTCGGCCTCGACGCCATGTGGCAGCTGGTCGGTTTCTTCCTCGGCTGGCAGGGCAACCCCGGCCGTGGCCGCGCCCTCGGCTCCGGCGAAGTCAAATTCTTCGGCCAGGTCCTGCCGTCCGCGAAAAAGATCACCTACACCATCCACATCAAGCGCACTATTAATCGTTCGCTGATCCTCGGTATCGCCGATGGCACCGTTGCCGTCGACGGCCGCGAGATCTACAGCGCCGAAGGCCTGCGCGTCGGCCTGTTCACCTCTACCGACAGTTTCTGAAGGACATCCGCATGCGTCGCGTCGTGATCACTGGCCTGGGCATCGTTTCGTGCCTGGGCAATGACAAAGCCACTGTTTCCGCCAACCTGCGCGCCGGCAAGGCCGGTATTCGCCACAACCCGTCCTATGCCGAGATGGGTCTGCGCAGCCAGGTGTCCGGCTCGGTCAACCTGAACCTGGAAGAGCTGATCGACCGCAAGCTCTTCCGCTTCATGGGTGATGCCGCTGCCTATGCCTACCTGGCCATGCAGCAGGCTATCGAAGACGCCGGCCTGAGCGCCGAGCAGATCTCCAACCCGCGCGTGGGTCTGATCGCCGGCTCCGGTGGCGCTTCCACCGTCAACCAGATGGAAGCCATCGACACCCTGCGCGAGAAGGGCGTCAAGCGCATCGGCCCATACCGCGTAACCCGCACCATGGGCAGCACCGTTTCCGCGTGCCTGGCCACCCCCTTCCAGATCAAGGGCGTGAACTTCTCCATCTCCTCGGCCTGCGCCACCAGCGCGCACTGCATCGGCCAGGCCATGGAGCAGATCCAGCTGGGCAAGCAGGACATGGTCTTCGCCGGCGGCGGTGAAGAAGAGCATTGGAGCCAGAGCTGCCTGTTCGACGCCATGGGTGCCTTGTCCACCCAGTACAACGAAACCCCTGAGCGCGCTTCCCGCGCTTACGACGCCAAGCGTGACGGCTTCGTCATCGCCGGCGGCGGTGGCATGGTGGTTGTCGAGGAGCTGGAACACGCCCTGAAGCGTGGCGCCAAGATCTACGCAGAGATCGTCGGCTACGGCGCGACTTCCGACGGCTACGACATGGTCGCCCCGAGCGGCGAAGGCGCCATCCGCTGCATGCAGCAGGCGCTGTCCACCGTCGACACCCCGATCGACTACCTGAACACCCACGGCACCTCCACCCCGGTGGGCGACGTGGCGGAAATCCGCGGCGTGCGCGCAGTGTTCGGCGACAAGGCCCCGGCCATCAGTTCCACCAAGAGCCTGTCCGGTCACTCCCTGGGCGCCGCTGGCGTACAGGAAGCCATCTACTGCCTGCTGATGATGGAAGGCAAGTTCATGGCTGGTTCGGCCAACATCGACGAGCTGGACCCGGAAGTGGCCGATCTGCCGATCCTGCGCGAGACCCGCGAGAACGTGCAGATTGACACCGTCATGTCCAACAGCTTCGGCTTCGGCGGCACCAACGCCACCCTGGTACTGCGCCGCTTCAACGGCTGATCCCAGACCCGGCGGTATCCACAACGCCCGTATCCCCCCGGATACGGGCGTTGTCGTTTATGGCGCCTCAACTAATTCCATTAGATCTGTAGGACCTTTCCGAACCGTCTGTTCCGCCATCAAGAAGCGCCGCCCTCCTCCGCTACAGGGACCAGCAACACCCTTTTCGTCCCGGATCGGAGTAGACCCATGTTCCTTCGCCAATTGCCCATCGCCTACCGTGCCGCCATCGGCTTCGCCATCATCACCCTGATGCTGGTCGGTCTCGGTGGCTTCGCCCACAACCGCATGGAGGCCATCAACGAGGCCTCCACCGAGATCAGCGAAATCTGGCTCCCCAGCGTCGAGGCCTCCGGCCAGATGGCTCTGCTCATGGCCACGTTCCGCCTCAGCGAGATGAACCACGTACTGGCTCAGGACCGCGACACCATGAATGCCCAGGAGCGACGCATGGACAAACTGCTCGGCGAGCTTGCAGCGGTGGAAAAGGCATACCAGCCATTGCTGCAGCTGCCGGAGGAGAAGCAGTTGTTCGAGGCAGTACTCAGCGCCAGCCGCGACTACATGAACAGCCACGAGGCCCTGCTGCAGCTGTCGCGCCAGAACGACACCGAGCGCGCCTACGCGCTGATTCGTGGCGAGCAGTACCAGCGCTACGAAACCCTGTCGCGCAGCCTCGCCGCATTGATCGACCTCGACCAAAGCCAGGCGCGGGAATCCAGCCGCCGCGGCGACGAAGTGGTGAGCGATGCCACCCGCTCCGTCGTGCTGGTCATGCTGCTGGCGGTCCTGGCCAGCATCGCCATCGCCTGGCTGCTGACCCAGAGCATCGTCGGCCCTATCCGCGAAGCCATGCGCACCGCAGAACGGGTGGCCGGCGGCGATCTCACCGGTGAGCTGGACAGCACCGGCCGCGACGAACCAGCCCGGCTGATGCAGGCCCTGCAGTCCATGCGACAGTCCCTGCGCGACACCATCGAACAGATCGGCCATTCCGCCACCCAGCTCGCCTCGGCAGCGGAAGAGCTCAATGCGGTGACAGAGGAAGGCAACCGTTCGCTGAGCCGCCAACACGACGAGATCGAGATGGCCGCGACAGCGGTCAACCAGATGAGCGCGGCGGTGGAAGAAGTGGCGCGCAATGCCGCCTCCACTTCCGAGGCCGCCACCACGTCGGAAGGCGTCGCGCTCAGCGGCCGCGAACAGGTGGAGGAAACCGTCCAGGCCATTCGCGGCATGGGCGAGGAAGTCACCCGTTCCACGCACATGGTGGCGGACCTCGCTGAGCAGGCCCAGGGCATTGCCACTGTGCTGGACGTAATCCGCTCCATCGCCGAGCAGACCAACCTGCTGGCCCTCAACGCTGCCATCGAGGCGGCCCGTGCAGGTGAACAGGGGCGCGGCTTCGCCGTGGTGGCCGACGAGGTCCGTGCCCTCGCCCACCGCACCCAGGAGTCGACCCGCGAGATCGAACAGATGATCGCCGCCATCCAGGCCGGCTCCGATGCAGCGGTCAGTGCGATGAACCAGAGCGATACCCATGCTCAGGATATGGTCAAGTTGGCGGAAAGCGCCGGCCAGGCCCTACAGGAAATCGCCCGACAAGCCGGCGAGATCAACGAGCGCACCCTGGTGATCGCCACCGCCGCCGAGCAGCAGGCCCAGGTGGCCCGCGAGGTAGACCGCAACCTGGTGAACATCCGCGATATCTCGGTGCAGACCTCGGCCGGCGCCAACCAGACCTCCGCCGCCACCCATGAGTTGTCGCGCCTGGCGGTAGAGCTCAACGGCATGATCGCGCGCTTCGTGGTCTGACTTCCGAGCCCCGCCCTCCATCGCCAAACATGAAAAAGGGCGCCACTAAGGCGCCCTTCTCTGTTCCCGGCGATCAGGCCGCTTCGCGGTCGCCCGCCGCCTTCTCCCGCCCACCGATACGCGGCAGCAGCATGGGCACCTGGTTGCGATAGTCCGCGTACTCCGGATGCGCCCGCAGCAGGTCGCGCTCTTCCAGCTGGATGGCCGCCAGGATGTAGATGCTGGTCAGCACGGCGAACAGCAGGTGGGTCGCACTCATGGTCGGGGTGGCCCAGAAGCACAGGAACCAGCCCAGGTAGAGCGGGTGGCGTACCAGCTTGTAGGCTCCCGGCGTCTTGAACTCCAGCTCGGTGTAGGGCTTGCCCAGCAGGTTGAGCCAGACCTGGCGCACGCCGAACAGGTCGAAGTGATTGATCAGCAGGGTGGCGTAGAACACCAGCGCCCAGCCGAATCCGAAGGTCGCGCCCATCACCAGACGACCGGAGCGGTTCTCGATGTTCCAGATTTCACCGCCGAGCGGCTGCCAATAGCTGTACAGCAGGATCAGCGCCAGGCTGGAGAACAGCACGTAGGTGCTGCGCTCGGCCGCTGGCGATACCCACTGGGTCCACCAGGCCTTGAAGGCCGGCCGGGCCATCAGGCTGTGCTGGACGGCGAAGATGGTCAGCAACAACACGTCGATTCCCAGGGCGGTCCAGAACGGCAGGCGCGGCTCGCCATCCAGGGTTCGTGGCGCGAACGGCAAGTTGGCGATGAAGCCGATGGAATAGACGAAGGTGGCGAAGAAGATCAGGTAGCTGATCAGACCATAGGAAAAGATCGAAATGCGCTTGAAGTAGGTGAACATGATGCGCTCCTGCCGGGGATTCTGGTCGGCGGGATCGCTCCGCTCCGCCTTGGACACCAGCTTCGCCCCGGCCTGTATCAGCCCGATGGCTGATAGCGCTCAGTTTGTTTCCGCTTTGTATCCGCTCCTGGGACTCTCCAGCCAAGCGTGCAACAGTTGGTGCAAGCGCTGCTGGTCCAGCGGCTTGGTCAGCAGCGCCTTGACGCCCTGTTGCTGCACTTCGCTCTCCAGCAGGGAGTCGCTGAAGCCGGTGTAGAGCACGATGGGCAGATCGGCACGGGACGCCAGCAGGCGCCGCGCCAATTGCAGGCCGGACAGGCGCGGCATGCTCTGGTCGAGGATGACGAAGTCCCAGGCGTAAGGATCGGCGCAGAGCACCTGGCTGGCCTGCTCCGCATCGCAGAAGATGCCGGGCTCCAGCCCCCAGCCCTCCAGCAGTTCCCCCATGAATTCGGCCACCGTGGCATCGTCGTCCACTACCGCAACACGGCCGCACAGGGCCGAGCGCAGGGGTGGCCGGGCGACAATCGGCGCACTGGCCTCCTCCCCCTTCGCCGCCGGGCTGTGGGCCGGCATCAGCACGCGGAAGGTGGCGCCCTGCTCCGGCGTGCTGTCCAGATGGATATGGCCGCCGTACTCATGGACGATGCCGTGCACCATGGACAGGCCCATTCCGCTGCCCTGGCCCGTGGCCTTGGTGGAGAAGAACGGCTCGAAGATCTGCACCCGCAGCGCCGGGTCGATCCCCGGACCGCTGTCGCTGACGGTCAGTGCCACGTACCGGCCCTTGATCCGCTGCTGGCAGGAGGCGCAGACGCCCTCCAGCTCCTGCTGGCCGAGGCTCACCCGCAACTGGCCGACGCTGCCCATGGCATCGCGGGCATTGATGCAGAGGTTCATCAGCACCTGCTCCAGCTGCACCGGATCGGCCAGCACCCGTGGCAGGTCGTGATCGAGTTGTACTTCCAGCTCCACCGTGGCCGGCAAGGTGGACTCCACCAGGCGAATGAAATCCCCCAGCAACAGGTCCAGCGCGACCACCTGGGGCTTGCCGCGGCTGCCCCGGCTGAAAGTGAGCATCTGCTGGATCAGGTCGCGGGCCTTTTCCGCCGAACGCTGCACCCGCGACAGGTACTTGCCCAGGCGCTCGTCGCCGCCCTGCTCCGCCAGTTCCTGGGCCATCACGGTGTAGCCCAGCATGCTGGTCAGCAGGTTGTTGAAGTCGTGGGCGATGCCCCCGGTCAGATGCCCGATCGCCTCCATGCGCTGGGCCTGGCGCAGTTGCTGCTCCAGGCGGGCGCGCTCTTCCTCGGCCTCGGTGCGCTCGGTGATATCGCGCAGGTAGCAGATGAAGCGCGGCCCCTCGTCCCCCGGTACCTGGGTCAGGGCCAGTTCGGCGGTGAATTCACGTCCGTCGGCACGCTGCGCCACTACCTCCATGCGTTTGCCGAGGAAGGCGCCGTGACCGGTCTGCAGGTAGTGCTCCAGGGCGTGCTCGTAGGCCTCGCGGAAGCGCGGCGGGATGATCAGCTTGAGCAACGAGTGCCCCAGCGCCTGTTCGCGACTGATACCGAAGCACTGCTCGGCGGCCGGGTTGAACGCCAGCACCCGC
This sequence comes from Pseudomonas sp. BN515, assembly GCF_029873155.1. Taxonomy (NCBI): domain Bacteria; kingdom Pseudomonadati; phylum Pseudomonadota; class Gammaproteobacteria; order Pseudomonadales; family Pseudomonadaceae; genus Pseudomonas; species Pseudomonas sp. BN515. The sequence goes on along the minus strand of NZ_SSOH01000071.1, from coordinate 145,915 downwards.
CCGGCCTCGTCCATGCTGATGAAGCAATCCAGGGCGGTATTGGTGATGGCGCGGTACTGCATCTCGCTGGCGCGCAGGGCCTGCTCGGCCTCCTTGCGCTGGGTGATCTCGCGGGTGATGCCGAGGATGCGGTCGATACCGCCGATGGCCACACGCTTGAGCAGCACCTCGTCCCAGTGCAGGCTGCCGTCACGGTTGCGCCGGTGCCATTCGAAGCGCTGCACCTGGCCGGCAGCCGCACGCGCCAGGTAGCCGGCCGCCTCCTTGCCGGTATAGGGCGCGTAGCCGGCGCTGAAGGCATCGATGTCCAGCTTGAGCATTTCCTCGTAGCTGTAACCGTAGGCACGGCAGGCCTTGGGGTTGACGTCCACCAGGGCGCCGCTCTCGATGTCATGGACGAAGATGGCATCCTCGGAGGTATCGAAGATTGCCCGGTAGCTGGCTTCCGCCTCCAACCGTTCGATTTCCGCCGCTGCCCGTACCGAGAAGATGCGCAGCACCGATTCCACCTTGTCGCGGTCCGACATCGGCCCCAGCCGGCCGGCGGCGATCAGGCCCAGCGGCCGGCCATCGCTGGCGAACAGCGGGTAGCCCGCGTAGCTGTCGACGCCAAAGGCAGCCAGCACCTCGTCCGTGGGGTAGGAACTGCGCAGGTCGCGGGGCACGAAGTGGAAGCTGCGTCCGAACACCTCGGCGCAGGGCGTGCCTTTGAGGGAGTACGTGGCGTTCTCGTGCAACGTCCCGCCGTAGTAGAGGGCCAGGGTGGTGAGGCTTTGCGGCCCTTCGTCGCTGATGCGGCTGACGAAGGCGAAATCGGCGTTCAACGAACGCACCATGTAGCGGGCGATTGCCTCGAACACCTCGTTTCCTGTGGCGGCAGACACACCCAGGGCCACGAAGCGCAGCACCTCTTCCAGGCTCTTGCGGGAACTGATGTCGGTGGAGATGCCGCAGATGGCGCTGACCCGGCCGTCGCCATCGAAGAGCGGGAACTTGTTCGACAGATAGGTGCGGATGCTGCCGCCCATGGGCACCTGCTCCTCGAACTCCAGTTCGTGACCGAGCTGGATCACCCTCAGGTCGTTGGCGCGCAGTACGTCGGCGATTTCCGGGGGAAAGAACTCGTGGTCGGTGTGCCCCAGCACCCGATCGGCGCGGACCTTGAACAAGCGCTCGAAGGCCCGGTTGACCAGCACCAGGCGGCCGTCGAGGTCCTTCACGTAGATCACCGCACTGCTGCTGTCGACGATCTGCCGCAAGCGATGCTCTTCAGCGCTGATGGCAAAGCGGCTGGTCAGGGGCTGGCTCACCGTAAGGCCCTCCGGGGTTGGCGGACTTGCCTGATTATGGAACAGCCCGGCTACGGCCGAACGGCCCGGGTTGCCATTGAAACAATTGAAACAAAGAGCTGACGTGGGGCGAATTCAGTGTTGTAACCCGTAGGAGCTGGCTTGCCAGCGAATGGCCCCTTTTTCGCTAGCAAGCCAGCTCCTACAAGGCTCCTGGATCGATGAATTCGCCCCTACAGCCTTACGCTTCAGCCCGGCACGAACATGTAGCCCACACCACGCACGGTGCGGATGATCTGCGGCTTGTCCGGGTCCTGTTCCAGCTTGCGGCGCAGGCGGGCGATACGGATGTCGATGGAACGGTCGAAGGGATTCCAGTCGCGGTGCTGGGTGAGGTTCAGCAACTGGTCGCGGGACAGCGGCCGGTTGGGGCGCTGCGCGAAGGCCTGGAGCAGGTCGAACTCCATGGCGGTCAGGGGGATTTCCTCGCCCGAGGCGTCGAACAGCTGGCGGCTTTGCAGGTCGAGACGGCACAGGCCGAGTTGCAGGCAAGGGCTGTCGTTGTCCGCGACAGGCTGGGCGGCTGGTGCCGGATTGCGGCGATAGCGCCGTAGCACGGTCTTGAGCCGAGCCAGCAACTCGCGCGGGTCGAAGGGTTTGGCCAGATAATCATCGGCCCCGACTTCCAGGCCGACGATACGGTCCAGCGGCGTGCCGGCGCCGGACACCATGATCACCGGCAGGTCGTGATGTTCGCGCAGGTAACGCGCCAGGCTCAGGCCGTCTTCGCCCGGCAGCCCCACGTCCAGCAGCACCAGGTCGGGCAGCGCCTCGGCCAGCCGCGCACGCAGCTGGCCGCTGTCGGCCACGGCCTGGACCTGGTAACCCTGGCCGCCGAGGTAATCCAGCAGCATTTCGCGGATTGCCTCGTCGTCGTCCACCACCAGGATGCTGATCTGTTCGGCCATGGGCCCGCGCCTCGCGCCTGCTTCAGACCCAGCGACTATAGCGCGCCATTACGACGCACGCGGGATCAGCGAACGGTGAAGCTCTGGCGGGCCAGCAGGCGGTCGCCCTGGAAGACCATGAATTGCCACTCGCCCGGCACCACTTCGTAGTGCTCGGTGAACTCGAAGGCCATCACGTCGGTGGGAGCGCCGGGTGCCATCTTCTGCTCCACGACGAACTTGTCGTGGCGCTTGCCGTCCGGACTGACTACGCCGGGGGTGAGGTAAAGCAGGGTCAGCGGGGTGTCCTTTTCCTGCTTGCCGACCAGGGTGTAGCGCATGCCGAACTTGGTACCCAGCTTGGCCGGGATTTCGTCGGTCGGCTGGATCGTCTGGTTGCTGCGGGTCAGCACGCGCTCGCCCGGCTGATAGTCCTGGTACTGGGATTCGAAGATGCCGTATTCCACCGGACCTTCCACGCGCACGTCAGCCAGGGCAACGCCGGAAGCCAGGCCGAGGGCCACGAGTGCTGTCATTCGAAAGGGGATCATGTCGCGCTCCTTGTTTGCGGTGGCGCGAGGTTATGACGCGGTCATGACAACCTCGTGACAGGCTCACTGCGCTGCGGCATTCCCCTGTTTTCGGGGCAGCACGGCGAGGAAATTGTCCCGCGCCACCTTGCGCGCCACTGGCTCCGGCAAGGCATCCAGGAAGGGCCGGTAGGCTGACAGGTAATCCCCCAACCCATCGAAGCGACCCACTACATCCGAGCCCAGCATGAAGCGCTCCGGATGGCGCTCCACCAGTGCCAGCCAGCGGCGATCCGGTTTGCCGTCGGCGTCCAGCAGGTAGGGTTCCAGCACACTCCAGGAGAGGTCGATGTAGAGGTTGGGGTAGTCCGCCAGCAGGCGTTCCAGGGTGGGCAGGAGGAAATCCAGCTTCGTCTGGTGGCGGTGGATTTCCATGCTGGAGCCGGCGTGGGCCCAAATGAAACGCACATGGGGATGGTTGCGCAGCGGTTCTTCCACCTCCTGCAGGAACAGCGGATTGCGTTCGCGCTTGGAGGTGATGTTGGAGTGCAGCAGCACCGGCAGGTCGTATTCGGCGGCCAGGTGATAGATGCGGCCCATGGCCTCGTTGTTGGCCCGTGGCGTGTCGCCGTCGATCAGGGCGGTGAGGTCGTCGTGGCGGGTGAAGACTTCGCCAATCCCCTGCCAGAGCCCCGGGTCCAGCTCCAGCATGCGGCGGATATGGGCATCGGAGTTCTTGTCGTTGGGGTTGAAGCCGCTGAGAAAGGGATGGAAGCGCTTGCGTTGTTCGTCCGGCAGTTGCTTGACCGCAGCGGCCACCAGCACGTCGGTGGCGCTGTACCAGTAGGCATCGGCGTCGTCGCCGGCGTAGTAGCGCGGGCGCTTGGGTTCGTCCTCGTGCCACTTCTTTGCCACCGGAATGCCGGAAATCATCACATGGTCGATGCCGCCCTTGTCCATCGCCTGCAGCAGGGACTGCATTCCGTCGCTTTCCTGGAAGAAATCCACGTAATGCAAATGGGCGTCGCTGTAGCGGTAATCGCGCGCTTCGCCGGGAATCGCCAGCACCAGCAGGAGCGCGGCGAGACTGGTCTTCAGTCGGTACAAGGCTCGTCCTCCGGGATGGGTGAATGACCTTGGACCGACATCGCGATGGCTGTGTTCAACACCACAAGCCGCTGCCCGGCCGCCAGCCTTTGCGCTAGCCTAGCGGGACTCAATCGCTCACTGGCCAGGAGGCCCTCGATGACTATCCGTCTCACCCGTGATTCCGCCACCGGCACTCGCCAGCGCATCGAACTGGACGGCAAGGCACCGCTGTTCACCGACCTGCCGACAGATCTGGGTGGTGCCGGTGCGGACCCGGAGCCCCATGACTACTTCGATGCCGCCCTGGGCAGCTGCAAGGCCCTGACCGTCACCTACTACGCGCAAAAGAACGGCATTCCGCTGACCGGCGTGGACGTCGAGGTGAACCGCGACGATAGCGAGGAACGCAAGGGACACTACCGCCTGGACGTGAAGCTGACCCTGCGCGGCCCCCTCAGCGACGAACAACGCGCCACCCTGCTGCGCATCGCCGACAAGTGCCCGGTGCACAAGCTGATGACCCAGGTGGAAGTGAGCATCGAAACGCGCCTCGCCGAAGGCAACTTCAGCCAGTGACCTGCGCAGGAAGTCCGAGCATGAACATCCTCACCATTCGCCCGCGCGCCGAAGAGGTCGCCGGGCAACCGATTCTCCGTCCGCTGCCCTCGGCCCAGTGCCGAAGTGTCGGGCCCTTCGTGTTCTTCGACCACATGCTGGAAGCGGACTACGGCCCCGGTGCGGGCATGGACGTGCGCCAGCATCCGCATATCGGCCTCTCCACCCTCACCTACCTGTTCGAGGGCGAGCTGCAGCACAAGGACAGCCTGGGTTCGGACCAACTGGTGAAGCCGGGTGACGTCAGTTGGATGACCGCCGGACGCGGCGTCGCCCATGTCGAGCGCACCCCGGCCAACCTCGTGGCCAGCGGTTCCCGTGCCCATGGCCTGCAAGTCTGGCTCGCCTTGCCGAAGGAACTGGAAGACTGCGAGCCCAGCTACAGCCATCACCCGACCGCCAGCCTGCCGACTCAGGACGCCCTCGGCGTGCGCATCCGCCTGATCGCCGGCAACGGCTTCTGCCTGGAATCCCCGGTTCCAGTGCTTTCCCCTACCCTCTACGCCGACCTGCAACTGGAAGCCGGTGCCACCCTGACCATTCCCTGCGAGCATCCGCAGCGGGCGCTCTACCTGCTGGAAGGTGAAGCACTGCTGGACGACCAGCCGCTGGAACCGCGCAGCCTGGTAGTGCTGCCGGAAGGCGTGGAGTTCGTGCTTTCTGCCTGCAGCGGCTGCCAGTTGGTGATGATCGGTGGCGCACCGCTCGACGGGCCACGGAGGATGAACTGGAACTTCGTGTCCAGCAGCCCGGAACTGATCGACCAGGCACGCAGTCGCTGGGCGGCCGGTGACTGGCCTGTGGTGCCGGGGGAAACCAGCCGGATCGAATTGCCGCGCTGATGGTGTAGGGGCGAATCCACTACCGAGCACAACGCCGACCTCTTTCGCCCGGTCTGGACCGTAGGGTGCGCTGTGCGCACCGACTTCAAGACCCGCTTCGGCACCAGGCCAAACCGCCGGTGCACACGGCGCACCCTACCCGATCGCCTTCATCCTGCTAGCCCAAGCAGTCGAATCGTCACAGGCAGAGCCGATGACTCATGACCACGTCCTCAGGACGTGGTTTCCCAAGTTCAAATGAATTCGCTCCCACAAACGGCATGAAGCTCAGGCGAACACTTCGTCCAGCAGGGTGTACATCGCCGCGAAGGCGCGTTGTGACACCTTGGCGTTGTATTGCGCCGTACCCGGATTGTTGGCCGCCGGGTCGGTAAAGGAATGCACCGCACCGCCGTAGCTCAGCAGCTGCCAATCCACGCCCGCCTCGCCCATCTCCCTGGCAAATGCCGGCAGTTGGTCTCGGGGCACCAACGGGTCCTGCGCGCCATCCAGCACCAGCACGGCTCCCTGGATATTGCGGGCGTCAGTGGGGTCCGGCGTATCCAGCGAGCCATGGAAGGACACCGCGGCTTTCAGCGGCGCTCCGGCCCGCGCCAATTCCAGCGCGCAGGTGCCACCGAAGCAGAAACCGAAAGCCGCCAGCCGGGCCGCATCCGTGGGAGCCGCTTGTTGGCCACGCAAGGCTTCCAAGGCCGCCAGCAGGCGACGTCGCAACAGCGTGCGGTCCTGTTTCAGTGGCAGCATGGCGGCACTCGCCTCCGCCGGGTTGCCTGGCCGCACCGTCGTGCCGTAAACGTCCGTCAGCAACACGCGATAACCCCGGCCGGCGACCTGCCCGGCGAGCTCCTCGGCACCACCGCTGACCCCGAACCAGTTGGGGGCCATCAGCAGACCCGGACGCGGCGCCGGGTCGGCGGCATCGAATAGCAGGCGGCCCTCGAAGGCCACGCCATCGATCGAGTAGCGGAGGGACTGGGACTGGATCTGCGTCATGGATTACCTCGTACCGGTGAAGACTTCGTCGAACAGGTCGTTCATCGCCTGGTAGGCCCGCGCTGCGACCTTGGGGTTGTACTCATTGCGCCCCGGCACGTTGGCGCCGGGCTCAGTGAAGGAGTGCACCGCGCCTCCGTAGCTGACCAACTGCCAATCGGCCTTGGCGGCGGTCATTTCGGCGGTGAAGGCGTCCACCTGAGTCTTGGGCACGGCCGGGTCATCGGCACCATGCAGCACCAGGACCGGCGCGCGGATGTTGCGGGCATCGGCCGGGTTGGGTGTGTCCAGGTTGCCATGGAAGGATACGAAGCCCTTCAACTGCGCCCCGGAGCGTGCCAGCTCCAGCACACTGCCACCGCCGAAGCAGAAACCGATGGCGCCGAGGCTGGCCAGATCCAGCGGCACCTTCGCCCCCTGGGCCTTGAGCATCTCGACCCCGGCCTGGGCGCGCTTGCGCATCAGCGGCCGGTCGCCCCGCACCGAGGTGGCGGCAGCCCTGGCTTCCTCCGGCTTGGTCGGGCGGACGCCCTTGCCGTACATGTCGGCGATGAAAATCACGTAGCGCTGGCCGGCAATGCCCTTGGCCTGATCGGCAGCGGCCGGCGTCACCCCCATCCAGTTGGGCACCATCAGCAGGCCTGGGCGCGGGGTTTTCACCGCGTCGTCATAGACCAGGGTGCCTTCGAACGGCTTGCCGTCGATTTCATAAGGCACCGTCTGGGTGACCATGGCCGCCCAGGTCGGGCCGGCGAATGCGAACAGCAGCGAGGGCAGCAGCAATCTGTTCATGGACGATCTCCTGTAGCGGAGGGATGACTGAGCTTAGACCCTCTGGCTGGGTGAACCTCCCAACCTGTTTCATGGGAGATCGCAGCCCCAACCGGCCCAGAATCCCGCACCAAAGAAAAAGGCCCGCAATCGCGGGCCGTTTTCATTGCAGCTGTCTATCAGGCAGAGAGTTCCACCAACAGCTTGTTCAGGCGGCGCACGTAGGCGGCCGGGTCCTTCAGGCTGTCGCCGGCAGCCAGGGCAGCCTGGTCGAAGAGGATGTGCGACAGCTCGCCGAAGCGGTCTTCGTCCTGCTCGCCGTCCAGTTTCTCGATCAGCGGGTGGGCCGGGTTGATCTCGAAGATCGGCTTGGATTCCGGAACCTTCTGGCCGCTGGCTTCGAGGATCTGGCGCATCTGCAGGCCCAGGTCCTGTTCACCGATGGCGAGGATCGCCGGGGAATCGGTCAGGCGATGGGAAACGCGCACTTCGCTGACCTGCTCATCCAGCACCTGCTTCAGGCGCTCGATGAGCCCTTCCTTGGCCTTGGCGACTTCTTCCTGGGCCTTCTTGTCCTCTTCCGAGTCCAGCTTGCCGAGGTCGAGGTCGCCACGGGCGACATCGACGAAGCCCTTGCCGTCGAAGTCGGACAGGTAGCTCATCAGCCACTCGTCGATGCGGTCGGTGAGCAGCAGCACTTCGATGCCCTTCTTGCGGAAGACCTCCAGGTGCGGGCTGTTCCTGACCTGCGAGTAGCTCTCGCCGGTGAGGTAGTAGATCTTGTCCTGGCCTTCCTGCATGCGGCCGATGTAGTCGGCCAGGGACACGCTCTGCTCGCCCGACTCGTCGCTGGTGGCGGCGAAGCGCAGCAGGCCGGCGATCTTCTCCTTGTTGGCGAAGTCCTCGGCCGGACCTTCCTTCAGCACCTGGCCGAAGTTCTTCCAGAAGCCCTTGTATTGCTCGGGCTCGTTCTTCGCCAGCTTCTCCAGCATGTCCAGAACGCGCTTGGTCAGCGCCGACTTCATGGACTCGATCACCGGACCGGACTGCAGGATTTCGCGGGAGACGTTCAGCGACAGGTCATTGGAGTCCACCACGCCCTTGATGAAGCGCAGGTAGAGCGGCAGGAACTGGTCAGCCTGGTCCATGATGAACACGCGCTGCACGTAGAGCTTCAGGCCGCGCGGTGCCTCACGGTGATAGAGGTCGAAGGGTGCGCGGGCCGGGACGTAGAGCAGCGAGGTGTATTCCAGCTTGCCTTCGACCTTGTTGTGGCTCCAGGACAGCGGGTTCTCGAAATCGTGGGCGACGTGCTTGTAGAACTCCTGGTACTCCTCGTCCTTCACCTCGGTGCGCGGACGGGTCCAGAGCGCACTGGCGCGGTTGACGGTTTCCCACTCCTGCTCGGCCGGCGCCTCTTCACCGTGCTGCTCCTTCGGCAGCTCGATGGGCAGGGCGATGTGGTCGGAGTACTTCTTGATGACGTTGCGCAGGCGCCAGCCGTCAGCGAACTCCGCTTCGTCGGCCTTCAGGTGCAGGACGATGCGGCTGCCGCGCTCGGCCTTGTCGATAGTAGCGACGTCGAACTCGCCCTCGCCCTTCGATGCCCAGTGCACGCCCTCGGCGGCCGGCAGACCGGCGCGGCGGGTGAAGACGTCGACCTTGTCGGCAACGATGAAGGCGGAATAGAAGCCCACGCCGAACTGGCCGATCAGGTGGGAATCCTTCTTCTGGTCGCCGGACAGGTTCTTCAGGAAGTCGGCGGTGCCGGACTTGGCGATGGTGCCCAGGTGCGCGATCACCTCGTCACGGCTCATGCCGATGCCGTTGTCTTCGATGGTGACGGTGCGGGCGTCCTTGTCGAAGCTGACCCGGATCTTGAGATCGGCGCCGCCTTCCAGCAGCTCGGGCTTGGCCAGCGCCTCGAAGCGCAGTTTGTCAGCGGCGTCGGAGGCGTTGGAAATCAGCTCGCGAAGGAAGATTTCCTTGTTGGAATACAGGGAATGGATCATCAGGTGAAGCAGTTGCTTCACCTCGGTCTGGAAGCCCAGGGTTTCTTTTTGAGTTTCCACACTCATGGTCGTCTGACTCCACGTGGATGGCTTGAGCCGCATGTGCGGCGGCGGATGTCATCCAGATGGGGCCTTCGACAAGGATTTCAAGTGCTTAGCGAAACGCGGGCGTCATCGCCATGACGGGGGGCTTCGGCCCCCATACGGCTCAGGGCTCGAGCAGCTCGACGTGGGAGACCTCGTCCAGGTCGAAGCTGAAGCTGGCGGCACCCGCTCCGCCCAGGTTGCGACGGATGAGGATGCGGCCTTCGCGGTCCAGGCCGGTGAAGCGGCCTTCGGCGGTGCTGCCACGCACCGTGTACACACGCATGCTGAGCTCCTGGTACTGGCTGGGATTGCTCAGCAGGCGCTGCAACGAGAAGCGCAGGCGACGATCCACCGGGCGGGCGGCGTCCGCTACGGATGCCGATTCCTGTGCCTCGCTGGGCGCCTGGGGTGCCGCACCGGGTTCGGCCAGGGGCGGGAAGCTGTCGCGGCGCACTCGCCAGCCCTTGGTCTCGCTCTTGGCAAGTTGAATCGGCAGGTGATGGGCCTGGCCATCGACCCGGGCCTCCACTTCAAGGTCCAGCTCGCGCGCCGGCAGGCTGACGGCCGGCAACGGCACCAGCTCGACATTGCGCGTGGCGAATCGCCGCTGCAGGTAGTCGCGTATCACGTAGGCCAGGGTGTCGCGGGAGTCGTAGGTCGGGTCCACCCGGCCGTCGCGATAGCGCAGGCGGTCGGTGAAGACCTCCAGATGCCCGGTGAGCGTGGTGGCGAACTTCGGCGGCAGTACCAGGTGGAAGTCTCCTGCCAGGCGGTTCGGCGCCACCGGCTGGAGGTCCAGGTGCAAGGTGTAGCCACGGGGAATGCGCCGCGCCTCCGGCAGCTCCTGCTCCGGCAGTAGCCAGCTGATCTCGACTTCCGGCTTCGGGCCGACGTCCTGGGGCAGGACATCCAGGCGCAGGGCGCCCTGGGGCTGGTTGCCGAGGCGGATGGTCAGCTCGCGACGGGCGTAGAAGTCCTGCCCTTCACGCAGGCTGAGGATGCCGTCCACCAGTTCGGCCTCCAGCGGTGAAAAGTGCTGGCCGTTGAGTTCGCCGTTCAGTCGGATGTCCAATTCGGACCTGGCGCGATCCTCCTCGCCCAGCCAGCGCAGGCTGAGAATCGCCTGGAGGCGCTCAGGGTCCTGGGCGGCGAGCATGGTGAGGCCCACCACCAGCGGGATGAAGCCCATGGCGCCCAGGACCACGGCCTTGCGTGCATTACGCCAGTGGTAGAGCACGTAGGCCAGGGTGACGGGCGGCAACAGGCTGCCAAAGCCCCAGAGCAGGCTGGTGCCGAAGGCCAGCATGATCAGCCAGACGAGTCCGGTGACGATCAGCAACAGGCCGCCAAGAATCAGTAACGCAACCATCGGGCTTTCCTTGTGAACGACCGGACGCGACTGGCGCGCCTCAGGGTTCGTCGACCTTGAAGTGGGCGCGCGCGGTGGCGATGGGTTCGGTCTGGGTGGTCTGCCAGGCGGTGATGGCGACGTTGGCGACGCGGCGGCCTTGTCGCCAGACCTGGCACTGGACGTAGGTGTCACGATAGTGCCCGGCGCGAAGGTAATCTATCGAGAAGTCGATGATTTTGGGCATATGTGGCGTGCCCATGAACATCAGCAGGTGGAGCATGGCCGCATGCTCCATGAAACCGGCGATCACGCCGCCATGGATGGCCGGCAGGGTCGGATTGCCGATGTTGTCCTTGCTCGCCGGCAGGCGGAACACCATGTCGTCCCCAAGGCGCAGGCATTCCATGCCAATCAGCTTGGCGTAGGGAATCAGGCACACCAGCGAGCCGTAGTCATTCTTTTCATGGGCTTCACGCACCAGGGCGTTGAGGTCGAGGCTCATACCGCACCTCCCTGCTTCAACTGGCCCGGCTTGCCCATGCGCATGAATGCGCCGACCACATGGGCGATAGGCTGGGCCGGATCGTCCTGGTAGGCATAGCCGCGGGTGAAGATGACGTTGGGCGTCACCCGGTAGCATTCAGCGAATCCGAAGACGTCCTTGTGGGGCTCGGCCGGATGCATGTAGTCGATGCGCAGGTCCAGGGTCGGGCAGATCTCGAATTCCGGCAGCACACAGACCGTGGAGATGCCGCAAGTAGTGTCCATCAGAGTGGTGATGGCGCCGCCGTGGATCACACCGGTTTCCGGATTGCCTATGATCTTTGTGCTGTAGGGCAGACGCAGGGTCAGGCCCTGGGGGGTGGCGTCGTGCACGCTGAGGCCGAGCACCTGGCAATGGCGCAGCACAGTGAGAAATCGCTGCGCCCGTTCAATAAGGGAGTTGTCCGTCATGACTGCAACCTTGGCGGAAGATGGGCAAAGAGCCGAATAATACCTTGCGGACGATAGGCCGTTGTCGACAAGCACTGAAACCAGGCTTTTTTTAAAAGACGTTGAACTTAGAATCAGTTCACAAACTCCAACTGCTATCTACGAGGAAAGCCACACATGGAGGCTCAAATGAAAAAAACCCTGTCTCTCGCCCTGCTGCTGGCCGCCAGCCTTGGTCTCGCCGCCTGCGACAAGAAGGAAGAGGCTCAGGCACCGGCTGCACCGGCTGCACCGGCGACCGAATCGCAGCCGAGCACTCCGGCTCCGGCTCCGGAAACCGCCCCGGCTCCGAGCGCACCCGCCGCGCCGGCCGCTCCGGACACCGCCCCGTCCGAGGAGCAGAGCCAGTAAGCTTCCGGCAGCAGTAACAACAAGGCCCGCACATCGCGGGCCTTGTTGTTTCCGAAGGGTTCAGAGCGCAGGACTGAGCATCAGCAGCAGGCTGCAGACCAGGCCGACGACCCAGACCAGACTGCGCATGCCGGCCTTGTCGTTCCAGTAGAGGAACAGATAGAGCACCCGCGACACGATGAAGGCGATTGCCAGCAGGTCGACGAACCAGCCCTGGCTCTGGGTGACATGGGCCACCAGCACGCCTGCCGCGAACAACGGGAAGATTTCCAGGGTGTTCTGGTGCGCCGCCACCGCTCGCGCGCCGAAGCCGGTCAGCCGTGCCTGCTGCGCACGGGGATTGCGGTTGTCGTACCCCCTGCCCTCCTCGCGCATGGCCTTGGCCACCGGCACCTTGGCCAGGTAGATGAGCAGAGCGGCAAAGAACAGGCACCAGAACGGAATACTCATTCGACTTTCTCCTTGGGCGCTTCCAGCGCCTGGGTCGGGGTGTAGACCATCACATCCAGTACATCCGAGTGGAACTCGCGGCGGTAGAGCACCAGCACGACCCCGGTGGTCACGATGACGAAGAACCAGGGGTTGATGAACCAGGCCAGCATGGCCAGGCCGAAGTAGTAGCTGCGCAGGCCGAAGTTGAACTGGTTGGCCGCCAGTGAAATCACCCTCGCGGTGCGCTCCGCGAAGTCTTTCCGCTCCTGGTCGCTGACGTGCTTCTCACCAATCATCGGCGCCGACCCCACGAGAATGGCGGCGAAGTTGTACTGGCGCATGCACCAGCTGAAGGTGAAGAAGGCGTAGACGAAGACCACCGCCAGCCCCAGCAGCTTGAGTTCGGAAATGCCGCGACTGGCGGGCTGTACGAAGGGCAGGTCCGCCAGCACCGACACCGCGCGGTCCGTCGAGCCGAGCACGGTGAGGATGCCGGCCAGGATGATCAGGGTGCTGGAAGCGAAGAAGGAGGCATTGCGCTCCAGGTTGCCGATCACGCTGGCATCGGCGATGCGGTTGTCGCGCAGCAACAGGCGGCGCATCCAGTCCTCGCGATAGAGGTGCAGGACCGAAGCCAGGCAGGCGGTATCCCTGCCCTTCCAGATGGCGTAGCGGGTGTAGCCCACCCAGCAGGTGAGGAACCAGAGGATGGCCACCAGGTGGGGCCAATTGCGCAGAATGCTGGACATGCGAATTCCTTTTAAGAACACGACCGATTATAGCGACCCATTAGCAGGCCCCTGCAGCGTCTGATGAAGGCTGATCGCAACAAAAAAGGCCGCCCGGAGGCGGCCTTCTTTGCACTTGCCAGCAATCAGGCGGCAACTTCCACCGGCTTGCCCAGCAGGCGGTCGTAGAGGCTGGCCGCGGCCAGGGTGGCCACGGACGGCAGCAGCCAGGCGAGTCCTTGTTCGGACAGCGGCAGGTGAGACAGCCACTGCGGCATCCAGCCCGCGAGTTCGGCACCCTTGAGGGCATCGATCAGGCCGAACAGCAGCGACACCAGCATCACCGGAGCCACCACGCGGCTTGGGGAGTGCCACAGACCCACGCAGAAACTCAGGGCCACCAGCACGATGCACGGCGGGTAGATGGCGGTGAGTACCGGCACCGAAACCTGGATCAGCTTGGTCAGGCCGAGGTTGGATACCACCAGGCTGAAGGCGGCAAGGATGATCACCAGGCTGCGGTAGGACAGCGGCAACAGGCGGCTGAAGTACTCGGCGCAAGCACAGGTCAGGCCAACAGCGGTCACCAGGCAGGCCAGGGAGATCAGCAGCGCGAGGAAGGTGCTGCCGAGGTTGCCGAAGGTGTGCTGCACGTATGCGTGCAGGACCGCGGCACCGTTGGTGGCGGTACCAGCGATGTCGTGGCTGTTGGCACCGAGGCGGAACAGGCTGATGTACACCAGCGCCAGGCCGACACCGGCGATCAGGCCAGCGATGATGGCGTATCGGGTGATCAGGCGCGGCGACTCGACGCCACGGGAACGGATCGCGTTCACGATGACGATGCCGAACACCAGGGCGCCCAGGGTATCCATGGTCAGGTAGCCGTTGATGAAACCCTGGGAGAACGGGGCGGCCTGGTAGGCCGGGGTGGCGTCACCGATTTCGCCCATCGGCAACATGAAGGCGGCGATGCCAAGGATGGCCAGGGCCACGATCTTCATCGGCGCCAGCACGCGGCCGACGGTATCCAGCAGACGGCCGGGATACAGGGAAACCGCCAGCACCACGATGAAGTACACGAGGCTGTAGGCGAACAGGGCCAGTGGGGTATCGCCGGTCAGCGGCGCCAGGCCCACTTCGAACGAGACAGTCGCAGTACGCGGGGTCGCGAACAGCGGGCCGACCGACAGGTAGCAGACAGAGGCCAGGAGCACGCCTGCCGTCCTGCCGATGGGGCTGCTGAGGGTGTCCATGGCGCCGCCGACCTTGGCCAGGGCGATGACGGTTACCACGGGCAGGCCGACGGCGGTGATCAGGAAGCCCAAGGCTGCCATCCAGACGTGGGGACCGGACTGCAGACCGACAATGGGCGGGAAAATGATATTGCCGGCTCCGACGAACAACGCGAACGTCATGAAGCCGAGTGCCAGGACGTCCTGGCCTTTCAAGGATTTCATTGGGGAATTACCACATCGCTGAAACAGGGTTTACCGAAGGGGTTTCCCGATTGGGTCGGGGGAAACGTCATCCATCCGTTTGGGATTGATCGCTAGTGCCCGACCTTCGCCCTTGTGGGGCATGGTGAGCGGCATGGTTGCTACCCTAGCGATTTTACCGAGGGAAGCGCCTGACGTGGATCAGGTTGTCGGAGTAGCTACCGTTTCTGTCGCTTGGCCGACAGGCGGTTGCACTTTTACGCAGAATGGTTGCACCTCGAACGACAAAGGCCACCCCGAAGGGTGGCCTTTGTTGGGGGAATCAAGTCGCCTTAGGCGTTCTTGACTTCCCAGCCGGTCAGCTCGGCCAGGGCCTTGCCGATGTCGGCCAGCGAACGCACGGTTTTCACACCAGCGTCCTGCAGGGCAGCGAACTTCTCGTCCGCGGTGCCTTTGCCACCGGAGATGATGGCGCCAGCGTGGCCCATGCGCTTGCCGGGCGGTGCAGTTACACCAGCGATGTAGGACACCACCGGCTTGGTCACGTTGGCCTTGATGAAGGCAGCAGCTTCTTCTTCAGCGGAACCGCCGATCTCGCCGATCATGACGATGGCTTCGGTCTGCGGGTCTTCCTGGAACAGCTTCAGGATGTCGATGAAGTTGGAGCCCGGGATCGGGTCACCGCCGATGCCCACGCAGGTGGACTGGCCGAAGCCGGCGTCGGTGGTCTGCTTCACGGCTTCATAGGTCAGGGTGCCGGAACGCGACACGATGCCTACTTTGCCCGGCAGGTGGATGTGACCCGGCATGATGCCGATCTTGCACTCGCCGGGAGTGATCACGCCCGGGCAGTTCGGGCCGATCAGGCGTACGCCCAGCTCGTCGCACTTGACCTTGGCTTCCAGCATGTCGATGGTCGGGATGCCTTCGGTGATGCAGACGATCAGCTTGATGCCGCCGAAGGCCGCTTCCAGGATGGAGTCCTTGCAGAACGGAGCCGGAACGTAGATCACCGAAGCTTCGGCGCCGGTGGCTTCAACGGCTTCCTTGACGGTGTTGAACACCGGCAGGCCCAGGTGGGTGGTGCCGCCCTTGCCGGGGGTCACGCCGCCAACCATCTTGGTGCCGTAGGCGATGGCTTGTTCGGAGTGGAAAGTACCCTGGCTACCGGTGAAGCCCTGGCAGATGACTTTGGTGTCTTTGTTGATCAGGACGCTCATTACTTGCCCTCCGCGGCCTTGACGACTTGCTGTGCAGCGTCGGTCAGGCTGGTCGCCGCGATGATGTTCAGACCGCTCTCGGCCAGTACCTTGGCGCCGAGGTCAGCATTGTTGCCTTCCAGACGGACGACCACGGGGATCTTCACGCCAACTTCCTTCACCGCGCCGATGATGCCTTCGGCAATCATGTCGCAACGAACGATGCCGCCGAAGATGTTCACCAGTACGGCAGCGACGTTGCTGTCGGACAGGATGATCTTGAACGCTTCGGTCACGCGCTCCTTGGTCGCACCACCGCCAACGTCGAGGAAGTTGGCCGGCTTGCCGCCGTGGAGGTTGACGATGTCCATGGTACCCATGGCCAGGCCGGCACCGTTGACCATGCAGCCAATGTTGCCTTCCAGGGCCACGTAGTTCAGTTCCCACTTCTGCGCATGGGCTTCACGAGCGTCGTCCTGGGACGGGTCGTGCATGGCGCGCAGCTTGGGCTGACGGTACATGGCGTTGCTGTCGATGTTGATCTTGGCGTCCAGGCAGTGCAGGTTGCCGTCAGCCTTGATAACCAGCGGGTTCACTTCCAGCAGAGCCAGGTCGTAGTCCTGGAACAGCTTGGCCAGGTTCACGAAGATGTGGGTGAACTGCTTGATCTGGTCACCTTCCAGGCCCAGCTGGAATGCCAGCTCGCGGCCCTGGTAGGGCTGAGCGCCGACCAGCGGGTCGATGGTGGCCTTGAGGATCTTCTCGGGAGTTTCGTGAGCAACTTTCTCGATGTCCACGCCACCTTCGGTGGAAGCCATGAACACGATGCGGCGGCTGGAACGATCTACCACGGCGCCCAGGTACAGTTCCTTGGCGATGTCGGTGCAGGATTCAACCAGGATTTTGCTGACCGGCTGACCGTTGGCGTCTGTCTGGTAGGTCACCAGGCGCTTGCCCAGCCAGTTGGCGGCGAACGCCTTGGCGTCGTCCTTGCTCTTGACCAGCTTCACGCCGCCCGCTTTACCGCGGCCGCCAGCGTGGACCTGGGCTTTAACAACCCATTCGCTGCCACCGATTTTTTCGCAGGCTTCTGCGGCTTCTTCCGGGGTGTCTACGGCAAAGCCCTTGGATACGGGCAGGCCGTATTCAGCGAACAGCTGCTTACCCTGATACTCGTGGAGATTCATGCTTGTCTACCGTCTTCGTTTAGGTATTGCGCATTCGGCGCTGCATTCGTGGTGCCGCGCCACCTGTGACTGCAGTTGAAGGCAGTCCGGCGGGCTTTCCGCGGTGAGCCCCAGAGGGCTCACAGCACGGGCAGTCCGCCGTGGTTCTTCTTTGCTCTTAGCGCTTCTTGCGGTTGGCGATGTGGATGGCGTGGCCATTCACAGCGAGGGCCGCTTCGTGCAGCGCTTCGGACAGGGTCGGGTGCGAGAAGACCATCATGCCCAGGTCTTCGGCGCTGGTGCCGAACTCCATGCCGATGGCACCTTGCTGGACCAGTTCTGCGGCGCTTGGGCCGATCACGTGGACGCCCAGTACGCGGTCGGTCTTGGCATCAGCGATGACCTTGACGAAACCGGCGGTGTCATTGGCAGCCATGGCACGGCCACTGGCGGCGAACGGGAAGGTACCGACGTTGACTTCAACGCCTTCGGCCTTCAGGGTCTGCTCGGTCTTGCCGACCCACGCGATTTCCGGGTGGGTGTAGATGACCGACGGAATCAGGTCGTAGTTCATCTGGGCTTTGTGGCCGGCGATGCGCTCGGCGACCATGATGCCCTCTTCCGAGGCCTTGTGGGCCAGCATCGCGCCACGTACCACGTCACCGATGGCGTACACGCCCGGAACGCTGGTAGCGCAATGGTCGTCGACGAAGATGAAGCCACGCTCGTCCAGGGTCACGCCGCTATCGGCAGCCAGCAGATCGGTGGTCACCGGGCGACGGCCCACGGCCACGATCAGCTTGTCGAAGGTTTCCTTCTGCTCGCCGTTGGCGTCGGTGAAGCTGACGGTTACCTGCTTCTTCTTCACTTCGGAGCCGGTCACGCGGGCGCCCAGACGAATCTTCAGGCCCTGCTTGGTCAGGACCTTCATGGCTTCCTTGGAAACCTGCTCGTCGGCGGCCGGGAGGAACTTGTCCAGGGCTTCCAGCACGGTCACTTCAGCACCCAGGCGAGCCCAGACGGAGCCCAGCTCGAGGCCGATCACGCCGGCACCGATAACGCCCAGCTTCTTCGGAACGGCCTGGAAGTCCAGGGCGCCGGTGGAGTCGACGATCACGTCCTGGTCAACCGGAGCCGGCGGGATGTCTACCGGCTTGGAGCCGGAAGCGAGGATCACGTTCACGGCTTCGACGATCTGTACCTTGCCGTCGGAACCGGTCACTTCGACCTGCTTGTTGGCCAGCAGCTTGCCGTGGCCTTCCAGCAGGGTGACGCCGTTGGCCTTGAACAGGGTGGCAACGCCGCCGGTCAGGTTCTTCACGATGGTGTTCTTGCGACCAACCATGGTGGGAACGTCGATGGAGACGCCCTTGGCTTCGATACCGTGGACTTTGAAGGCCTCGTGGGCCTCATGGTACTTGTAGGAGCTGTCCAGCAGCGCCTTCGACGGAATGCAGCCGACGTTCAGGCAGGTGCCGCCCAGAGCGGTCTTGCCTTCCTTGTCCTGGTACTTCTCGATGCAGGCGGTTTTCAGGCCGAGCTGAGCTGCCTTGATGGCGGCAACGTAGCCGCCGGGGCCCGCACCAATCACTACCACGTCGAATTTCTGGGTCATAACTCATTCCTTCTCGTATGAAACCGGACGGCCCCTGTAAGGGGGGCCGCCGTAAAGAGAGACTGCCGATCAGATGTCCAGCAGCAGACGAGCCGGGTCTTCCAGCAGGTTCTTGATGGTCACCAGGAAGCTCACAGCTTCCTTGCCATCGATCAGGCGGTGGTCGTAGGACAGAGCCAGGTACATCATCGGGCGAATAACGACCTGACCGTTGATGGCCATCGGGCGCTGGATGATGTTGTGCATGCCGAGAATGGCGGCCTGCGGCGGGTTGACGATCGGGGTCGACATCATCGAGCCGAAGGTGCCGCCGTTGGTGATGGTGAAGGTGCCACCAGTCATCTCGTCGATGGACAGTTTGCCTTCACGGGCCTTCTTGCCGAAGGTCGCAATGCCGTTCTCGACTTCAGCCAGGCTCATCAGCTCAGCGTTGCGCAGAACCGGAACCACCAGACCACGGTCGCTGGATACGGCAACGCCGATGTCCTGGTAGCCGTGGTAGACGATGTCGTTGCCGTCGATGGAAGCGTTGACAGCCGGGAAGCGCTTCAGCGCCTCGACGGAAGCCTTGACGAAGAAGGACATGAAGCCCAGGCGCACGCCGTTGTGGGTCTTCTCGAACAGGTCCTTGTACTTCGAACGCAGCGCCATGACTTCGGTCATGTCGACTTCGTTGAACGTGGTCAGCATGGCCATGGTGGACTGGGCTTCGACCAGACGCTCGGCAACCTTGGCACGCAGGCGGGTCATCGGTACGCGCTTCTCGACGCGTTCGCCAGCGGCGAAGACCGGAGCCTCGGCAGCCGGGGCAGCGGGCTTGGCGGCCGGAGCAGCCGGAGCGGATTTCTTCGCTTCGACGGCGGCAACCACGTCTTCCTTGGTCACGCGACCGCCTTTGCCAGTGCCGGCAATGCTGTTCGGGTCGATGCCGTTCTCTTCAGCCAGCTTGCGGGCAGCCGGAGAGAGGATGGCGTCATCGGCACCTGCGGCGGCCGGAGCGGCGGCCTGGGCAGGGGCGGCAGCCGGGGCAGCGGCAGCAGGAGCAGCAGCCGCGGCACCAGCGTTCAGCTTGCCGAGCAGTTCGCCGCTGAGGACGGTGTCGCCCTCGTTCTTGACGATTTCAGCCAGGACGCCGTCGGCTTCCGCCAGGACTTCCATGACCACTTTGTCAGTTTCGATGTCGACGATCAGCTCGTCGCGCTTGACCGCATCGCCCGGCTTCTTGTGCCAGGTAGCCACGGTGCCGTCGGCAACCGATTCCGGGAAAGTGGGGGCTTTGATCTCGATAGCCATTGTTCAGGGTTCCTATCTAATTCGGTTTCTTCAGCGCGAAGGCGTTAAACAGTAAAGGCATCTTGCAGCAGTTTTTCCTGCTGCTCAGCGTGCATGGAGGCGTAGCCGCAAGCCGGAGCTGCAGAACCTTCACGACCGGCGTACTCGAGGAACAGGCCCTTCTTGTGGGCTGCCGCGACACGACGCATGTGGTGCTGGCTGCAGTACCAGGCGCCCTGGTTCATCGGCTCTTCCTGGCACCAGACGATGTGCTTGAGATTCTTGTACGGAGCCAGAATCTCTGCCAGGTCGTCCTCGGGGAACGGATACAGCTGCTCGATACGCACGATGGCGATATCTTCGCGGCCTTCGGCACGGCGCTTCTCCAGCAGGTCGTAGTACACCTTGCCGCTGCACAGGATCAGGCGGTCCACTTTCTTCGGATCGATTGCGTCGATCTCGTCGATGACAGTCTGGAAGGAGCCTTCGGCCAGGTCTTCCAGGGTCGAGATGGCCAGCTTGTGACGCAGCAGGGACTTCGGAGTCAGGGCCACCAGCGGCTTGCGCAGCGGGCGGATAACCTGGCGGCGCAGCATGTGGTAGACCTGGGCCGGAGTGGTCGGCACGCAGACCTGGATGTTGTGCTCGGCGCACAGCTGCAGGTAACGCTCCAGGCGCGCGGAGGAGTGCTCCGGACCCTGGCCTTCGTAGCCGTGGGGCAGCAGCATGGTCAGGCCGCACAGACGACCCCACTTGTGCTCACCGCTGGTAATGAACTGGTCGACCACGACCTGAGCACCGTTGGCGAAGTCACCGAACTGGGCTTCCCAGATCACCAGCGCGTTCGGCGTGGTGGTGGAGTAGCCGTATTCGAACGCCAGCACTGCCTCTTCCGACAGGTAGGAGTCATACAGATCGAACTTCGGCTGGTCGGCGAACAGGTGCTGCAGCGGCAGGTAGGTGCTGGCGTCCTTCTGGCTATGCAGCGCCGCGTGGCGGTGCGAGAAGGTGCCGCGGCCCACGTCCTGGCCGGTGATACGTACCGGATGGCCTTCGAACAGCAGGGTGGCGTAGGCCATGGTCTCGGCGAAGCCCCAGTTGATCGGCATCGCACCGGCGCCCATCTTCTGGCGGTCTTCGAGGATCTTGGCGACCTGACGCTGGACCACGAAGCCTTCCGGAATTTCCAGCAGCTTGGTGGAGAGCTCCTGCAGGGTCTTCAGATCGAAGCGGGTGTCGTGACGAGCGGTCCAGGCATGGCCCAGGTAGGGGCGCCAGTCGACGAAGAGCTCCTTGTTGGGCTCCTTCACCAGGCTCTTGACCACGTGCTGGCCGTTGTCCAGGGCGGTACGGTACTCGTCCACCTTGGCCTGGATGGCGGCGACGTCGAGCACGCTGGAGGCGCTCAGGGCATCGGCGTACAGCTCACGGGTGGTGCGCTGCTTGGCGATCTGCTGGTACATCAGCGGCTGGGTGCCATTCGGCTCGTCGGCCTCGTTGTGGCCGCGACGGCGGTAGCAGACCAGGTCGATGACCACGTCACGCTTGAACTGCATGCGGTAGTCGACGGCCAGCTGGGTGACGAACAGCACGGCTTCCGGATCATCGCCGTTCACGTGCAGGATCGGCGCCTGGATCATCTTGGCGACGTCGGTGCAGTACTCGGTGGAGCGCGAGTCTTCCGGACGGCTGGTGGTGAAACCAACCTGGTTATTGATCACGATGTGGATGGTGCCGCCCGTCTTGTAGCCACGGGTCTGCGACATCTGGAAGGTTTCCATGACCACGCCCTGGCCGGCAAATGCTGCGTCACCGTGGAGGGAGATAGGCAGAACCTTGTCACCGGTCTTGTCCTGGCGACGATCCTGACGGGCACGTACGGAACCCTCGACCACCGGGGAAACGATTTCCAGGTGAGACGGGTTGAACGCCAGGGCCAGGTGAACTTCGCCGCCCGGAGTCATGACGTTGGAGGAGAAGCCCTGGTGGTACTTCACGTCACCGGAGGACAGGCCTTCGGTCTTCTTGCCTTCGAACTCGTCGAACAGGTCGCGCGGGTTCTTGCCGAAGGTGTTGACCAGGACGTTCAGACGGCCACGGTGGGCCATGCCGATGACGATTTCCTTCAGGCCGTAGGAGCCGGAGCGCTGGATGATTTCGTCCAGCAGCGGAATCAGGCTCTCGCCGCCTTCAAGGCCGAAACGCTTGGTGCCCGGGTATTTGGTGCCCAGGTACTTTTCCAGGCCCTCGGCAGCGGTCAAGCGCTCCAGCAGGTGGCTCTGGACTTCCGGCGAGAACGCCGGACGGCCGCGCACGCTTTCCAGACGCTGCTGGAACCACTTGCGCTGCTCGGAATCGACGATGTGGGTGAACTCGGCACCGATGGTGCGGCAATACGTCTCGTTGAGGGTCTGCTGAATCTCGCGCAGAGTAGCCTCTTCTTTGCCGATGTAGAGCTCACCAGTGCGGAAGGTGGTATCGAGGTCGGCGTCAGTCAGCCCGTAGTGGCGGATCGACAGGTCAGCCGGAGCCGGACGCTGCCACAGACCAAGCGGGTCGAGCTTGGAAGCCTGGTGGCCGCGCATGCGGAATGCCTGGATCAGGCGCAGGACTTCAACCTGCTTCTTCTCGTGCTCAGAACTCACTGCACCAGCGGACACCGGCTGGGCGCGGCGCTGATTCTTGGCGAGCAGGACGAAATGATCCCGGATGGTGGAGTGCGAAACGTCGGTGGCAAGATTGCCGTCGGTCGGCAGCTTCTGGAAGTAGGTGCGCCACTCTTCGGGCACAGCGTTGGGATCGTGCAGGTAGAGCTCATAGAGCTCTTCCACATATGCAGCGTTACCACCGGATAGGTGGGCACTGTTCCACATGCGCTGCATTTCGCTTTCTTGCATGCTTTGTCACCCTCGATAAGGGGACACCATCGGCATGGACACCGCTAGGGCTAAGAAGTCCTGGCACAGCGACTTCGGTAAAGCCACCAAGGATCCCGCTGATAGTCCGGGCACCAGCCCGGTTGCCCCTGCTGGTCATCTATATATTTTTCAAATAAGGAACACGGCTTTGTGAGCTGCGTTCCTGGTTTTACTGCGGTACCGACCAGGCCGGTACCGCAGGTGTTACGCGTACAGCAATCGAATCAGGTACCGCTTTGCAGCAGCATGCTACGTACGTGGCCGATCGCCTTGGTCGGGTTCAGACCCTTCGGGCAAACGTTCACGCAGTTCATGATGCCGCGGCAACGGAACACGCTGAACGGGTCGTCCAGCGCAGCCAGTCGCTCTTCGGTCTTGTTGTCACGGCTATCGGCCAGGAAGCGATAGGCCTGCAGCAGCGCAGCGGGACCGAGGAACTTGTCCGGGTTCCACCAGAAGGACGGGCAGGAAGTCGAGCAGCAAGCGCACAGGATGCACTCGTACAGACCGTCCAGCTTTTCGCGATCTTCCGGGGACTGCAGACGCTCGATGGCCGGAGCCGGAGTATCGTTCTGCAGGAAGGGTTTCACCTTCTCGTACTGCTTGTAGAAGATGCTCATATCGACGACCAGGTCACGAATGACCGGCAGGCCCGGCAGCGGACGAATCACCAGCTTGCCGCCCTTCAGGCCAGCGGCCGACAGCGGAGTGATGCACGCCAGGCCGTTCTTGCCGTTGATGTTCATGCCGTCGGAACCGCAGACGCCTTCACGGCAGGAGCGACGGTAGGAGAAACCTTCGTCCTGTTCCTTGATCAGGGCCAGTACGTCGAGGACCATCACGTCCTTGCCGTCGGTGTCGATCTGGAAGTCCTGCATGGTCGGAGCGCTGTCGCTCTCCGGGTTGTAGCGATAGACGCTGACAGTAAGAGTCTTGGACATCTCGGCCACCCTTAATAAGTACGTACTTTGGGTTCGAACGCCGGAACAGTCTTCGGCGCGAAGTTGACAGCGCGCTTGGCAACGCGCTTCTCACCCGGGAAGTACAGGGTGTGGCACAGCCAGTTCTCGTCGTCGCGGTCTTCGAAGTCTTCGCGGGCGTGAGCGCCACGGGACTCTTTACGCACTTCGGCGGCGATGGCAGTGGCTTCAGCGACTTCCAGCAGGTTCTGCAGCTCCAGCGCTTCGATACGCGCGGTGTTGAAGGCCTGGGACTTGTCGTTGATCTTGACGTTGGCGATGCGCTCACGCAGGTCAGCCAGCTGAGCAATACCCTTCTGCATGTATTCGCCGGTACGGAATACACCGAAGTAGTTCTGCATGCAGCTTTGCAGCTCGCGTTTCAGCGGGGCGACTTCTTCGCCGCTGGTGCGTTCGTTGACACCGGACAGACGCTTGAGGGACTGCTCGATGTCGGTCTCGCTGGCACCACGCGCCTCGATACCTTCCTTGAGCGCCTTCTCCAGGTGCAGGCCGGCAGCACGGCCGAATACCACCAGGTCGAGCAGCGAGTTGCCGCCCAGGCGGTTGGCGCCGTGAACCGATACGCAAGCCACTTCGCCCACAGCGAACAGGCCTTCGACGATGGTGTCGTTGCCGTTGGCGTCCTGGGTGATGGCCTGGCCATGAATGTTGGTGGCAACGCCACCCATCATGTAGTGGCAGGTCGGGATAACCGGGATCGGAGCGACGACCGGGTCGACGTGCGCGAAGGTCTTGGACAGTTCGCAGATGCCAGGCAGGCGGCTGTGCAGGACTTCCTCGCCGAGGTGGTCGAGCTTCAGCAGCACGTGGTCCTTGTTCGGGCCCACGCCGTTGCCGGCGATCACTTCCTTGACCATGGAACGGGCGACCACGTCGCGGCCGGCCAGGTCCTTGGCGTTCGGAGCGTAACGCTCCATGAAGCGCTCGCCATGCGCGTTGATCAGGTAACCACCTTCACCACGGCAGCCTTCGGTGACCAGTACACCAGCGCCGGCGATGCCGGTCGGGTGGAACTGCCACATTTCGATGTCCTGGACCGGTACGCCAGCACGCAGGGCCATGCCCACGCCGTCGCCGGTGTTGATCAGGGCGTTGGTGGTGGAGGCGTAGATACGACCAGCACCGCCGGTGGCCAGAACCACGGCCTTGGAACGGATGTAGACGGTTTCGCCGGTCTCGATGCAGATGGCGATGATGCCGACCACGGCGCCGTCCTGGTTCTTCACCAGATCAACGGCATACCACTCGTTGAGGAACGAGGTGCCGCTCTTCAGGTTGGCCTGGTACAGGGTGTGCAGCAGCGCGTGACCGGTACGGTCAGCAGCGGCGCAGGTACGGGCAGCCTGGCCACCCTTGCCGAAGTCCTTGGACTGACCGCCGAACGGACGCTGGTAGATGCGGCCCTGCTCGGTACGGGAGAACGGCAGGCCCATGTGTTCCAGCTCGAACACGGCTTCCGGACCTACGGAGCACATGTATTCGATGGCGTCCTGGTCACCGATGTAGTCGGAGCCCTTGACGGTGTCGTACATGTGCCAGCGCCAATCGTCGTTCGGGTCGGCCGAAGCGATGGCACAGGTGATGCCGCCCTGGGCGGATACGGTGTGGGAGCGGGTCGGGAAGACCTTGGTCACCACAGCGGTCTTGTGGCCACCTTGGGCCAGTTGCAGCGCAGCGCGCATGCCGGCGCCGCCGCCACCTACGATGATGGCGTCGAAGGAAAGAGTACGAATGCTAGACATGGATCACACACCCCAGAGAATCTGCACGCCCCAGACGAAGAACGCGAACATTGCCATGCCGCATACCGCCTGGAACAGGAAACGCACGACAGTCGCCGCCTTGCCCAGCGCCATGGGCGTCAGGTAGTCGGTGGAGATAGTCCACATGCCGACCCAGGCATGGACGCTCAGGGCGACCAGGGCCAGCAGGCTGAAGATGCGCATCGCGGTGTGGGAGAACAGACCGTGCCAGTCGGCAAAGGTCAGACCCGGATTGAACAGCAGGTAGCCCAGCAGGAAGAGGAAATAAGCCGCGAGAACGACCGCAGAAACGCGCTGGGCCATCCAGTCATAAAGGCCCGAACGCGAGAAGTTCGTGACGTTGGTTACCATACCCACACCCCCAGCAGCACGATCAGCACCGCAGAAATCACGATGACGATTTTCGAGCCCAGCGCACCGCCCTCGAGCGTTTCGCCGACGCCCGCATCCATTACCAGGTGGCGCACACCGGCGACCAGGTGGTAAAGCAGCGCGGACAGGAGGCCCCAAATCACCAGCTTGGCCAGCGGACTGGTCAGGCACGCTTTTACCTGCTCGAAGCCTTCCTCGGAGCTCAGCGACTTGTCGAGTGCGAACAGCAGCACGGCAATGCCGAAGAAGAGGATGACGCCGGAGATACGATGCAGGATGGACGTGTAAGCAGTGATGGGGAGTTTGATGGTCCTGAGATCTAGGTTTACAGGTCGTTGGCTATTCACGGCTTTTTTTTCACACTGAGGCCCCTAACAAACAGGGCAAGTTGTCGGGAAGTGCACTGATCAGGTACCCCTCACCAAAGGGAGTGCCGACCTCCAGAATATGGGCCCAGGGCCCCTGGCGATCGGGCGCTGAGTATAGACAGTTAGCTGACTAATGACAATGCAAACGCCTGCCCCCAAAAGCGGATTGCGCTGCCCATATAAAAGGCGTAAATAGCCCCTCTTTTTTCGCCTAAAAACCCACGCAAACCCCACTGCCACATGGGTTTCTTCAAATTGACATTCGAATTTATAGCTCTATAGTGTCCCGGGCCCTGCGTGGGGGGCTGTCTGATGATTTCAAGCATAACTAGGAGGCCGCTATGGCTGACAAAAAAGCGCAGTTGATCATCGAGGGCGCAGCCCCCGTAGAGCTGCCCGTTCTGTCCGGAACCATGGGACCCGATGTAGTCGATGTGCGGGGCCTGACCTCCACGGGCTGCTTCACCTTTGATCCTGGCTTTATGTCGACCGCCTCTTGCGAGTCGAAGATCACCTACATCGACGGCGACAAGGGCGTATTGCTGCACCGTGGCTATCCGATCGAGCAGCTGGCAGAGAAGTCCGACTACCTGGAAACCTGCTACCTGCTGTTGAACGGCGAACTACCGAACGCTGAAGAGAAGGCCAAGTTCGTTGGCACCATCAAGAACCACACCATGGTTCACGAGCAGTTGAAGAGCTTCTTCAACGGCTTCCGCCGCGACGCCCACCCAATGGCGATCATGTGCGGCGTGGTGGGTGCCCTCTCCGCCTTCTACCACGACTCCCTGGACATCAATAACCCGCAGCACCGCGAAGTATCGGCGATGCGCCTGGTCGCCAAGATGCCGACCATCGCGGCGATGGCCTACAAGTACTCCATGGGCCAGCCCATGATGTACCCGCGTAACGACCTGAATTACGCGGAAAACTTCCTGCACATGATGTTCAACACCCCGGCTGAGATCAAACCGATCAGCCCGGTGCTGGCCAAGGCCATGGACCGCATCTTCATCCTGCATGCAGACCACGAGCAGAACGCTTCTACTTCTACCGTTCGTCTGGCCGGCTCCTCCGGCGCCAATCCCTTCGCCTGTATTGCAGCCGGCATCGCGGCCCTCTGGGGCCCGGCACACGGCGGCGCCAACGAAGCGGTGCTGACCATGCTAGACGAAATCGGCGACGTATCGAACATTGAGAAGTTCGTGGCCAAGGCCAAGGACAAGAACGATCCGTTCAAGCTGATGGGCTTCGGCCACCGCGTCTACAAGAACTTCGACCCGCGCGCCAAGGTCATGAAGCAGACCTGCGACGAGGTTCTGGCCGAGCTGGGTATCAACGACCCGCAGCTCGAGCTGGCCATGAAGCTGGAAGAGATCGCGCGCAACGATCCGTACTTCAAGGAGCGCAACCTCTACCCGAACGTGGACTTCTACTCGGGCATCATCCTGAAGGCCATCGGTATTCCGACCAGCATGTTCACCGTGATCTTCGCCCTGGCACGTACCGTGGGCTGGATCTCGCACTGGAAGGAAATGCTCTCCGGTCCGTACAAGATTGGCCGTCCGCGCCAGCTGTACACCGGTTACGAGAAGCGCGATTTCGTCGCGCTGGAAGGCCGCAAGTAAGGCTTTCCACCAATGAAAAAGGCTGCCGATTGGCAGCCTTTTTTATTTCAACTTCGTCTAACCGTTCAGCGCTTTTCCGCCCGCTGGCGCATCGCTTTCAGGGTATTGAAGGGCGCATCGACCACGAAACTGTTCGCCAGCCAGGATGGCACGCTTCCGCCCGGCTCGGTGTGCACCTGATAGGTCACTTCCACCTCCCCCGTTCCTTTGGGCGCCAGCTTCCAGAAGCCTTGCACCTCGGTCACCCGCACAAAGCCATCGGCTTCCGGCAGGTATTTGGGCACACCCTCCAGAACGCGCGTCACACTGCCATCAGCCCCGATCTCGGAGGTGACGTGCAGCACCGAGTCGCGCGGAGTGACCGGCCAGGGCGTATTGAAGCGGGTATAGGTCCAGCTCTGCGCCCCTTCGCTCTTGAGCAGCTTCTGCTCCTTGCACTCGTGGATCCAGGCGCAGGAACCGGCAACGTCTTCCTGCAGGGCACGCAGTGTGGCCATGTCAGCCTTCATTGTGACGACGCCGCGATAGGCCTTGTACTTGGACCCGGGCACCTCGCTCAAGAATACCTTGATGCCGTCCTCGTCCTTGGCCAGCTTCCAGTCCTCGGCCTGCACGGCGGATGCCGCCAGCAGCCCCAGGGCACAGAGCGCCGCAACCTTGATTCTCATGATCTCTCCTTGCTCAGGCGGTACCGGCGATCTGCCGGCAGATTGATTAGGCGGCCGAAGTTGCCTGTTCCAGCCAGCCGAGCAGGCGGATGGCCTCTTCGCGGCTTTCTCCACAAACCTCGGGATCCGCATCGAAATCGCCACAGACCGTCGGTCGGCGCGGGTCGCCGAACAGCTGGCAGAGGTTCTCCGCGGACAAATGCAGGCAACGCTCACCCGCGGGCTTGCCCTCAGGCATGCCGGGCAGCGGGGAGCTGATGGATGGAGCTATGCAGCAGGCGCCACAGCCTGGGCGGCAATGCATGGCGAAGAACCTCGAACGACAGGAATGACGGCATGAAGCGCCATTTTACTTGGGCAGAGCCGGCGTTGACACGACCCCAGGCACCGAAGATTGCAGGTCACGCAGCTCTTCTAGGCTGTCGCCCTTGTAGATATATGCCTTGAGCCGTCCCTCATGCACTTCAAGTCCGACACGCTGGGGATCACGCAGATCGAACAGCTGATAGGCACTGGACTGGCTCTGAAAGGCCCGAAGGCGTGAGGTCACGAAAAAGGCCTGGGTCGCCGAGGAGCTCCAGCCCCCCTCCTCCTCCGGTCGGCTGCCAGCCGCCAGCACCGCCAGGCGCCGCCCCGACATGTCGTAGACGCCGGAAACCTCGCCAAAGCCGAAGATTCGCTCCCCTGCCTCACGACTCCAGCGCAGGTACAGTCGATTCAGCGCCGGGTCACCCAGCGCCACGACCAGAACCAGACCGCGCTCGCCATCATCCTCCAAGGTCAGCACGTAGCTGCTCAAGGCTCCATCGGCACAGCGCAGCTGCCCCTTCAGCGAGAGCTTGCTCCCCAGACGCTCGAAGGCTTCCAGGCTCTGCTCACGGCATAGCCGGTCACGAAGATCGTGCAATTCCCGCCCCGAATCGAGCAGACCAGGCACCGCCTCTCCCATACCAGCCGCCAGAAATCCACCCTCGGCAGCCCAGAGCACCTTTTCCGGCCGCCCTTGCGGATAGACGATAAGGCCCCGGCCGCTCCACGACATCCGATAGCGGCCAAAGTCGAAATCCCGCGCAACCTTGAACGCCGGCGGCACATGCAGCGTCGCGATCACGGGCTCCTTGCGCCAGGCATCGATACCGCGCAGCGCTGCGATCGCCACCCCGAGGAGCACAATTGCCACAAACCCCAATCCACGCCAGACGGCCATGGCTCACCCCTTTCCTTGAGAATCAGCACCCATTAGGCTTGCGCGCTCCTCCCAGCCTCAGAGCACCCGATCATGCCTGTATGGATGCAGACCGCCACTCTGCTTGCGCTATCCAACGTATTCATGACCTTTGCCTGGTATGGCCATCTCAAGACCCTCAACACCAAGCCCTGGGTGATCGCAGCGCTGATCAGCTGGGGAATAGCCCTGTTCGAATACATGATCATGGTGCCGGCCAACCGCATCGGCTACACCGAACTCTCGGTCGGCCAGCTGAAGATCATGCAGGAAGTGATCACCCTGGCCATCTTCGTCCCGTTCAGCGTGCTCTACATGCAGCAGCCGCTGAAGCTGGACTATCTGTGGGCGGGGCTATGCCTACTAGGCGCCGTCTACTTCATTTTCCGCAGCTAGGCGCCCTGATCGTCGACCAGGCGTTGTTGGAAATCGGATCGAAATGCTCATTGACGGTCGTCAACTCCGCTTTCTCCCCGCTTTCCGCCTAGCCTGGTCTTAGCTCAGGACGCCTGCCTCACGCGCTACGCCGGCTTTTTCAGCCGTGCGATCAGGCTGGACGTATCCCAACGCCCGCCGCCCATGGCCTGGACCTCGGCGTAGAACTGGTCCACCAGCGCGGTAACGGGCAGTTGCGCGCCGTTGCGCGCCGCTTCGTCCAGGACGATGCCAAGGTCCTTGCGCATCCAGTCCACGGCGAACCCGAAGTCGAACTTGCCATCCAGCATGGTCTGGTGGCGATGCTCCAACTGCCAGGACTGCGCCGCGCCCTTGCTGATGACCTCCATCGCGCCTTGTGGATCGAGACCTGCGCACTGGGCGAAGTGCAGTGCCTCGGCCAGCCCCTGCAGCAGTCCGCCGACGCAGATCTGGTTGACCATCTTGGTGAGCTGTCCGCTCCCGACCGGCCCCATGAGGCGAATCATCTTGGCGTAGCTGTCGATAACAGGGGCAGCGCGATCGTAGAAGGCCTTTTCGCCCCCCACCATCACCGACAGCATGCCCGCTTCGGCCCCGGCCTGGCCGCCGGAGACCGGGGCGTCGAGGAAGCCCAGTTCACGCTCGGCGGCCAGGACGGCCATTTCCCGCGCCACGTCCGCCGAAGCCGTGGTGTGGTCCACCAGGATCGAACCTGGCGCCATTCCTGCGAAGGCACCGTCCACCCCCAGCAGCACTGCTCGCAGATCGTCGTCGTTACCGACGCAGACCATCACGAATTCCGCCCCCTCCGCCGCCTCGCGCGGCGTGTCGAAGGCATCGCCTCCGAACTCGTCGCACCACAGCGCGACCCGCCCCGGCGTGCGGTTGTAGATCCTTACCGAGTGACCTTCGCAAGCCAGGTGCCCGGCCATGTTGAAGCCCATTACCCCCAGACCGATGAACGCTACTTCAGCCATTGTTGTTCTCCTTCGTCGACCTGCCGAAAAGCCTAACACGCAGTTTGCCGACCCGCGAAAGCGCCACCATACTCGCTCCGGGCAGGACTCGACCGCCCCATGCCAAGGAGAACCCCATGCCACATTGGCTGGTCATCGATCTGGAAGCCACCACCGAAGAAGGCGGTTGGCCCCTGGAAGAAATGGAAATCATCGAGATCGGCGCGACTCTCGTTCGCGCGGACGGCCATGAAGTGGACCACTTCCAACGCTTCGTGCGTCCCGCGCGCCGCCCATGCCTGACCGGCTTCTGCCGCCAGCTCACCCATATCAGCCAGTCCGACATGGACAGCGCGGCGAGCCTGCCTCAGGTATGGCAAACCTTCGAACGCTGGCTCAGCCATCACAGCCCGCGCCTGGTGGGATGGGCGAGTTGGGGCGACTACGACCGCCACCAACTGGAACAGGAGTGGCACCTGCATGGACTCGACAGCCTGCTAGCTGCCGTACCGCACCTGAATCTCAAGCAGCGCTTCGCTGAGGTGCGCCAACTCAAGCGCGCCGTGGGCCTGCACACCGCCCTGCAACTGGCTGGCCTGCACTTTCAGGGCCAACAGCACCGTGCCCTCGAAGATGCCCGCAACACCGCGCGCCTGCTGCCTCTGGTGCTCCCCGCCTGACGGTTCGAACCTAGTGACGGCATAACCCGCCTTGGGCATACTGTCGGCCCCTTTCAGACCCCATCCAGGAGCCCAGCATGTTCAAGGTCAACGAATACTTCGACGGCACCGTCAAATCCATCGCATTCGGCATGACCGAAGGCCCGGCCACCATCGGCGTGATGGCTGCTGGCGAGTACGAGTTCGGCACCAGCCAGCTGGAAGTGATGCACGTCATCGCCGGCGCCCTGACCGTGAAACTGCCGGGCAGCGACGCCTGGGAAACCTTCGCCGCCGGCAGCAAATTCACCGTTCCGGCCAACAGCAAGTTCCAACTGAAAGTGGCCCAGGACACTGCCTATCTCTGCGAATACCGCTAAGCGCACGCCTCAGGCCTGACGCGCGTCGGCGAGGTGGCTTCAAAGGCAGCCTTGCCGATTCGAGAGAAGAAAAAACCGGCCATGTGGCCGGTTTTTTCATTGGCGGGAAGTGAGCCTCAAATCAGGTTAGGCTCCATCTCCAACTCCACCCCGAACTTCGCTGCGATATCCGCCTGGATGCGGCGAGCCAGCTCATGGAGCTGGTTCCCGGTAGCCGAGCCATAGTTCACCAGCACCAATGCCTGCAGACGGTGCACGCCTGCATCGCCTTCGCGGAATCCCTTCCAGCCGGCACGCTCGATCAGCCAGCCGGCGGCCAGTTTCACCTGCCCGTCCGCCTGGGAATAGGCGACCAGATCGGAATGCTCGCCACGCAGGCGCTGGGCGAGGTCGGCATTGACCAGCGGGTTCTTGAAGAAGCTGCCGGCGTTGCCCAACTCGGCGGGGTCGGGCAGCTTTTCGCTACGAATGGCACAAATCGCGCGACTGACATCACTGGGAGTCGGCGCGTCGATACCCTCAGCCTGCAGGCGTTGGCGCACCGGGCCGTAGTCCAGATGCAGCTGCGCAGCGCGGCTCAGGTTGAAACGCACCCGCAGTATCAACCAACGACCAGCCTCGCGCTTGAACAGGCTGTCGCGGTAGGCGAACTGGCAGTCCTCAAGATCGAAATCACGCAGCTCGCCGGTTTCTCGATCCAGTGCGGTCAGCCCGGCGAACACGTCCTTCAGCTCGACGCCATAGGCCCCAATGTTCTGCATGGGGGCGGCACCCACGGTGCCGGGAATCAGACTGAGGTTCTCCAGCCCGCCCATGCCCTGTTCCAGGGTCCAGAGCACCAGCGGATGCCAGGGCTCGCCGGCCTCGGCCTCCAGAAGCACCTTCATGCCGTCGTCGGCCAGGACGCGAATACCACGGCTCGCCATGCGCAGCACTAGCGCATCCACATCGCGGGTCAGCAACAGGTTGCTGCCACCGCCGATCACCAGCAGCGGAAGACCGCGCCGGGCCGCCAAGGCGATGGCTTCACGCACCTCGGCGTCGTCATGGGCTTCGACGAACAGGCGCGCCTTCACGTCCACGCCAAAGGTGTTGTAGGGCTTGAGGGACAGGTTTTCGTGCAGGACCAGGTTCACAGGCGCCCCTTGATTTCCAGGATCAGCGCATCGCAGGCCTGCTCCACCAGGTCGAGTACCTGCTCGAAGCCTTCCTCGCCGCCGTAGTAGGGGTCCGGCACCTCATCCAGCGCCAGTTGGTAGCGGCGCAGGAACAGGTCGAGCTCGGCCGACGAACTGCCGGGACGCAGCCGGCGCAGATTGGACAGATTGCTCTCGTCCATTGCCAGGATCAGGTCGAAACGAGCGAAGTCTTCTGCAGCCACTTGCCTTGCGCGCAACTGCGAAAGGTCATAGCCGCGACGCTGTGCGGCCACGCGGGTGCGGGCGTCCGGCGCCTTGCCCACGTGCCAGTCACCGGTGCCGGCGGAGTCCACCTGCACCTGCTCGACCAATCCGGCTTCACGCAATTTGTGCCTGAGCACACCTTCAGCAGTGGGCGAACGGCAGATATTGCCGAGGCAAACGAACAGAACGCGCATCAAGCCCCCAGCAGGCGCCGGACGCGCTCGAGGTCTTCTGGAGTATCGACGCCCGTGGGCGGCGCTTCCAGGGCGTCAGCCACATGGATACGCACCCCGTGCCAGAGCGCACGCAGTTGCTCCAGGCACTCGGTGTTTTCCAACCAGCACGGTCCCCAGGTGACGAAGTCATGGAGGAAGCCCGCGCGGTAGGCGTAGATACCGATATGACGGCGATAAGGCACATCTGCCGGCAGCTGGTCACGGCTGACCGCAAAGGTATCGCGAGCCCAGGGCAGCGGTGCACGGCTGAAGGTCAGCGCCAGGCCATTGAGGTCGGCAACCACCTTCACCACGTTGGGATTGAACAGCGCCTGCACATCCTCGATTGGCTCGGCCAAGGTGGCGATGCCAGCTTCCGGGTGAGCGGCGAGGTTGGCAGCCACCTGATCGATGATGGCCGGCGGAATCAGCGGCTCGTCACCCTGCACGTTTACCACGATGGCGTCACTGGCCAGGCCAAGCTGGCTGGCCACTTCGGCCAGACGATCAGTGCCGGAATTGTGGTCCACGCGGGTCAGCAGCACCTCGGCGCCAAACGCTGCGCAGGCTTCGACGATGCGTGCATCGTCGGTAGCCACCACAACGCGCTGGGCCGCACTGCGCCGCGCCTGCTCCCACACGTGCTGGACCATCGGCTTGCCGGCGATGTCCTGCAGCGGCTTGCCAGGCAGGCGAGTCGAGGCGTAGCGGGCCGGAATGACGACGGTAAAAGCCTGGGTCATTTGTCCAGGCGCTCGTCGACATTCAAGGTACGGGCTTCACCTTCCAGCATCACCGGGATGCCATCGCGCACGGGGAAGGCCAGAGCATCGGCCTTGCAGATGAGCTCGCTCTTGTCGTCGGCCAGTTTCAGCGGGCCCTTGCACAGGGGGCAGGCGAGGATATCGAGGAGTTTCGGGTCCATGAGTGAATCCTTGAGACGGCAGCCCAAGGGCTACCTGGGTTAGAAGCGGTTAGGCAGCAGGCGGGCCAGCTGTCCGTCGAACCAGGCGACGAAGGCTGGAGACGGATCGGCATCGACCGCCAGGTACCACCAGTCGGCAGCGGCGAAAGCCCGGCACTTCACCGCATCCTTCTCGGTCATCAGCAACGGTAGCGACGGCGTGAAATCCAGGGCTTCCGGGCTATAGACCGCGTGATCGGCGAAGGGGTGCGGAATCGGGCGCCAGTTTAGCGCCTCCAGAGTCCTGAAGAAACGCTGGGGATTGCCGATGCCGGCCACCGCGTGCACGGCCTGGGCCGGCGGGAAATGCTCCAGCAACACGCGCTCGCCGCTCTTGAGGTTGACCAGCACGCTCGGCCGCAGCTTGAAGGCGAAGCCTTCGGCGGAATCGGCGTCAGCACCATTGCGCAGCACCGCGTCCACCGAAGCCAGGCGTTCCGGAGGCTCACGCAGGGGGCCGGCCGGCAGGCAGCGACGATTGCCGAGTCCGCGAGCCGCATCGATGAGCACCAGCTCCAGGTCGCGCCCCAGGCGGTAATGCTGCAGGCCGTCATCGCTGAGGATGAGGTCCAGCTCTTCCTGCTCCAACAGGGCCTTCACCGCGCGGGATCGGTCCGGATCGATCATCAGTGGAACGCCACTGCGCTGGACGATCAGCAGCGGCTCATCGCCTGCCAGTTCGGCGCCTTGCTCCGCACGCACCCGCCAGGGCAACTGCGGCGGTTTGGCGCCATAGCCACGACTGACCACGCCGACACGCAGCCCGCGCGCCCGGCAGTGTTCGATCAGCCAGAGAATCATCGGAGTCTTGCCGGTGCCGCCAACGGTGATGTTGCCGACAACGATCAGGGGGATGGGTGGGCGGTAGCTGTTGCCCTGCCCCGCGAGGAAGGTCGCGCGCTTGCGCTCGGCCACTCGGCGATAGAGCCACTCAAGCGGAGCAAGAAGACCCAGCGCCGGATGGCCCCGGTACCAGGCGTCCAGCAAACGGTCGGAGAAGGCCATCAGGGCTTCTTGGCCGGTTCGGACTCGATGGTGGTCATGCGCAGGTGGCTGAAGCCGAGTTTGCCGGCAGCGTCCATGGCGGTGATCACCGATTGGTGGGTGGTGCGGGCGTCGGCGGTGATCACCAGTGGCAGGCTGTTATCGCCTTCCGACTCGCGCCCCAGGGCCGAGATCAGCGTGGACAGGTCGCTTTTGACCAGGTTCTGGCCGTTGAGCGAGTACTGGCCATCGGCAGCGATGCTCAGCTCCAGGGTCTTCAGCTGGGTTTCTTCGGGCAGCGTGCCGCTCACCGCCTCAGGCAGCTCGATCTTCAACTGACTCGGTTTGCTGAAGGTGGTGGTCACCACGAAGAACAGCAACAGCACGAAGATCACGTCGATCAACGAAGTGAGGTTGAGGAACACCTCTTCGCGGGCGACATTGCCCGCCCTGCGGCGGAACTTCACGCTTTGGCTTCCTCTGCGAAGTCAACCTCGCGATCACCCTGGACCACTTCCACCAGTTTGATCGCTTCCTGCTCCATGGCTACAACCAGCTCGTCGACACGGCGCAGCAGGTAGCGGTGGAAGAATACCGCCGGGATGGCCACGATCAGGCCTGCCGCGGTGGTCACCAGGGCCTTGGCGATGCCGCCAGCGAGGACCGGCGC
Source organism: Pseudomonas sp. BN515 (assembly GCF_029873155.1). Lineage (NCBI taxonomy): Bacteria > Pseudomonadati > Pseudomonadota > Gammaproteobacteria > Pseudomonadales > Pseudomonadaceae > Pseudomonas > Pseudomonas sp. BN515. Next base: position 109,621 of record NZ_SSOH01000071.1, on the reverse strand, counting down.
GTTGGCCATGCCGTTTTCCATGAAACCGCCGAAGATCTCGATCATCCCGAACACCGTACCCAGCAGACCGAGCAGCGGCGCCATGGCCGCGATGGTGCCGAGGGCGTTGAGGTAACGTTCCAGCTCATGGATCACGCGGCTGGCGGCTTCCTCGATGCACTCCTTCATGATCTCGCGACCATGCTTGGAGTTGGCCAGGCCCGCAGCCAGCACTTCACCCAGCGGCGAAGAGGCGCGTAGCTCCTTGAGCTTCTGGCTATTGAGCTGCTTGTCCTTGATCTGACGCCAGACCTGTCCAAGCAGGTGCGGCGGAGAAACCCGGCTGATGCGCAGGGTCCACAGGCGTTCAGCGATGATCGCGGTGGCGGCGATGGAACACAGAATGATCGGCAGCATCATCCAGCCACCGGCTTTGACCAACTCCCACACGGTAGGAAATCCCCTTCGGAAAAGTGGCGCCACTCTAGCATAGGGTCAGGCCCTCGCCGACCGCCGCCGTTCTCATTTTTCCCTCCAGAACACAGACTTTTCTCGCTCGACTTCCAGCTCGCCAAAAGCGCCAAGACGCAGCAACAGGTGGCCCTGTTCCGCCGTATCGTGGATTTCCGCCGGCAGCGCGCGAATTCGTGACACGACCAACGGATGCGGGTGGCCATAGGCATTCAGATGACCGCGGGAAACCAGCACCTTTTCCGGTTTCACGGCGCGCAGGAAAGCAGCACTGGAAGAAGTCCGGCTGCCATGGTGCCCGGCTATCAGCCAGCGCGCCGCGAGTGGCTGGCCGCTGGCGATCCAGGCCGCCTCCCCACGAACACCCAGATCGCCACTGAGCAGGATGCGCTCGCCGGCGGCTTCGACGGCCAGCACGCAAGAACTGTCATTGCTGTCGCCACCCGGCGGGGGCTGCCAGACCAGGAAATCCACGCCATCCCAGGACCATGCCGTGCCGGCCGTACAGGGCTCCGCCTCAAGACCCGACGCAAGGCGTTCGGGTTCGCCGCTGAGTGCCCGATCCACAGTCAATCCGCGCCGCACCGCCAGCGCCCCACCAGCGTGGTCGGAATCGGCATGACTGATCAGCATCAGGTCGAGCCGGGACACGCCAAGGCCGCGCAGGGTTGGCACCACCACCCGCTCGCCGATATCGAAGTCGCCACGGCGTGGACCGGCGTCATAGAGCAGCGCGTGCTCGCGAGTACGCACCAGCACCGAAAGCCCCTGCCCGACATCCAGCACACGCACCTCGGCCTGGCCGGGTTCGAGGCCCTGCTGCGGCGGGAAAAGCGCCGGCATCAGCAACGCCAGGCCGAGCGCGCGTAACGGCACGCCAGCCGGCGCTATCAGCAGCAGGACACCCAGCGCGCCCAGCAACCAGGCCCAGACCGGGAGCTGTACGGGAATCCACGCGGGCAGCTGCGTGGAGGTCCAGGCCAGCATCTGGAACAGGAGTTCCAGCGCACCTCCGGCCAGCCAGAGCAACGCTTCTCCCAGCCAGGGAACGCCCAGCGTGGCGGTTCCCAACAAGGCCAGCGGCAGCACTACCAGACTGATCCAGGGCACCGCCACCAGGTTGGCCAAGGGACCACTGAGGCTAATGGGCAACGCCAGGGCCAGCAGCATCGGCGCAAGGCCGAGGCCCATCACCCATTGGGCGCGCCACCAGGTCTTCCACCAGCGCCAGGCCCCCAACCGCCCGGCGAAAGTCAGGACCAAAATGGCCACAGCGCCGAAGGACAACCAGAAGCCGGGCTGCAGGACCACCAAGGACTCGACCACCAGCACGACGCAGAGTGCGACCAGCAATGGAGTGAGGACTCCCAGGTGGCGAAAGCGCAGACGCCAGATCAGGACCACGGCCAGCATCACACAGGCCCTTCTGACCGGGACGTCGAACCCCGCCAGGATTCCGTAACCGAGCCCACCGAGGAAGGCCATGGCGCACGCCCAGGGTAGCCAGGGCAAGCGCCTTGGCCAGAGCCCCAATCGAGCGAGAACCGCTACCAGGCCGTAGAGCACGCCGGCAAACAGAGTGATGTGCTGCCCGGAGATCACCATCAGGTGTGTGGTGCCGGTGTCCTGCAGCAGACGCCAGTCCCGATCCTGCAGGCCGGAGCCATCGCCCAGCACCAGCGCGGCGAGTCCGCCGGCCCGGTCCCATGCATCTACCTGAAGCAGACGCTGGCGCAACTGGTCGCGCCAGGCAACCGGACCGCTGGCCGGCAACAGGCGCTCACCAGTCTTTACCGAGCCGGTCGCACCGATGCGCCGCGCCAACAGCCAGGCTTCGAAGTCGAAAGTCGCCGGATTCACGACACCCCGCGGCCGCTTGAGGCGGACCGCCAGTCGCCAACGCTCTCCCGCCAGCACCTGCGGTCCGTCGTACCAGGACAGCCGCAGGCGCCTGGGCAGGTGTGCCCGTGACGCATGGATGTCTTCCAGCTCGAAACGCACCACGCCATCGGCCCTGCTTGGCAGGCCGACCACCCTCCCCTCCAGCCAGCGGACCTGACCGTCCAGCCGCAGCTCCAGTCGGTCGTCCAGCGCCCAATGGGCGCTAAGGCAGGCCCAGCCGAGCCCGAGCAGGAACAGCCCCACTCGCCAGGCCCGCGAACCGAGCAGCAGCAATCCGAGAATCAGCTGGAGATAGAGCCACCAGACAGGCGGCAGGATGGGCATCCAGCGCAATAGAAGGAGGCCGCCAGCAAAGGCGACCAGGCCCGAGACCATGGATATCCGACTCCCTTTCCTTGGGACGGGAAGCGCGGCGACGTCCTGTACCGCCCAGCGCCGGCCGATGCAACCCGCGCAAATCCCCTTACACTTGCCGACACAAACTGACCCGGCGATGTCATTTCCGGGTGTGCATAATACCCGGCGCTTTCGTCCGCCAGAGACCGCCCATGCCGCGTCGCATCTTCAAACGCTACATGCCGAATCCGGACACCATCAGGGACCACAAGTCCCTGCGTTTTCTCGGCACTCTGATCCACGATCCGAACCTCTGGCACCTCAATCGCCATTCGGTCGCCCGCGCCATGGCCATGGGCCTGTTCGCCGCGTTCGTACCGATTCCCATGCAGATGCTGCTGGCCGCCGGCCTGGCCATCATGGTGCGCGCCAACCTGCCCATCTCCGTGGGCCTTGTCTGGCTGACCAACCCCATCACCATGCCGCCGGTCTTCTACTGCACTTACAAGATGGGCGCCTGGATCATGCAGATATCTCCGCGCGCCCTCCCCGATGAACTGACCTGGGAATGGATCACCCAGGAACTTTCCACGCTCTGGCAGCCGTTTCTCCTAGGATCATTGGTCTGTGGCGTGCTGGTCGGGGCGCTCGCCTACATGCTGACGATGCTCTATTGGCGCTGGTGGGTCGGTCACAGCTGGCGCAAACGCCAGAAGGCGCGCCGGGAAGTCAGCCGCTGAACAGACTCACTGGCTGACTCGTCATTCAAACACCGGCGCGCATGGCGCACCCCACCCGTCGACTCAATCGCGCCAGAAAGAAAAACGCCGCATCAGATGCGGCGTTTTCATTTGCGCAGGGCAACCCGTTACTCGTAGCGCAGGGCTTCGGCTGGCTGGGTCTGGGCCGCGCGCCAGGCCGGGTAGATAGTGGCCAGGAAACTCAGGACCAACGCTGCCGTGCAGATCAGTACCACGTCACCCAGTTGCAGTTCGGAGGGCAGGTAGCTGACGAAGTAGACGTCGGAGCTGAAGATCTGCCTGCCGCTGGCGCGCTCAAGGGCGGCGATCCACTGGCTGACGTTGAGCGCGGTGATGATGCCCAGCACGGTACCGATCAGGGTGCCGACGAAGCCGATCACGCTGCCCTGTACCATGAACACCGCCATGATCTGCCTGGGCGTGGCCCCAAGGGTGCGGAGGATGGCAATATCTGCGCGCTTGTCGGCGACCACCATGATCAGGGTGGCAATGATGTTGAACGCCGCCACGGCCACGATCAGCAACAGAAGGAGGCCAATCATGGTCTTCTCCATCTTCATGGCGCTGAACAGGCTGCCCTGGGTATGGGTCCAGTCATCGGCGCGATAGCCCTGCCCCAGCTCGGCGACGATCTGCTTCGACACTTCAGGCGCCTGGAACAGTTCCTTCAGGGCGATGCGCACACTCTGCACCTGGCCTTCCGGCAGGCGCTGGATGACAGAGGCATCGGCGACGTTGATCAGCGCCAGGGTGCTATCCAGTTCGGCGCCGACCTTGAACACACCCACCACGTTGAAGCGCTGCATGCGCGGGGTGATGCCGCCCGGAGCGCTGCTCACCTCGGGGACGATGAGCGTCAGCTTGTCACCGACGTTGAGGCGGAAGCGGCGCGCGGTGATCTCGCCGATGACGATGCCGGACTCGCCCGGCTTCAGCGCATCCAGGTCACCCTGCACCATGTGCTTGCCGATAATGGAGACCTTGGTCTCTTCCCGGGGATCGATGCCGTTGATCTGAACCGGCTGCATCAAACCCTTGAACGAGAGCATGCCCTCCAGTTCGGCAAAGGGCACCGCCCCGACCACTTCCGGATGCTTCATCGCTGCGTCGGCCACGCGGCGCCAGTCATCCAGGGGCTGATCAGCACTCAGGGTGGCATGGGACACCATGCCGAGAATGCGCGAGCGCATTTCCTTCTGGAAGCCGTTCATCACCGAAAGCACCACGATCATGGCCAGCACGCCGAGCGCCAGGCCGATCATCGAGGTCAGCGAGATGAACGAGATGTAGTGGTTACGGCGCTTGGCGCGCGTATAGCGCGTGCCGATGAAGATCGGGAGAGGTCTGAACATCTCAGGCAGCCACCAGTCGGCCTTCTTCCAGGCGCAGCACCCGATCCATCTGGCGGGCCAGCTGCAGGTCATGGGTCACTACCAGGAAGGCTGTCTGCAGGGAACGGCTCAGCTCCTGCATCAGCTCCTGGATGCCGTGGGCGGTGTGCTGGTCAAGGTTGCCGGTGGGCTCGTCGAGCAGTACCAGCGCCGGGTTATTGACCAGCGCACGAGCGATGGCCACGCGCTGACGCTCGCCACCGGACAGTTCCGCCGGCTTGTGCGACAGGCGATGCCCAAGGCCCACGCGCTCCAGCAGCGCCGTGGCGCGCTGACGCGCTTCACCGATGGCGGTGCGGCCGATCAGCAGCGGCATGCAAACGTTCTCCAGGGCGGTGAACTCCGGCAGCAGGTGGTGGAACTGGTACACGAAGCCCAGGGCGCGATTGCGCAGCAGGCCGCGCGCGGTCTCGCTGAGGGCGGACAGCTCTTCGCCGGCCAGCCAGACGCTGCCCTTGCTCGGGGTATCCAGGCCGCCCAGCATGTTCAGCAGGGTGCTCTTGCCGGAGCCGGAGCTACCCACGATGGCCACTCGCTCGCCCGGGTTCAGCTCCAGTTCGACGCCGGCCAGCACCTCGACGGATTGCGGACCTTCCTCGTAGCTCTTGCCCAGGTTGCGGCAACTCAGGACTGCCTTGTTACTCATAGCGCAATGCCTCTGCTGGCTGGGTGCGCGCGGCACGCCAGGCGGGATAAAGGGTGGCGAGGAAGCTCAGGACCAGCGCGGCCGAGCAGACCATCACCACGTCCTCGGCCATCAGCTGGGATGGCAGGTAATCGATGAAATAAACGTCGGCGCTGAGGAATTTGTGTCCCAGCAGGCGCTCCAGCAGGGCGATGGCATCGCTCACATTGAGTGCGGCGAGAATGCCCAGCACCCCGCCGATGAGGGTACCGACGACCCCGATCACCGTGCCCTGGACCATGAAGATGCCCATGATCTGTCGAGGCGTGGCGCCCAGCGTGCGGAGAATGGCGATATCGCCGCGCTTGTCGGTGACCACCATCACCAGGGTGGAAATGATGTTGAAAGCAGCCACGGCGACGATCAGCAGCAGAAGCAGGCCGATCATGGCCTTCTCCATCTTGATCGCCTGGTAGAGGTTGCCGTGGGTACGGGTCCAGTCACGGGCGTAGAAATCCTCGCCCTTCAATTCGCCGGCGATCTGCCAGGCCACCTGGGGCGCCTGGAACAGGTCATCGAGCTTGAGGCGCAGGCCCTGCACCTGGTCCGGCTGCCAACGCTTCAGGCGGGCGACATCGGACAGGTTGGCGACGGCCAGGAAGCCGTCCAGCTCACCGGCACCGACATGGAAGATGCCGACCACGGTGAAGCGCTTCATGCGCGGGAAGACGCCGGCAGGGGTGACTGCCACTTCGGGCATCACGAAGGTGACCTTGTCGCCCATGCCCACGCCCAGTTTGGCGGCAGCACGGTCGCCGATGACGATGCCGAACTCGCCGGGTTTCAGGGCATCCAGGCTTCCCTGGCGGAAGAAGTCGCCGATGATGGAGACCTTGGACTCTTCCTGAGGGTCCACGGCATTGACCAGTACCTTCTGCACTTTGCCGTCGGCGGTCAGCAGGCCCTGGACCTGGGTGTAGGGCGCCACGGCCTTCACCTCGGAATGACGGGCGACACCTTCGGCCAGTTTGCGCCAGTCCTTGATGGGGACGGCGGATTCCACCGTGGCGTGGGGCACCATGCCCAGCACACGGGTGCGCATCTCATGGTCGAAGCCGTTCATGACCGACAGCACCAGGATCATCACCAGCACGCCGAGGGCCAGGCCGATCATGGAAGTCAGGGAAATGAAGGAGACGAAGTAGCTACGGCGCTTGGCGCGCGTGTAACGGGCGCCTATGTACAGGGACAGCGGTCTGAACATGGAAGTGGAGTTCGCTGGCGAAAGAAGGGACGTCCTTGTGGCGGGGCCTGGCGAGCAGCGTTTACACTCAAATTCTGTTCGTGATCTGTCGCGGCGCCCCGGGCGACGCAAACGGACTTGCGATAACGGAACAGCTCTTCGACCACCACTGCTGCCATGGGTTCGCCATGTCGACACGAGACGCGGATGACCGCCGCGAATACTACCGCATCGAAGATACGATCGCACTGGAATTTCACCCGCTGAAACAGGGCGAAACAGCTGATGCAAGCGGCGCCGACAGCGCTTCCCAGCTGTTCAGCCTGCTCAGCGAACTGCACCTGATGGACTTTGAATCCCAGCACTTGCTGCGGCATATCCATGAGCGCGATCGCACGTTGGCCGGCTACCTGAAGGTCATCAACAAACGCATCGACCTGCTCGGTCAGGCACTCGCCCAGAGTCTGCTGCGGGACATCGGCCCGGCGCGCCAGGTCACCCTCTCCGAGGGCGGCATCAGCTTCAGCAGTGCTCAGCCCCTGGAACCTGGCACCCACCTGGCGATCAAGATGGTACTGATGCCCCAGGCCCTCGGCATGCTGCTGCGTGCCGTGGTGGTCCATAGCCGGCCGCGCGAGGATGGCCAGTTCGAAATCGGCACCGAGTTCGAGGCGCTGACCGATGCCCAGCGCCAGCTGCTGGCACGGCACATTCTGCAGAAACAGGCCCAGCAGCGACGCCAGGCCCGTGAACGCTCCTCCCCTTCTTCCTGAGTCCCTCGCATGACGCGCCCCGGCCTGCTGCTGACCTGTCTCCTCTTCGCGCTGCCCGCTGGCGCTGAAACCATCGAAATCCCCGTCGGAGACCAGGGCGACCCGGGCCTTTCGCTGCCGGCGCGCGGTGAAAGCCAGAACGCCGTGCTGGAGCGCTTCGGCCTGCCCGACGAAGAACACCCTGCGGTCGGCAAGCCGCCCATCAGCCGCTGGGACTACCGCGAATTCTCGGTCTACTTCGAAAGCGGACGCGTCATCGACAGCGTTCGCCACCATCAACCCAGAGCACCAAGGGAATAAACGTGACCCTGATCTACGGCCATCGAGGCGCCAAGGGCGAATGCCCGGAAAACACCCTGGCCAGCTTTCGTCAATGCCTGTCACATGGCGTGAAGCGTTGCGAGCTGGACCTGCATCTGTCCCGTGACGGCGAGCTGATGGTGATCCACGACCCCAGCTTGAAGCGCACCACCGGCCGCCGCGGCAAGGTAGCGGAGCATGACTCCGAGGAACTGGTGACCTACGACGCCCGCCTGGGCGGTCCCGGTTGGCACCAGCCCTGCCCCATTCCACGCCTGGCGACCTTGTTCGAGCACTGCGACTTCGAGCACTGGCAATTGGAAGTGAAGAGCGCATCGCGGGTACGCGCCGCACGGACGGTGCTGGCGATCCAGGAACTGGCCGAGCGCCATGGCCTGATGGACAAGGTGACCGTCACCTCCAGCTCGCGGGAAGTGCTGCGCGCACTCAACCGCCTGACGCCGAAGCTGTCCCGTGGCCTGGTGGCCGAGTACGCCTGGCTCGACCCGCTCAAGGTGGCCAAGCATCACGGCTGCGACCTGCTGGCACTGAACTGGACCCTGTGCACGCCGGAACGCCTGCTGCGGGCGCAAAAGGAAGGGCTGCATGTATCGGTGTGGACGGTCAATGAACCAGCCCTGATGCGCCGCCTGGCGGACTTCGGCGTGGACAGCATCATCACCGACTTCCCCGGACTGGCCAGCACCACGGTCGGTATTCGCTGAAGTACCCGATCCATCCCGCCCCGTGGGAGATTCCATGTCAATCAGCCGTGGCTGTTGGCAACCCATCAAAGCAACGGCGAGTTCATTCGCCAATAGAACTGATCTCAAGCCAGCCTGAAACAGCCCTCACCCCAACCCTCTCCCAAAGGGAGAGGGAGCAGCCTGTGCCAATCGGACAGTTCTCTGCTTTTCCTGTGGGGGCACCAAATGAAAAAACCGGCCGCAAGGGCCGGTTTTTCATTCTGGGCGTCGCCTGATCAGAAGCTCTCCCGATTCGGCCAGCGCCAGGTGCGCGGATCGTCGAGAGGATCCTCCCCGGCCGGTTCAGGCGCCCGGCCGGTGCCGCTCAAAAAAGCCGGTTGAGGCCGTCGAACGCTGCCACCCGGTAGGCTTCCGCCATGGTCGGGTAGTTGAAAGTGGTGTTGACGAAGTACTTGATGGTATTCGCCTCACCCTTCTGGTTCATGATCGCCTGGCCGATGTGCACGATCTCCGACGCCTGGTAGCCGAAGCAGTGGACGCCGAGGATTTCCAGGGTTTCGCGATGGAACAGGATCTTCAGCATGCCCACCGGCTCGTGGGAGATCTGCGCGCGGGCCATGCCCTTGAAGAAAGCCTTGCCCACTTCATAGGGGATCTTCGCCTGGGTGAGTTCGCGCTCGTTCTTGCCGATGGAGCTGATCTCCGGAATGGTGTAAATGCCGGTCGGCACATCGTCGACGAAGCGCCAGCTGTCATTCTCGACCGCGCTCCCGGCAGCCGAACGGCCCTGGTCGGCGGCGGCGCTGGCCAGGCTCGGCCAGCCGATCACATCGCCAGCGGCGAAGATGTTGCTGACTTCGGTGCGGTAGTACTGGTCGACGTTGATCTGGCCACGGCTGTTGACCTTGATGCCGATGTTTTCCAGGCCCAGCTTGTCGGTGTTGCCGGTACGGCCGTTGCACCACAGCAGGCAGTCGGCCTTGATCTTCTTGCCGGACTTGAGGTGCAGGATCACCCCATTCTCCAGACCCTCGATGCGCTCGTACTCCTCGTTGTGGCGAATGAGCACGTTGTTGTTGCGCAGGTGATAGCTCAGGGCGTCGGAAATCTCGTCGTCGAGGAAGCTGAGCAGCTGGTCGCGGTTATCGATCAGGTCCACCAGCACGCCCAGGCCGCTGAAGATGGAGGCGTATTCGGAACCGATCACACCGGCTCCGTAGATGATGATGCGGCGCGGCGTGTGGGTCAGGCTGAGGATGGTGTCGCTGTCGTAGATACGCGGGTGATGGAAGTCGACGTCTGCCGGGCGGTAGGGACGCGAGCCAGTGGCGACGATGATCTGCTTGGCCACCAGCTTTTCCACCACGCCGCTGGTGCAGACCACTTCCACGGTCTGTTCGTCATGGAAGCTGGCGGTGCCGAAGAACACATCGACGCGGTTACGCGCGTAGAAGCCGGTACGCGAGGCCACCTGCTTGGAGATCACCCGCTCGGCGCTCTTCAGTACGTCGGGGAACGAGAACCAGCGCGGCTCGCCGATCTGGCGGAACAGCGGGTTGGTGTTGTACTGCATGATCTGCCGTACCGAGTGGCGCAGGGCCTTGGACGGGATGGTGCCGAGGTGGGTGCAGTTGCCGCCGACCAGCGGGCGGTTGTCCACCACCGCCACCTTGCGACCAGCCTTGGCGGCGTTCATTGCCGCGCCCTCACCCGCCGGGCCGGAACCCAGCACCACTACGTCGTAGTTGTAGACAGCCATGCTTACTCCTCATAACGGGCCGGGGCGCCCTCTGGCGCCCCCGGCAAGGTCCGCGGCGAACCACACCGCGGAATTCGGAACCTGTTTCGGCGATCCCGGGCGGGACCCTGAACTGGCGTGCAGCTTAGCCGAGCCGCTTGGCGCTGCACATTAGCGCTTGGTCGCGTCGTAGGCGAGCGCTGAATCCACTACATCGCCCTCGCGGCGCACTTCTTCGCATTTCTCACGATTACCACCACAGATCGAGCATTCCTTTTCGATGCCGAGGTTGGCGATACCCCCACAGGAGCCGGCGATCGGCTTGCGTCCCATGATCACGCCGATGGCCATGCCCAGCACTACCAGCAGCATGATCACGAACACCAGAACGAAGGTCATGCTCACTTCTCCTCTTGCTCGAACAGTTCGTGGAAGCGGCTGCTGCCACGACTCCTGAATCCATCACCTTCGCGCGTTACGTAGAGCGCGGCGATGCCATGGCGCTCAGCAAAAGCCGCACCTTCCTCCGGCCCCAGCACCATCAGCAGGGTAGACAGGCCGTCCGCCCGTAGCGCCGACTCGTCCACCACAGTCACCGCCGCGAGGTTATGGCTGATCGGTGCCCCGGTCTTCGGGTCCAGCGTGTGGGAATAGCGCTTGCCATCCCTTACAAAGTAGTTGCGATAGTCGCCCGAGGTGGAAACGCCAAGCCCGTCCAGCTGAATGACTTGCTGCGCCACCTGGCGATCGTCGCGCGGCGCTTCGATGGCGATGCGCCAGGGCGCGCCGTCCGGCTTGCGACCGATGGCCTTGAGTTCACCGGTGATCTCCACCAGGGCGCTGCTGACACCCAGTTCACCAAGCCTTGCCACCACGCGATCGACGGCGTAGCCGGCGGCGATGCTGTTGAAGTCCAGCTGCACCGCCGCGTCCTTGCACAGCTCGGAACCCCGAATGGTCAAGTGCTGCTGGCCGACGTCAGCCTTGGCGGCAGCAATGGCTTCGGCGCTGGGCACCTGGTCGCCCTTGGACTGCGGACCGAAGCCCCAGAGATTGAGCAGCGGTTCCACCGTCATGTCGAAGGCGCCCGCGCTGTCCTTCGACAGTTCGCCGGCGAAGGAAACCAGTTCCAGCATCGAGGCTGGCAACGCCATGCAGCTGCCCGCAGGAAGGGCGTTGAAACGCTCCACCTCGGAATCGGCACGGTAGGTGGACATCTGCTGGTCGATCTCGGCCAGGATGCCCTCTACCTCGTTGCGCGCCTGCTCCACCGAGGGACCGGACGCGCTGCGCACATACTTCACCGAGTAGCTGCTGCCCATGGTTGGGCCGCCGAACTGCTCCAGGCGGTCGCTGCAGCCGGCCAGTAGCAAGCCGGCCGAAAGCAGGAAGGCGATGCGCTTAGCCACCGAAGTCATCCAGCAGGATGTTTTCCCGCTCCACACCAAGGTCGGTAAGCATCTTGATCACCGCGGCGTTCATCATCGGCGGGCCGCACATGTAGAACTCGCAATCCTCAGGGGCCGGGTGGTCCTTGAGGTAGTTCTCGTACAGGACGTTATGGATGAAGCCCTTCAGCCCCGTCCAGTTGTCCTCCGGCTGCGGGTCGGACAGCGCCAGGTGCCACTGGAAGTTGGGGTTTTCGGCCGCCAGTTGGTCGTACTCCTCGGTATAGAAGGCTTCGCGCAGGGAGCGCGCGCCATACCAGAAGCTGATATTGCGCTTGGACCCCAGGCGCTTGAGCTGGTCGAAGATGTGCGAACGCATGGGTGCCATGCCCGCGCCACCACCAATGAAGACCATCTCAGCTTCAGTGTCCTTGGCGAAGAACTCGCCGAAGGGACCGTAAACGGTGACCTTGTCGCCCGGCTTGAGGCTGAACACCCAGGAAGACATCTGCCCCGGTGGCAGGTCATCCTTGCCGGGAGGCGGCGAGGCGATGCGGATGTTGAATTTGACGATGCCCTTCTCGTCCGGGTAGTTGGCCATGGAGTACGCGCGGATAACCGTCTCGTCGACCTTGGACACGTACTTCCACTGGTTGAACTTGTCCCAGTCGCCCCGGTACTCAGGCTGGATGTCGAAGTCCTTGTAGGCCACCTGGTGAGGCGGGCACTCCAGCTGAACGTAGCCACCGGCACGGAAATCCACGCTCTCCCCTTCCGGCAGACGCAGGGTCAGCTCCTTGATGAAGGTGGCCACGTTGGGGTTGGACTCCACCGTGCACTCCCACTTCTTCACGCCGAAGACCTCTTCCGGCACTTCGATGTGCATGTCCTGCTTCACCGGCGTCTGGCAGGACAGGCGCCAGCCTTCCTTCGCCTGGCGGCGGGTGAAGTGGGATTCCTCGGTGGGCAGCATCTCGCCACCACCGCTTTCCACCACGCATTTGCACTGGGCACAGGTACCGCCACCACCGCACGCAGAAGAGAGGAAGACGTTATGGGATGCCAGGGTTTGCAGCAGCTTGCCGCCGGCCGGCACGGTGATGGTCCGCTCGCCGTTGATCACGATGTTCACATCGCCGCTGGAAACCAGCTTGGCGCGGGCCGCCAGGATGATCACCACCAGCCCGAGGACGATGGCGGTGAACATGCCAATGGCGAGGAATATTTCGAAACTCAGCATGTCCTTTCCTTAAAGCTGCACACCGGAGAACGACATGAAGCCGAGGGACATCAGGCCGATGGTGATGAAGGTGATGCCGAGGCCCTGAAGGCCTTCGGGGACATCGCTGTACTTCAACTTTTCGCGAATGCCCGCCAGCAGCGCAATGGCCAACGCCCAGGAGAAACCGGAGCCGATGCCGTAGACCACGCTTTCGCCGAGGTTGTAATCGCGCTCCACCATGAACAGCGAGCCGGCCATGATGGCGCAGTTCACCGTGATCAGCGGCAGGAACACGCCGAGGGCGTTGTAGAGCGAGGGTACGTACTTGTCGAGCAGCATCTCGAGGATCTGCACGATGGCGGCGATCACCCCGATGTAGCTGAGCAGACCGAGGAATGACAGATCCACATCCGGCAAGCCGGCCCAGGCCAGGGCGCCGTCTTTCAGCAACAGGCTATACAGCAGGTTGTTGGCCGGCACGGTGATGGCCTGCACCACGATCACCGCGATACCCAGGCCAATGGCGGTTTCCACCTTCTTCGAGATGGCGATGAAGGTGCACATGCCGAGGAAGAAGGCCAGGGCCATGTTCTCGACGAACACGGCCTTCACGAACAGGCTGAGGTAATGCTCCATCAGTAGGCCTCCTTGTTGGATACCTGGGGCGCGATCTTGTAGGCCGGCGCCTCTTTCTGCTCGGTCTTCCAGCTCCGCAGGGCCCAGATGATCAGGCCGATGAGGAAGAAGGCCGAGGGCGGCAGCAGGAGCAGGCCGTTGGGCTGGTACCAGCCGCCATCATTGATTACCGGCAGCACCTCGTAGCCCAGCAGCTTTCCGGCGCCGAACAGCTCGCGAATGATGCCGAGGACGATCAGCATGGCGCTGTAGCCCAGGCCGTTGCCGATTCCATCGAAGAACGACAGCAGCGGCGGATTGGCCATGGCAAAGGCTTCCGCGCGGCCCATCACGATGCAGTTGGTGATGATCAGGCCGACGAACACCGAGAGCTGCTTGGAAAGACTGAAGGCATAGGCCTTGAGGACCTGGTCCACCACTATTACCAGCGATGCGATGATCACCATCTGCACGATCATGCGGATCGAGCTGGGGATCTGGCTGCGGATCATCGAGATGAACAGGTTGGAGAAGCCGGTCACCAGGGTCAGGGCGATGGACATCACCAGCGCGGTCTTCAGGTTGGAAGTGACCGCCAGGGCCGAGCAGATGCCGAGGATCTGCAGGCCGATGGGGTTGTTGTGCAGGATCGGGTCCAGCAGGACCGATCGGATAGTGGGTTGCGCCATGTTCATGCCTCCCCGTCGTTCAGTTTGGCCAGGAAGGGGCCGAAGCCGTTCTTGCCCAGCCAGAAATGCAGCAGGTTGTTGACGCCCTTGCTGGTCAGCGTCGCACCGGCAAGACCGTCGACCTGGTGACTGGCGTTTGGCGACTGCGCGTCGACGCTGCCCTTGATGATCTGGATCGCCAGTTGGCCCTGCTCATCGAACAGGCTCTTGCCATTCCACAGCGCCTTCCATTTCGGGTTGTCCACTTCGCCACCGAGCCCTGGAGTCTCGCCATGCTGGTAGAAGCCGAGGCCGACCACGGTATTGAGGTCGCCCTTGAGCGCCAGGAAGCCGTACAGGGTCGACCAGAGACCGTAGCCACGCACCGGCAGGATCAGGGTCTGCAGCTTGCCCTCCTGCTCGACCAGGTAGACGGTGCTGAAGCGCTCGCGGCGCTTGATAGAAGCGATGTCCTGCTCGGCCGGCAGCGCGTCGGAGAGCTCCGGGTCCTTGGCGGCTTTCAGCGGATCGAAGCCGGCGGCCTGGATCGCATCGGCGAAATCGCCGGTGGAGAGGTCCACCACCTTCGCACTGATGCGCTCGGCATAGAGCTTCCTCACCTCGTCAGCGGACATGCCTGGCTGACCCAGGCCGGCAATGGCGAGGATGCTGCGCTGCTTGTCCAACTCGCGGTTTTCCACCTGAATGGGCTTAAGCGCTACCGCACCGCCAGCCACGAACACGGAGCACACCAGGCAGACCACCAGGGCCACCATCAGGGTGCGGACAGTGGATTCTTTCTGGTTAGCCATTACGTGCCAGCCTCCGCTTGATATTGGCCTGGACGACGAAATGGTCGATCAGCGGCGCGCACAGGTTGGCGAAGAGGATCGCCAGCATCATGCCTTCCGGGAAGGCTGGGTTGACCACGCGGATCAACACCACCATCAGGCCGATCAGCGCGCCGAACAACCATTTGCCGGTATTGGTCATGGACGCGGACACCGGATCGGTCGCCATGAACATCATGCCGAACGCGAAGCCACCCAGGACCAGGTGCCAGTACCAGGGCATGGCGAACATCGGGTTGGTGTCCGAACCGATGGTGTTGAACAGCCAACTGGTGGCGATCATCCCCAGCATCACGCCGGCGACGATGCGCCAGGCTGCGATACGGGTGACCAGCAGCACGCCGCCGCCAATCAGGATGGCCAGCGTGCTGGTTTCGCCGATGGAGCCCTGGATGGTGCCGAGGAACGCGTCCATCCAACTGATGCCGTGGCCGACGATGTTCTCGACGCCGCCTGCAGCGCCCAGGCTCAGGGAAGTGGCGCCGGCGAAACCGTCCACCGCCGTCCACACCTCGTCCCCGGAAATCTGCGCGGGATAGGCGAAGAAGAGGAAGGCGCGACCGGCCAGCGCCGGGTTGAGGAAGTTCTTGCCGGTGCCGCCGAAGACTTCCTTGCCCAGCACCACGCCGAAGCTGATGCCCAGCGCCACCTGCCAGAGAGGGATGCTCGGCGGCAGCGTCAGGGCGAAGAGCACGGAGGTGACGAAGAAGCCTTCGTTCACTTCATGCCGGCGAATGGAGGCGAACAGCACTTCCCAGAAGCCGCCGACGATGAAGGTCACGGCGTAGATGGGCAGGAACCAGGCAGCGCCCTGGATAAAGTTGTCCCACAGGCTGTTCGGGTCGAAACCAGCCAGCGAACCGATCAGGGCGAAGCGCCAGCCCTCCTGGGCCGCCAGCAGCTCGGGGCTCTGCGCGAATACCAGGTTGGCCTGGTAGCCGACGTTCCACATGCCGAAGAACATCGCCGGGAAGGTGCAGAGCCAGACGGTGATCATCATGCGCTTGAGGTCGATGCCGTCGCGCACATGGGCCGTGGTGCGGGTCACGTTGGCGGGGCGATAGAAAAAGGTATCTACCGCCTCGTACAACGCGTACCACTTTTCATAGCGACCGCCCTGCTCGAAGTTGTGCTCGATGCGGTCGAGGAATTTTCTAAGGCCCATTTCAGCCCTCCTTCTCGATACGGCTGAGGTTGTCCCGCAGGATCGGGCCGTACTCGTACTTGCCGGCACAGACGTAACTGCACAGGGCCAGGTCTTCTTCGTCCAGCTCCAGGCAGCCGAGCTTCTGGGCCATTTCGGTATCGCCGACGATCAGGTAGCGGAGCAACTGCGTGGGCAGGATGTCCAGGGGCATCACCGACTCGTAGTTGCCAACCGGCACCATGGCGCGCGGGCTGCCGTTGGTGGTGGTGCTGAAGGCGAACTTGCGGCCGCCCAGCAATTTGGAAACGAAGATGTTCAGTACCGAGTGCTTGTTCATCCCGGCGCGCAGGTAGTGCAGCAGCTCGCGGTCATTACCTTCGCGCAGGCAGGACACCTGCAGGTGATAACGGCCGAGGTAGGCGCAAGCGCCGCGGGAGGTGCGACCGCCCAGCAGCGAGCCGGACACCACGCGGTTGGCACCGGGTTGTAGTTCGCCAGCGGTCAGCTCTTCCAGGCTGGCACCGAGGCGAGTGCGCACCAGGCGCGGCTTCTCCACCACGGGCCCCGCCAGGGACACCACGCGCTCCACCCAGAGGCGGCCAGTGGTGAACAGCTTGCCGATGGCGATCACATCCTGATAGCCGATGTGCCAGACGCTCTTGCTGGCGCTTACCGGATCGAGGAAATGAATGTGGGTGCCGGGCAGGCCTGCCGGATGCGGCCCGGCGAAGGATTCGCTGCGAACCTGGGCCAGGCCTTCGCCCGGCAACACGGTCCCTTCGGCCTTGCAGAGGAATACGCGGGCCAGGCGGGCGAGCACCTTGAGGCCATGCTCGAAGTCGGCGGAATGCTCGGCAATCACCAGGGCGGGATCGGCGGCCAGCGGGTGGGTGTCCATGGCCGTGACGAAGATGGAACTCGGTGTGGCGTCGATGGCCGGGACGCGGCTGAACGGTCGCGTGCGCAGCGCAGTCCAGAGGCCGGAGCGGATCAGGTTGTCACGCACGTGCTCGGGGACGAGCTGATCGAGCTGCCCGACGGCGTAGTGCTCGAAGAGGACTTCGTCCTCGCCGTCGAGGTCGATCACCACCGACTGCAGCACGCGCTGCTCGCCGCGATGGATGGCGCTGATCACCCCAGCCCCCGGCGCGGTGAAGAGCACTCCGGGGGTTTTCTTGTCGGAGAACAGTGGCTGGCCGAGTTTGACCCGATCCCCCACCTGGACGTCCATGGTCGGCTTCATGCCGTGATAATCGAAGCCGATGACGGCGACGCTGCGAACCGGGCGCCCTGCCTCGATTCGCTGGACCGGCTCACCTGCCACCGGCAGGTCCAGTCCTCGCTTGATTCTGATCATAGGTTTCGCCTGAAACAGAAGTGCTTCCCGGCCCAGCCCACTGGCCAAAAGACCAGCATCGCGCCAGGCAAGACCTGGCACGAATGTGCTGAATTCCGAACGATTAAGGGGCGGATTATAGAGAGCGCGCACCAGCAGCGCCAACCAAAGGCTTTCTTTTCAGGGACTTAGGAAATATCAGGCAACAAGGCGTCCGCTTCTGAACGAAGGGTCATCACCACGCCCCAATCAAAAACGGGAGCCAGAGGCTCCCGTTTACTTGTCCGCAATGGGCTTCAGTGGGCG
Source organism: Pseudomonas sp. BN515 (assembly GCF_029873155.1). NCBI lineage: Bacteria > Pseudomonadati > Pseudomonadota > Gammaproteobacteria > Pseudomonadales > Pseudomonadaceae > Pseudomonas > Pseudomonas sp. BN515. The sequence goes on along the minus strand of NZ_SSOH01000071.1, from coordinate 91,862 downwards.
GTCGCGCGTGCCGCGGAACGCTTGAAGTAGTAGCAGACGCCGATCAGGGCCAGCCAGAAGGGAATGGCATAGACCGACACATTGATGCCCGGAATCATCAGCATCACGCCGAGGATCAGCGCCACGAACGCCAGGCACAGGTAGTTGCCAAGCGGGTACCAGAGCGCCTTGAAGGAGGGCTCGATACCTTGGGCAACCATGCTCTTGCGGAACTTCAGGTGGGACAGACTGATCATCGCCCAGTTGATCACCAGGGCCGCTACCACCAGCGCCATCAGCAGTTCCAGGGCCTTCTGCGGTGCAAGGTAGTTCACGACCACACAGAGGAAGGTGATCAGTGCGGAGAGACCAATGGCAAGTACCGGTACGCCGCGGTCATCCACCTTCATCAGCGCCTTGGGCGCATCGCCCTGCTCGGCCAGACCGTAGAGCATGCGACTGTTGGCATAGACACCGCTGTTGTAGACCGACAGGGCTGCGGTCAATACCACGAAGTTCAGGATATGGGCTGCAGCATCGCTGCCGATCAGCGAGAAAATCTGCACGAAGGGGCTGCCGCTGTAGGGATCGCCCGCAGCGTTCAGGGTCTCCAGCAGCCTGTCCCAGGGATAGAGCATCAGCAGCACGCTGAGGGCGCCAATGTAGAAAATCAGGATGCGGTAGATGACCTGGTTGACGGCCTTGGGAATCACCTTCTTCGGCTCGCTGGCTTCAGCAGCGGTAATGCCGATCAATTCCAGGCCACCGAAGGAGAACATGATGATGGCCAACACCATCACCAGGCCTTCAAGGCCGTTGGGGAAGAAACCGCCGTGGCTCCAGAGGTTGCTCACCGCCGCCTGCTCACCGCCAGTGCCGCTGACCAGCAGGTAGATACCCAGGATGATCATGCCGATGATGGCCACCACCTTGATCAGGGCGAACCAGAATTCCGCCTCACCGAAGACCTTCACGTTGGCCAGGTTGATCAGGTTGATCAGCACGAAAAACACCGCCGCCGACACCCAGGTGGGAACCTCCGGCCACCAGAACTGGATGTACTTGCCCACGGCTGTCAGCTCGGCCATGCCCACCAGGACGTACAGCACCCAGTAGTTCCAGCCGGAGAGGAAGCCCGCATAGCCGCCCCAGTACTTGTGGGCGAAGTGGCTGAAGGAGCCGGCCACGGGTTCTTCGACGATCATCTCGCCGAGCTGACGCATGATCAGGAATGCGAAGAAGCCGGCAATGGCGTAGCCGAGAATCATCGACGGTCCCGCCGACTTGAGCACCCCGGCCGAGCCCAGGAACAGGCCGGTACCGATGGCGCCGCCCAGCGCGATTAGCTGGATGTGGCGGTTTTTCAGGCCCCTTTTGAGCGGCCCCTGGTGAAGGTGATGTCCTTCCATCTGGGTAATCCCCAAGCGATTCTTGTTATCCGATTACAGACGTAAAAATGAAAAACGGGAGCCCGAGAGCTCCCGTTTTTCACAGATCACAACTTACTGAGGGAAGGACGGCGGATTCACGCCTGCCATGTCTTCCATCACGCGCACTACCTGGCAGCTGTAACCGAACTCGTTGTCGTACCAGACGTACAGGACAACGCGGTTGTCGTTGCAGATGGTGGCTTCAGCATCGACCACACCGGCGTGGCGGGAACCGACGAAGTCGGAGGACACCACTTCCTGGGAGGAGACGTAATCGATCTGCTTGTGCAGATCCGAATGCATGGCCGCCTGGCGCAGGTATTCGTTGATCTCGTCGCGGCTGGTGGCCTTCTCCAGGTTCAGGTTCAGGATCGCCATGGAGACGTTCGGCGTCGGAACGCGGATGGCGTTGCCGGTCAGCTTGCCCTTCAGCACCGGCAGGGCCTTGGCGGCGGCGGTGGCGGCACCGGTCTCGGTGATCACCATGTTCAGCGGAGCGCTGCGGCCGCGACGGCTGCCCTTGTGGAAGTTGTCGATCAGGTTCTGGTCGTTGGTGTACGAGTGAACGGTTTCGACGTGGCCGTTGACGATGCCGAACTGATCGTTGACTGCCTTCAGCACCGGCACGATGGCGTTGGTGGTGCAGGAAGCGGCGGAGACGATCTTGTCGTCGGCAGTGATGTCGCCGTGGTTGATGCCGTGAACGATGTTCTTCAGAGCACCCTTGCCCGGAGCGGTCAGCACGACGCGGTCGATACCCGGGCACTTCAGGTGCTGGGCCAGGCCGTCGGCGTCACGCCATTTGCCGGTGTTGTCGACCAGCAGGGCGTTCTTGATGCCGTAGGCGGTGTAGTCGATCGAGGCGGGATCGTTGGAGTAGATCACCTGGATCAGGTTGCCGTTGGCGGTCAGGGTGTTGTTTTCTTCGTCGATGACGATGGTGCCGTCGAACGGACCGTGTACGGAGTCACGGCGCAGCAGGCTGGCACGCTTGACCAGGTCGTTCTCGGCGCCCTTGCGGACGACGATGGCGCGCAGGCGCAGGCCGTCGCCACCACCGGTCTTCTCGATCAGGATGCGCGCCAGCAGGCGGCCGATGCGGCCAAAGCCGTACAGGACGACGTCGGTGCCTTCGCGGGCAGCGCCGTTCTGCTTGCCAACCACGTCGGCCAGCTCGTCCTTGGTGAACTGCTCGATGCTGCGGCCATTACCTTCGGCCTTGAACTTGGCAACCATCTTGCCCAGGTCCACGGAAGCGGCGCCCAGCTTGAGCTCGCTCATGGCCTTGAGGATCGGGAAGGTTTCGTGAACCGACAGCTCGGCTTCATCCGCGAGGCGGTGACGAGCAAAGCGGTGGGCCTTGAGGATGGCGATCACGGAGCGGTTGATCAGGCCACGGCCATAGATCGAAGTCACAACATTGTTGTTGCGATACAGCTGGCCAATCATCGGAATCATGGCTTCCGCGAGGGCTTCACGATCGATCCATTCACCGAGACACTGGTCGGGCTTCTGAGTCACGGGCAGTACCTTCCACATGTAGGGGATGAAAAAAGGGGCTACATTATGACGGCGCACGCAGGCGCCGGCAATCAGCAGCGGGCCCAACACTGACATCCGCTAGTCGGGATAGTTACAATCCGCCGATCTTTTTCCGACCGGAGCCACCTTGCCCGTGTCCGTACTGCGCCTTCCGCCTCTTCCCTCCGCCGCCGGCAAGCAACATTGGGGCAATCTGCCCGGTGCCGCCCTGAGCCTGGCTATTGCCGAAGCCGCCAGCGCCGGCAAGCGGTTCACCCTGCTGCTGACCGCCGACAGTCAGACTGCCGAGCGCCTGGAGCAGGAACTGGGTTTCTTCGCCCCGGACCTGGACGTCCTGCACTTCCCCGACTGGGAAACCCTGCCCTACGACCTGTTCTCGCCGCACCAGGACATCATTTCCCAGCGCGTCGACACCCTTTACCGGCTGCCCGAGGTCAAGCGCGGCGTACTGGTGGTGCCCATCACCACCGCCCTGCACCGACTGGCGCCCACACGCTTCCTGCTGGGTTCCAGCCTGGTGCTGGACGTCGGCCAGAAGCTCGATGTGGAGCAGATGCGACTGCGCTTCGAGGCTGCCGGCTACCGTTGCGTGGACACGGTGTACGAACACGGCGAGTTCGCCGTCCGCGGCGCCCTGATCGACCTGTTCCCCATGGGCAGCGACCTGCCCTATCGCATCGACCTGTTCGATGACGAGATCGAAACCCTGCGCACCTTCGACCCGGAAACCCAGCGCTCGGTGGACAAGGTGGAGTCCATCCGCCTGCTGCCGGCCCGCGAGTTCCCGCTGGACAAGAAGGCCGTCACCGATTTCCGTGGTCGCTTCCGCGAGCGCTTCGACGTCGACTTCCGTCGCTGCCCCATTTACCAGGATCTGGCCAGCGGCATCACGCCGGCGGGTATCGAGTACTACCTGCCGCTGTTCTTCGAAGAGTCGGCGACCCTGTTCGACTACCTGCCAGCGGACACCCAGGTGTTCTCCCTGCCTGGCATCGAGCAAGCCGCCGAGCAGTTCTGGACTGACGTCCGCAGCCGCTACGAGGAACGCCGCGTCGACCCGGAACGCCCGCTGGTGCCGCCCGCCGAACTGTTCCTCCCGGTGGAAGACTGCTTCGCCCGCCTGAAAGGCTCGCCCCGCCTGGTTCTGAGCCAGGAAGACGTCGAGCCGGGCGTCGGCCGCGAACGCTTCTCCGCCCGCGCCCTGCCGGATCTTGCCATCCAGGCCAAGGCCACCGAGCCGATGGCAGCGCTGCGTCGCTTCATCGAGGAGTTTCCCGGTCGCGTGCTGTTCAGCGCCGAATCCGCCGGCCGCCGCGAAGTGCTGCTGGAAATGCTCGCCCGCCTCAAGCTGCGTCCGCAGGAGGTGGACGGTTGGCCGGACTTCGTCGCCAGCTCCGAGCGCCTGGCCATCACCATCGCGCCGCTGGATGAGGGGCTGTTGCTGGACGACCCGGGCCTGGCGCTGATCGCCGAAAGCCCGCTGTTCGGCCAACGGGTGATGCAGCGTCGCCGCCGCGAACGCCGCAGCGACGCCGGCGACAACGTGATCAAGAACCTTGCCGAGCTGCGCGAAGGCGCGCCCGTGGTGCACATCGACCACGGTGTTGGCCGCTACCTGGGCCTGATCACCCTGGAAATCGACGGCCAGGCCGCCGAATTCCTCGCCCTGCAGTACGCCGAGGAAGCCAAGCTCTACGTGCCGGTGGCCAGCCTGCACCTGATCGCCCGCTATACCGGCAGCGACGACGCCCTGGCGCCCTTGCATCGCCTGGGCTCGGAAGCCTGGCAGAAGGCCAAGCGCAAGGCCGCCGAACAGGTCCGTGACGTCGCCGCCGAACTGCTGGACATCTACGCCCGCCGCGCCGCCCGCGAAGGTTATGCCTTCAAGGATCCGAAGGCCGACTACGCCACCTTCTCCGCCGGCTTCCCCTTTGAGGAAACCCCGGACCAGCAGGCCGCCATCGAAGCCGTGCTGGCCGACATGCTCGCGCCCAAACCCATGGATCGCCTGGTGTGTGGCGACGTCGGCTTCGGCAAGACCGAAGTCGCCATGCGCGCCGCCTTCGTCGCGGTGCACAGCGGCAAGCAGGTCGCCGTACTGGTGCCCACCACCCTCCTCGCCCAGCAGCACTACAACAGCTTCCGCGATCGCTTCGCCGACTGGCCGGTAACAGTGGAAGTGATGAGCCGCTTCAAGTCGGCCAAGGAAGTGGAAGGCGCGGCGCAGCAGCTGTCCGAAGGCAAGATCGACATCATCATCGGCACCCACAAGCTGCTGCAGGATGACGTGCGCTTCAAGAACCTGGGCCTTGCCATCATCGACGAAGAACATCGCTTCGGCGTGCGCCAGAAGGAACAGCTGAAGTCCCTGCGCAGCGAGGTGGATATCCTCACCCTCACCGCCACGCCCATTCCGCGAACGCTGAACATGGCCGTGGCCGGCATGCGCGACCTGTCCATCATTGCCACGCCGCCGGCGCGCCGGCTGTCGGTACGCACCTTTGTGATGGAAAGGCAGAAAACCGCGATCAAGGAAGCGCTGCTCCGCGAGCTGCTGCGCGGTGGCCAGGTCTACTACCTGCACAACGAGGTAGCGACCATCGAGAAATGCGCCGCCGAGCTGGCCGAACTGGTGCCCGAGGCGCGCATCGCCGTCGGCCACGGCCAGATGCGCGAACGCGAACTCGAACAGGTGATGAGCGACTTCTACCACAAGCGCTTCAACGTGCTGGTGGCCTCGACCATCATCGAAACCGGCATCGACGTGCCCAGTGCCAACACCATCGTCATCGAGCGTGCCGACAAGTTCGGCCTGGCCCAGCTTCACCAGCTGCGCGGTCGCGTCGGCCGCAGCCACCACCAGGCATACGCCTACCTGCTGACGCCGCCACGCAAGCAGATGACCCCGGACGCCGAGAAGCGCCTGGAAGCCATCGCCAACGCCCAGGACCTGGGCGCCGGTTTCGTGCTGGCCACCCATGACCTGGAAATCCGTGGCGCCGGCGAACTCCTCGGCGACGGCCAGAGCGGCCAGATCCAGGCCGTCGGCTTCACCCTCTACATGGAAATGCTCGAACGCGCGGTGAAGGCCATCCGCAAGGGCGAACAGCCCAACCTGGAACAACCCCTGGGTGGCGGGCCGGAAATCAACCTGCGGGTTCCGGCGCTGATCCCCGAGGATTACCTGCCCGACGTCCACGCACGCCTGATCCTGTACAAGCGCATCGCCTCGGCTGCGGACGAAGACGGCCTGAAGGAACTGCAGGTGGAGATGATCGACCGCTTCGGCCTGCTGCCCGAACCCAGCAAGCACCTGGTGCGTCTGACACTCCTCAAGCTGCAGGCGGAGAAGCTCGGCATCAAGAAGGTCGATGCCGGCCCGCAAGGTGGCCGCATCGAGTTCGCCGCCGACACCTGCGTCGACCCGCTGGTATTGATCAAGCTGATCCAGGGCCAGCCCAAGCGCTACAAGTTCGAAGGCGCCACCCTGTTCAAGTTCCAGGTGCCCATGGAGCGCCCGGAAGAACGCTTCAACACCCTCGAAGCCCTGTTCGAACGCCTGACCCCGCAGTAGTCTGCGGAATGATTGCCCCTATAAGGAACAACCCATGCGTGCCATTCGTAACTTCGCCCTGCTGCTCGCCCTGCTGACCCCCGCAGCTTTCGCCGACGGCCTCTATTCGGTGGAAATGATCATCTTCCGCCAGTCCGGCGATCCGATTCCCGCCAGCCAGCCGGCGCCGGACGACTGGGCCGCGGGCAGCCAGTCCATCGAAGGCAACGAGCGCGGAACCGCGCTGGACGGCGAAGCGGCGAAGCTCAATCCCAACGCCGGTTACGAAGTGCTGCTGCACAAGGCCTGGTCGCAGAACCTGTCCGCCACTCCGAACATGGTCTCGGTGACCTCCGGCGAACAGCAGCTCGGCCATTACCCGGTGGAAGGCACCCTGGCACTCACTCTCGATCGCAGCGTCGATGCCCAGGCCGACTTCTGGATCAACCAGTTCGACGGCAGCGGCCTGATCAGCAGCAGCGAGCGCCTGCGTCAGGGCACCCGGCTGAAGAACGGAGAACTGACCTTTCTCGACCACGGCAACCTGGGCATCCTGATCCGCGTCAGCCCGCTCTAAGGCACCATGAGTGCCCTGCTCGACCAACTGAGGCAACTGGACTGGCGCCTGGACTTCGATCCAGGCGCCATTTCCCGTGGCCTCAAATACGCCACGGAAGACCGCATCCGGCTGCTCAGCCTGAGCGACAAGGCCATCGAGACCAGTTGCGAAGGCTCCGAAGGCCACTTCTACACGCAGCGAATCCGACTCGCCCCCAAAGGCCTGGGCGTGGTCGGCAATTGCAGCTGCCCGGTGAACTACAACTGCAAACACTGCGTCGCCGCCATCATGGTCTTACTGGCGCAGCCCGCCGACGGCTGGCAGCCGCCACCGCCCCCGACCGAGCGCCTGGTAGACGACCTGCAGCCGCTGCCGCACCTGATCCTCGGCAGTCACGCCCAGAGCCAGTACGACCTGCGCAGTGGGCGCATGGTGGGCAGCCAGCAGCATCGCGCCGGCCTGATCTTCGAATACGGCAGCGCACAGATTCATGGCAAGACGACGAAACCGGAGCGGCTGCATCACCGCAGCAACGGCGAACGTCTATCCATCGCCCGCCATCCCCGAGCCGAACAGGCCTGGCGTGATGTCCTGCGCCAACTCGGATTCAAGGAGGCCCTGCGGCAAAGCCTGGCGCTTCCTGCCAACAGTGCGGAAATGTTCGAGCTGCCCAGCGACGAGCAGTGGCTGCACTTCATGCGCGAACAACTGCCGGCACTGCGCGAACAGGGCTGGAAAATCGATATTCGCCCAGGTTTCCAGTTCGACCTTACCCAGGTGGAAGGCTGGTACGCCGAAGTCGACGAGGCGCCGGGCCGCGAGTGGTTCGACCTGGAACTGGGTATCGTCGTCGAGGGCCGTCGCATCAGCCTGCTGCCGGTTCTCCTGCGCCTGATCCAGCGCAACCCCGAATTGCTCGACCCGCAGAACCTGCAACGACGCAAGGACGACGACCAGTTGCGACTGCAGCTGGATGCCACGCGTGCCGTCGATGGCCGCCCGCTACAGGTGATGCTGCCGTTTTCCCGCCTCAAGCCGGTGCTGACCACCTTGGGCGAGCTCTACCAGCGCGACCAGGATCCGACCCAGAGCCTGCGCCTGTCCCGACCCGATGCCGCGCGACTGAGTCAGCTGGAAGGCCTCGACCTGCACTGGCAGGGCGGCGACGAGCTACGCGAGCTGGCGCGCAAGCTGCGCGACAGCGGCACGGTCACTATCACTCCACCCAAGGGCCTGAATGCCGAACTCCGTCATTACCAGTTGGAGGGCCTTGCCTGGCTGCAAACCCTGAGGGACGTCAACGCCGGCGGCATCCTGGGTGACGACATGGGCCTGGGCAAGACCCTGCAAACACTTGCCCATCTGCTGCTGGAAAAGGAGAGCGGCCGCCTCGATCGGCCGGCCCTGGTGGTCATGCCCACCAGCCTCATTCCGAACTGGCTCGACGAGGCGGAGCGCTTCGCACCGGACCTGCGCGTGCTTGCCCTGCACGGCCCCGGCCGCAAGAAGGCGTTCGAGCAGATGGCAGAGCACGACCTGCTGCTCACCACCTACGCGCTACTCCCCCGGGATCTGGAGCATTTCGCCGAACTGCCGCTGCACCTGTTGATCCTCGACGAAGCGCAATTCATCAAGAACCCCACCAGCAAGGCGGCCCAGGCGGCGCGCCAGCTGGAAGCCCGCCAACGGCTCTGCCTCACCGGTACGCCGCTGGAGAATCATCTGGGCGAACTCTGGTCGCTCTTCCATTTCCTGATGCCGGGCTGGCTCGGGGACAGCCAGAGCTTCCTGCGCAATTACCGCAATCCCATCGAAAAACACGGCGACGCCACCCGCCTCGCCCATCTCAATGCGCGCCTCAAGCCCTTTCTGCTGCGTCGCAGCAAGGAAGCGGTGGCCACCGAGCTACCGGCCAAGAGCGAAATTACCCAATGGGTCGAACTCAGCGACCGCCAGCGCGACCTGTATGAAACCGTACGGCTGGCGATGGATCACAAGGTGCGCGACGAGATCGACCGCAAGGGCCTCGCACGCAGCCAGATCGTGATCCTTGAAGCCCTGCTGAAGCTGCGCCAGGTGTGCTGCGACACCCGCCTGATCGAAGAGAGCGACACCCGCACGCGCGGCAGCAGCTCAGGCAAGCTGGACAGCCTGATGGAAATGCTGGAGGAACTGATCGCCGAGGGACGCAAGGTGCTGCTGTTCTCCCAGTTCACCAGCATGCTCGCCCTGATCGAGGACGAGCTGCGCAAGCGCAGCATCGACTATGTGCAGATCACCGGCGATACCCGCGACCGGCGCACGCCGGTGCAGCGCTTCCAGAATGGCGAGGTTCCGCTGTTCCTGATCAGCCTCAAGGCAGGCGGCACCGGCCTCAACCTCACCGCCGCCGACACGGTGATCCACTACGACCCCTGGTGGAACCCGGCAGTGGAACGCCAGGCAACCGACCGCGCCTATCGCATCGGCCAGGACAAGCCGGTTTTCGTCTATCGGCTGATTTCGCGGGGAACGGTGGAAGAGAAGATCCAGCAGTTGCAGGCGCAGAAGGCGGCGCTAGCACGAGGCATTCTGAACGGTCGCGAGAAGGAGGGCTGGCGATTGGCCGAAGAAGACATCGATGCCCTCTTCGCCCCCCTGCCCCGTTTCACCTGAAGCGCCAAGGTGGAACAGGCCGCCTTTGAGGCGTGCTGACTCACTTGTGATTCAGCACGCCAACGGCTGAAAGGCCTCAGCCTTTCAGCACGTGAGCCAGGACGCTACGCACCTTGCCGATGCCCTCGGCCAAGGCGGCCTCGATCTCGGCCATGGTGATGATGCCGTCGGATTTGCCGGCGGCAGGATTGACCACCAGCGACAGGCAGGCATAAGGCAGGTTCAACTCACGCGCCAGGGCCGCCTCCGGCATGCCGGTCATGCCGACGATGTCGCAGCCGTCGCGCTCCAGGCGGGCGATCTCAGCCACGGTTTCCAGGCGCGGGCCTTGGGTGCAGCCATAGACGCCAAAATCACTGTGCGGGAAGTCGCAGGCGTTCAGGGCCGCCAGCAGTCGGGCACGCAGTTCTTCGTCATAGGGATGGCTGAAATCGATATGGGTGACGTGATCCAGGTCGCCCTCGAAGAAGGTACCGATACGCCCGTGGGTGTAGTCGATCACCTGATGCGGCACAACCAGGTGGCCGCTCCCCATGGCCGGATGGATGCCGCCCACCGCGTTCACCGCAATTACCGCCTGGGCACCAGCATGTCTGAGGGCCCAGAGGTTGGCGCGATAGTTCACCTGATGAGGCGGAATCCGGTGCGGATGACCGTGACGGGCCAGGAACAGCACGTCATGCCCGGCGTATGAGCCATGGACAATGCCTGCCGACGGCGCGCCGTAGGGCGTTTCAGGGTTGAGCAGGGCTTTCATGCTCAGGCCTTCGAGCTGGGTCAGGCCTGTTCCACCAATAATGGCGTAGACGGTCATGTCGGTTCCTCAATCGATCAACTGAGCATCGCGCAGAGCCGCAACGGCCTGCAGCCAGCGGGGATCCTGGCGGTATTCGGTGCCTGGGAAGGCGCGACGGCGCATCCGCGCCAGGCTGGCCGGCGGCTTGGCGCCGAGACGCTGCAGACGTGCCAGGGCCAGCTCGGCCGAAGCACGGTCGTTGCATACCAGCCCCATGTCGCAACCGGCGGTCAGCGCCGCTTCGATACGCTCGGCGGCATCGCCCACCACATGGGCGCCCGCCATGGAGAGATCATCACTGAAGATGACGCCGGAGAATTTCAGCTCGCCGCGCAGGATTTCCTGCAGCCAGCGCCGGGAGAAGCCGGCGGGCTGATTATCCACCTGCGGATAAATCACGTGCGCCGGCATCATGCCGTCCAGCTCGGAAGCCAGACGGGCAAAGGGAACCAGGTCGCTCTGGCGAATCTGCTCCAGGCTGCGCTCGTCGGTAGGGATGGCCACATGGGAGTCGGCCTCCGCCCAGCCGTGGCCGGGGAAGTGTTTGCCGGTAGCGGCCATGCCAGCCTGACGCAGGCCACGGATGAAGGCACCCGCCAGGCGCGCGGCGCGCTCCGGGTCGCCTTCGAACGCGCGGCTGCCGACTACTGCACTGCGCTGGTGGTCGAGGTCCAGAACCGGGGCGAAGCTGATGTCCAGGCCAACGGCGAGCACTTCGGTCGCCATCAACCAGCCACACTGCTCCGCCAACTGCTCGGCGTTGTCGTTGTCGGCAAGGGCACGCATGGCGGGCAGGCGCAGGAAGCCTTGGCGCAGGCGCTGCACGCGGCCGCCTTCCTGGTCGACCGCGAGGATTAGATCGGGGCGAACAGCGCGGATGGAAGCACAGAGCTCACGCACCTGGCGCGGGCTTTCGATGTTGCGGGCAAAGATGATCAGACCGGCGACTTCCGGCTGACGGAGGATCTGCCGATCCTCGGCGGTCAGCCAGGTGCCACCGATATCCAGCATCAGGGAACCTTGCATGGAAAATCCTTAAAAGAGTTGTGCCGCCGCCCAGTCCGGGCAAGGCGCTTCGTCTATGCGTACCGCACAGTGGACGGGCACGCGATCGAAGAGTTCCAGCACGTCCGCGTTGCGCAGACGAATGCAACCATGGGATAGCGGTACACCCATGGGTTCAGTGTCCGGCGTGCCGTGTAGATAGATATAGCGGCGGAAGCTATCCACCCGTCCGAGGCGATTGCGGCCAGGCTCGCACCCGCTCAGCCAGAGGATGCGGGTGAGAATCCAGTCCCTTCCGGGAAAGCGCTGATGCAGCTCGGCATTCCAGACCTCACCGGTCCAGCGCCGCCCACGCAGGACAGCACCAAGGGGCAAGCCGTCGCCAATGCGCGCGCGGATCTGGTGCAATCCCCGGGGTGTGCAGTTGGAACCATTGGTTTCGCCCGCGCCATTCAGGGCGGTGGAGACAGGCATGCGCAGCACCAACTGCCCCTTGGCGAAGCCATAGAGCTGCTGGTCAGCGATGGAGATATGCAGGAGATCGAGGTTTTGCATGGGCCGCAAGCTTAGCCGATCAGCCAGCCTGCGCCCAAGTGGAATTAAGCCTTGGCGGACGCTGCCGGCGCCTTGTTGCGCGGCTTGAGCACCGCACTGGCCAACGCGTCGTCGGTGACTCCGGTTTCGGCACGCATGCCGGCGGCCAGGAACGGCACCATCAGTCGCATCACCTGCTCGATGGAGGTGTTCACGCCAAAGTCGGTTTCCGCCATCGCGCGCAGCGCCTTGATCCCCGACATGCTGAACGCCGCGGCGCCGAGCATGAAATGCACGCGCCAGAAGAGCTCAAGCGGCGGCACCCTGGGCGCGGATTCGTTCACCAGCAGCATGTAGCGGCGGAACACCTTGCCGTAAACCTCTTCGAGGTACTTGCGCAGGTGGCCCTGGCTCTGACTGAATGCAAGTCCGAGCAGGCGCATGAAGATTGATAGGTCGTTGCCACTGCGGGGCTTTACTGCCAGGGCCTGCTCGACGAGCATTTCCAGCAGTTCTTCGAGGCTGGCCTTGCTCTCCGCCTTGGATTGGCGGCGGTCCAGCTCTCGTTCTAGGCTCTGGCAGAACGGACCGAGAAAGCGCGAGAAGACTGCCTGGATCAGCGCCTTCTTCGAGCCAAAGTGATAGTTCACAGCCGCCAGGTTGACCCCGGCCTTGCTGGTGATCAGGCGCAACGAAGTCTCGGCGAAGCCTTTCTCCGCGAACAGCTGTTCCGCAGCATCCAGAATGCGTTCTACGGTTTCCGACTGGGCCATGGCTCCTCCGCCTGACAAACACTTGTTTGAAACATACGTTTCAGCCAGCCAGCTTGTCAAGCCGTGCTCACCATTATCTGACGCAACGGTCATTCCCCTGGCCAGATGACTTTCCCGACCACTGGTCAGCCCCTCGCCTTTCCAACCTTGCAAAAGAAGCGTTGCCAAGGCCGGAGCACTGTATATAATTCCAGTCACTGTATAAAAAGACAGAGCGCCACCATGCTGAAACTGACGCCCCGCCAAGCCGAGATTCTCGCATTCATCAAGCGCTGCCTTGAAGACAACGGCTTCCCCCCGACCCGCGCGGAAATTGCCCAGGAGCTTGGCTTCAAGTCCCCCAATGCCGCCGAAGAGCACCTCAAGGCCCTGGCCCGCAAGGGCGCAATCGAGATGACGCCAGGCGCCTCTCGCGGCATTCGCATCCCCGGATTCGAACCCGGCAACAATGAAGTCGATGGCCTTCCAGTGATCGGCCGGGTTGCTGCTGGCGCGCCGATTCTGGCCCAGCAGAACATCGAAGAATCCTGCCGCATCAACCCCGACTTCTTCCATCCCCGCGCCGACTACCTGCTACGTGTCCGCGGCATGTCGATGAAAGATATCGGTATCTATGACGGCGATCTGTTGGCCGTACACAGCACCCGCGAAGCCCGCAACGGACAGGTGGTCGTTGCTCGCCTGGGCGAAGAAGTCACCGTCAAGCGCTTCAAGCGTGAAGGCGAAAAGGTCTGGCTGATCGCCGAGAACCCCGAGTTCGCCCCCATCGAAGTGAACCTGGATGAACAGGATCTGGTGATTGAAGGTTTGAGTGTCGGCGTGATCCGCCGCTAAAGGAGGCGTTATGCAGTTCCCGCAGTCGCTTGGTCGGTCCCAGCTTCCCCTGTTTCACGACGCCATCCTGGCCAATCCCGTGGTACCGATGCTGACCGAAGTGGTCGAAGATCCGCGCCCGGAAGAGCCGGAAGCGTTCAGCGAACTATCCCTGCGCGGCGCCACCGGGCACTGCCGGAACCTCCTGGCCTCGGTATTGCGGGAATTAAGCGAGGAACAGGACGCCCGCTGGCTGACGCTGATCGGCGCCCCCTCGGGCCTGACCCGCGACTGGCTGCGCGAATCCGGACTCAACCGGGAACGCATCCTGATCCTGCAGCCACGCGGCGAGCAAAGTGCTCTCGAACTGACTTGCGAAGCCCTTCGGCTGGGCCGCAGCCACACCGTCGTCAGCTGGCTGCGCCTGGGGCAGAAGGCCAAGCAGCAACTGGCTCACGCCGCACGCCAAGGCGGCGCACAGAGCCTGAATATCCTGTTGGGTTGATTGAGCGCCGGGAACAGGGAAGACCTGGGCCCTGTGACATCAGACGGTAACCGAATCAGCGGAAGATCCGGCTCCGGAGATCAATGCAGGACGCGCGGACCTTCGTGATGGTCCATATCACCTTCGGCCAGACGACCAGCCATCTGAACGCCAACATTCAGCATGGCCTTGGCGACTTCCAGATGGTGCCCCTGAAGGAACGCCTTGGCATCAGCGGAGAAATCCAGCGTCACCAATGCTTCCTCGTCCTCGGCCCGGCGCAGGATGATGCGCCCGTCAGGCAGTTCGACTATTTCCAGAAAGGACGTTGGCATAGGTTCATATCTCCACGAAAGCGGCCATTGTACCAGCGCGCCGCCAGCACGCCCTAGCCCGTCGATCAAATCAGCATTCGCTGAGCGTTTCCCGGAAGCGCAAGGCGAGGGATTTCAGATTCTGCCTCCACGCCTCAAGGCACTCCCGCGACAGCGGCGCCTCTTCCTCTTCCAAGCTGACTGCAGTAATCAGCGGCAAGGTCGGATCAACCTTGGCCTGCCTGGGCGCCTGCGGCGGCTGGAACAGCGCGGAATAGGCAGCAAGGAGTTCAGCCAACCAGGTTTCCCGCTGCTGGGCGAGCTCCACCAGCTCAGCCAGCTCAGGACTGGGGGCAGCAGCCAGCACTTCTTGCGTCAGCAGTAATTCGACGCGAGGAGCGTTGGCTTCCGGAAGACGGTAGTAACCAGCGATCTCATGGCACAAGCCGAGCAACGCACCGTAGAGGTGGAAGAGCGATGCTTCCCGCTCGGATTGCACCAGCGCCTGGGCGTTCATCGCCCTGCCCTCCTCCGCCTTGCGCCAGGATTCCAGCGACAGGCCGGCGAAGAAGATCTTCTGGTTGGTGCGGGTATAAAGCTCGTGGGCCATGACGGCACCCTCCACAGGTGATTCGGGCAGTATATGCGCGCCCGGTGCCGGGCGCGCTGCAGCCGGTCAGCGCTTGTCTTCGACTTTCCACTTGCCGCCATCGAAGAAGGCGCGCCAGCCAGTGGGCTTGCCCTCGACCTCGGTCTGCACGTACTGCTCCTTGGTCTTGCGACTGAAGCGAATCACCGCCGGACGACCCTCAGGGTCCTTCTTCGGCGCGTCGAGCAGGTAGTGATACTTCGCGTCCAGCTCATCCTTGTGCGGGATCAGTTCCTGCACCAGTGGCGCACGGGTTTCCCGGTTCTTCGGGAACTGGCTGGCGGCCAGGAACAGGCCGGAAGCGCCATCACGAAGCACATAGATGTCGTCGACCTTCTCGCACTTCAGCTCCGGCATGCGGATCGGATCGATCTTCGGCGGTGCAGCCTCGCCGCTCTTCAACAGCTTGCGGGTGTTCTTGCAGCTGGCGTTGGTGCAGCCGAAGAACTTGCCGAAACGACCGGTCTTGAGCTGCATCTCACTACCGCACTTATCGCACTCCAGGCTCGGACCTTCGTAGCCCTTGATGCGGTACTGGCCTTGCTCGATCTCGTAACCCGAGCAATCCGGGTTGTTGCCGCAGATATGCAGTTTGCGGGTTTCATCCAGCAGATAGGCATCCATCGCAGTCGCGCAAATCGGGCAGCGATGCTTGCCACGCAGCACGCGGGATTCCGATTCACCCTCGTCGTCCGCAGCGATTTCGTCACCCGGCACGAGGTTGATGGTGGCCTTGCAGCGCTCCTTCGGCGGCAGACTGTAGCCCGAGCAACCGAGGAACACCCCGGTCGAGGCGGTACGGATCATCATCGGACGACCGCACTCGCGGCAGGGAATGTCGGTCAGCGTCGGCTGGTTGGCGCGCATGCCCTTGTCAGTACCTTCGGCAAGCTCCAGCTTCTTCCTGAAGTCGCCGTAGAACTCGTCCAGCAGGTGCTTCCAGTCGCGCTCGCCCTGGGCGACATTGTCCAGATGCTCTTCCATGCCGGCGGTGAAGCCGTAGTCCATCAGGTTGGCGAAGCTTTCGTTCAGGCGCTCGGTAACGATGTCGCCCATCTTCTCCGCGTAGAAACGGCGGTTGTGCACCGTGACGTAGCCACGCTCCTGAATGGTGGAGATGATCGCCGCGTAAGTGGAGGGACGGCCAATGCCTCGTTTTTCCAGCTCCTTGACCAGGCTGGCTTCGGAGTAGCGCGCCGGCGGCTTGGTGAAGTGCTGGCTGGGTTCCAGCTTGAGCAGCTCGAGCAGTTCGCCCTCGCTCATTTCCGGCAGGACATCGTCCTCGCCCGGCTTGCTCTGCTGCGGCAGGACGCGGGTGTAACCGTCGAACTTGAGAATGCGGCCCTTGGCGCGCAGCTCGAACTTGCTGGCGTTAACGCTGACGCTGGTGGACAGATACTCGGCCGGCGGCATCTGGCAAGCCACGAACTGGCGCCAGATCAGGTCGTACAGGCGCTCAGCATCACGCTCCATGCCAGACAGCTGGGTGGGGCGCAGATTGACGTCGGACGGGCGAATGGCCTCGTGCGCCTCCTGGGCGCCTTCCTTGCTGGAATAGACGTTTGGCTTGGACGGCAGGTATTTCTGGCCGAACTCGCCCTCGATGAAGCCACGCACCATGGTGATGGCGTCGGCCGAGAGGTTGGTCGAGTCGGTACGCATATAGGTGATGTAGCCGGCCTCATAGAGGCGCTGGGCCATCATCATGGTCTTCTTCACCCCGAAGCCCAGGCGATTGCTCGCGGCCTGCTGCAGGGTGGAAGTAATGAAGGGCGCGGACGGGCGACTGGAAGTCGGCTTGTCCTCACGCTTGGCAACGGTGTAGCTGGAAGCCTTGAGCTTCTCCAGCGCCGCCATGGCCTGGGCCTCGTTCAGCGGCTTGAAAGCCTCGCCGTTCTCCCGGGCCACTTCGAAGCGGACCTTGGCGCCCTTGGCGGTACCGAGGTCGGCGTGCACTTCCCAGTACTCTTCGGGTACGAAGGCGCGGATTTCGCGCTCGCGCTCCACCACCAGTTTCACTGCAACCGACTGCACACGGCCGGCGGACAAGCCACGGGCGATCTTCTGCCAGAGCAGCGGCGAGACCATGTAGCCCACCACGCGATCGAGGAAGCGACGCGCCTGCTGGGCGTTAACGCGGTTGATATCGAGATCGCCGGGTTGGGAGAAGGCTTCCTGGATGGCCTTCTTGGTGATTTCGTTGAACACCACGCGCTTATAGCGGCTGTCATCGCCACCGATGGATTCCCGCAGGTGCCAGGCGATGGCCTCCCCTTCGCGGTCCAAGTCGGTTGCGAGATAGATGGTGTCGGCATCCTTGGCCAGACGGCGCAGTTCCTCGATCACCTTTTCCTTGCCAGGAAGGATCTCGTACTTCGCCTTCCAGCCGTGTTCGGGATCAACGCCCATGCGCGCAACCAGTTGGCGCTTGGCCTTTTCCTTGGCGGACAGGACCGGCGCTTCGCCGGCGGTCTTGCCACGCTTGGCCGGTTCCTTGGCGGCACTGGTCGAACCGCTGGTGGGAAGGTCACGGATGTGGCCGATGCTCGACTTCACCACGTACTGGTTGCCCAGGTACTTGTTGATGGTCTTGGCCTTGGCCGGGGATTCCACGATGACCAGCGATTTGCCCATGGATCGGTGTGTTCCTGAATGAAATATGTAAAAGGCGGGAGCCGCCTGTCGCGGCACCGCTATATATAGTGGCCAGCGCGGCGCGGTCAAGCGCGCCCCTGGCTGCCCCTAGCCCCTCAGGGCTGCGGGAAGGGGTCCGGCTCGGCACTCACCAGAGCGAAGCGCGCAATCTGCTCGCCGTTCACCTGAACCGTTTCGGTGAACATGCTGAGTGGGCGTACCCAAAGGCCGTATTCGCCGTAGAGGGCCTGGTAAACCACCAGTTCCTCCTCCGTCTCGGAATGCCGCGCAATACCGATGACACGGTACTGCTGACCCTTGTAGTGACGATAGAGACCCGGTTGCAGGCGCATGGTTGCCTCACAGTGATGAATGCAGGCTATCCCGCAAAGGTTGCGCATGGTGCCGTGTGATTCGGCATGAAGCCAGCCCTTGCATGAAAATTCCTGCGAAGTATCTCCACATAAAAGCAAAAACCGGGGCACGGGGCCCCGGTTTCTTCATCTCTCTTGCGCGCCGAGAGGACTCACACGCGCTCGAAGATGGTGGTGATGCCTTGGCCGAGGCCCACGCACATGGTGGACACGCCGAAGGTACCGCCGTTCTGCTTCATCACGTTCAGCAGGGTGCCGGAGATACGGGCACCGGAACAGCCGAACGGATGACCCAGGGCGATGGCGCCGCCGTGCAGGTTGACCTTCTGTTCCATCTTGTCGAGGAGCTTGAGGTCCTTCAGCACCGGCAGGGCCTGGGCGGCGAAGGCTTCGTTGAGCTCGACGAAATCGATGTCGTCCATGGTCAGGCCGGCGCGCTTGAGCGCTTTCTGGGTGGACGGAACCGGGCCGTAACCCATGATCGCCGGGTCGACACCGGCAACCGCCATGGCGCGAACAACGGCCATCGGCTGGATACCCAGGTCCTGGGCGCGCTGGGCGCTCATCACGATCATGCAGGAAGCGCCGTCAGTGATCTGCGAAGAAGTACCCGCGGTAACGGTGCCACCTTTCGGGTTGAACGCCGGCTTCAGGTTGGCCAGGCTTTCCAGGGTGGTCTCCGGACGAATGGTTTCGTCGAAGTCGAACACCTTCAGGAAGCCGTTCTCGTCGTAGCCCTGCATCGGGATGATTTCATCCTTGAACTTGCCTTCGACGGTAGCCTTGTGGGCCAACTGGTGCGAACGCAGGCCGAACTGGTCCTGGGCTTCACGGCTGATGCCGTGCATCTTGCCGAGCATTTCGGCAGTCAGGCCCATCATGCCGGACGCCTTGGCGGCGTACAGGGACATGTGCGGGTTCGGGTCTACGCCGTGCATCATGCCAACGTGGCCCATGTGCTCCACGCCACCGACCACGAACACGTCGCCGTTTCCGGTCTGGATGGCCTGCACGGCGGTGTGCAGGGCGCTCATGGAAGAACCGCACAGACGGCTGACGGTCTGGCCGGCGCTGGCGTGAGGGATCTGGGTCATCAGCGACGCCATGCGCGCGATGTTCCAGCCCTGCTCCAGGGTCTGGTTCACGCAGCCCCAGATCACGTCCTCGACCTCCGCCGGGTCGACCTTGGTGTTGCGTTCCAGCAGCTTGCTGATCAGGTGTGCCGACATGTCTTCGGCACGGGTATTGCGGTGCATGCCACCCTTGGAGCGACCCATCGGGGTGCGGCCGAAGTCGACAATGACTGCATCTCTAGGATTCAGGCTCATATTCTTCACTCTCGCTCAATTAGCCGAAAAACTTCTGGCCGTTCTTGGCCATTTCGCGAAGCTTGGCGGTCGGGTGGTACAGCGCGCCCAGGTCAGCGTACTTGTCGGCGATGGCCACGAACTCGGCTACGCCAATGCTGTCGATGTAACGCAGCGCACCACCGCGGAAGGGCGGGAAGCCGATGCCGTAGATCAGGCCCATGTCGGCCTCGGCAGCGGTCGATACGATGCCGTCTTCCAGGCAGCGCACGGTTTCCAGGCACAGCGGAATCATCATGAAGTTGATGATGTCTTCGTCGGTCAGCTCACGCTGCTCCTTGACGATCGGCTTCAGCACTTCGTAGGCGACCGGGTCGGAAACCTTCTTCGGCTTGCCGCGCTTGTCCATTTCGTAGGCGTAGAAGCCCTTGCCATTCTTCTGGCCCAGGCGGTTGGCGTCGTACATCACGTCGACGGCGGTCTTGCCTTCCACAGCCATACGATCCGGGAAGCCTTCGGCCATTACATCGCGGCCGTGGTGGCCGGTGTCGATGCCGACTACGTCGGACAGGTACGCCGGGCCCATGGGCCAGCCGAACTTCTCCATGATCTTGTCGATGCGAACGAAGTCGACGC
Source organism: Pseudomonas sp. BN515 (assembly GCF_029873155.1). Lineage (NCBI taxonomy): Bacteria > Pseudomonadati > Pseudomonadota > Gammaproteobacteria > Pseudomonadales > Pseudomonadaceae > Pseudomonas > Pseudomonas sp. BN515. Next base: position 71,825 of record NZ_SSOH01000071.1, on the reverse strand, counting down.
CCAGTTCCAGCAGCTTGGCGAAGCCGCCGAAGTACGGGAACAGCACGCGGTTGACCAGGAAGCCGGGGCAGTCGTTGACCACGATCGGGTTCTTGCCCATTTTCTTGGCGTAGGCAACGGTGGTGGCGACTGCCACTTCGCTGGACTTCTCGCCACGGATCACTTCAACCAGCGGCATCATGTGCACGGGGTTGAAGAAGTGCATGCCGACGAAGTTCTCCGGACGCTTCAGGGCCTGGGCCAGGTAGCTGATGGAGATGGTGGAGGTGTTGGAAGCGATGATGGCGTCTTCGCGAACGTGGCCTTCCACTTCAGCCAGCACGGCGTGCTTGACCTTCGGGTTCTCAACCACGGCTTCCACAACGATGTCGACATTGCCGAAATCGCCGTAGGACATGGTCGGGCGGATGGCGTTCAGGGCTTCAGCCATCTTCTCGGGCTTCATGCGGCCCTTCTCGACGCGCTTGCCGAGCAGCTTGGAAGCTTCCTGCAGACCCATCTGGATACCCTCTTCGCGGATATCCTTCATAAGGATCGGAGTGCCTTTGGAAGCGGACTGGTAGGCGATGCCGCCACCCATGATGCCAGCGCCGAGTACAGCAGCCAGTTTTACGTCCTTGGCAGCTTCGTCGTACTGCTTGCCCTTTTTCTTCAGTTCCTGATCGTTCAGGAACAGGCCGATCAGGCTGGTGGCAACCGAAGTCTTGGCCAGCTTCACGAAACCGGCAGCTTCCACTTCCAGAGCTTTATCGCGGCCGAAGTTGGCGGCTTTCTGGATGGTCTTGATGGCTTCTACCGGGGCCGGGTAGTTCGGACCGGCCTGGCCAGCGACGAAGCCCTTGGCGGTCTCGAAGGCCATCATCTGCTCGATGGCGTTGAGCTTCAGCTTTTCCAGCTTGGGTTGACGCTTGGCCTTGAAGTCCAGCTCGCCGGAGATAGCGCGCTTGATCAGGTCCAGGGCAGCGGCCGGCAGCAGCTCGGGAGTGACTACGGCGTCGACGGCGCCGACTTTCAGGGCGTCTTCGGCACGGTTTTCTTTGCCGGAGGCGATCCACTCGATGGCGTTATCGGTACCAATGATGCGCGGCAGGCGCACGGTGCCGCCGAAGCCCGGGTAGATACCCAGCTTGACTTCCGGCAGACCGATCTTGGCGACGGTGCTCATCACGCGGTAGTCGGCTGCCAGGCACATTTCCAGGCCGCCACCCAGGGCGATGCCGTTGATGGCGACAACGGTGGGGACTTCGAGGTCTTCGAAGGCGCTGAAGATCTTGTTGGCTTCGAGGTTGCCGGCAACCAGTTCTTCGTCGGGCAGCTGGAAGTTGTCGACGAATTCGGTGATATCGGCGCCGACGATGAAGACGTCCTTGCCACTGCTGACGATCACGCCCTTGACCGAAGCATCGGCCTTGATGGCTGCAACTGCATCGCGCAGTTCGTTCAGGGTGAGACGATTGAACTTGTTGACGGACTCACCCTTGAGGTCGAACTTCAGTTCGACGATACCGCCCTCAAGAGCCTTAACCGTGATGGCTTTACCTTCGTAAATCATCAACTGATCTCCACGGTTTGGGAAACTGGACTGTACGCATCGGAGCCAACCAGCGGACTCGCCTCCCGGCGCTGCCGGAGCATAGTCCCGATCGGTTGGGCACACCCGCCGATGCGATATTCGGGCTGTATGGCTAGAAACGTCATACAAGACAAACGCTTGATTCATACGCCCGTTTGATTTGGGTAAGCGGAGATTCAGGGAAAAGTCTGCGCTTGTCAATCTCGCAGCGTGACCGGCCGGCCACGTTCGAACGGCTCTGCGCCTGGCCTCGCGGTCCATCCGGCGGGAGAGAACATGAAAATTCAGGCGAATGATCGCGACCTATCACGATCGCCACTGATTGGCGCAAATGCCCTCGGAGGGCAGCTGGCAAATTGCCTTTTCGACGAGTACATTCGTGCCACTCGAACCGCCAGGATTCGAGCGCCAGAACAACAACAATCAAGGCCAATGGCCCACGGAGAAGCACCCATGACGAGCCGCCTGCTTGCCATTCTGCTGGGTACCCTGCTCACCCTTCCCGCCTTCGCTTCCACCCAGACCTCCCCGGCGGACAGCCTCCTCAAGCTCCACCAGATGCGCCTGGCAGCCCAGCGCAGCCTCGGTGACTTCTATATGTACAACGGCATGGAAGGCGACCAGCGCTATGCGCGCCTGATCGACGAGTCGGTGCAGCAAGCGGATGCCCGCCTGAAAGAACTGGGCGAGATGCCCGGAGAAGCGTCGAAAGTCCTGCGCACGCAACTGACGCAGGAATGGCAGAGCTACAACAGCGAGCTGACCGGCCTGGTCACTGCACTCAAGCAGCAGGGCTTTACCGACCTGCAGCCGGTAGCCGACCTGACCGCCCGCAACAAGCGCCTGATGGACCTCTCCAACGAGCTCTACGCCAAGATCCAGCAGGAAGGCGCGACCCAGATCCCGCCCCTGACCCAGCGCAGCCGCGACCAGAGCCTGCTGATGCAAACCATCGCCGTGGACTACGCCTCGCGCAGTGCTTCCATCGGCGGCAGCTTCATGGGAGGCAATGGCGGCAAGGCCATCGATGAACTGGCCGGCGAATTCGCCAACCAACTGGCCAGCCTGGAGCAGGCACCGCAGAACACCCCGGAAATCCGCCAGGCGCTGGATGGCATCAGCACCAAATGGCGCTACATCGAGAAGTCACTGAAGAACTACAACGAGAACAGCGTTCCTTTCCTCATCAACAAGTACTCGGACCGCATCATCGACGGTCTTGAAGACGTCTCCGCGCGCTACTCGGCTGCCCAGAGCTGAACCGCCGACACCCGGTGCGGCGACAACAGCGCCGCGCCCACTTTTCAGGCCAGCGACTTCAGCGCGTCGGCGATGCGCTGCAGGTCTTCCGCCGTGCCCCGCTCGCCCCAGCAGAGAGCGACCATCTGCGAACTGGCTTCCACCTTGTAGACATCCTTCGGCAAACCAGCCAGATGGGCCAGCACAGCCGCGTCCTCGCACGGCTCGCGCCACTGGTTCAGCCACTTGCCGGGCTCACTCTGCCAGTAACACCAGGCCTCACGCCCGCGCAGGCGTGGCCGATGGTATTGGGCGCAGGAATGCGGCGGCTCCTGAACCAGCCAGTGGGGCCACTCCTGGCGCGACAGCTGCATGGCCAGCCCCATTCGCCGCGCCTGCAGGCGCAGCTCCATGCGACCTCGCTGCCCCTTCGACGGCACCAGCCAGACCAGGGGGCTGAGCACCGCCAGAAGGAGCAACATGACGATCCAGAAGGTCATAAAGGTTATCTCCGCGCAAAAGCCTGTGTTAAACGTTCCGGACAGCCATACTTGTGAACATGCGAAATCTTAAGGAGGAGTCACCCCATGCCCTACCAGCACATTCTGGTCGCCGTCGACCTTACCGATGAATGCCATCCGGTGGTGCGTCGTGCCCAGGCACTGGCTCAGGCCAGCAAGGCCAAGCTGTCGCTGGTGCACATAGTCGAACCGATGGCCATGGCCTTCGGCGGCGATGTACCCATGGACCTTTCCATGCTCCAGCAGCAGCAGTTCGAGCAGGCTCGTGAGCGCCTGCAGACCTTCGCAGGCATCTACTCCGAACTCACTGCCGACCAGCGTCACCTGGCCTACGGCCAGCCCCGGCAGGAAATCCATCGCCTGGCCGAAGAGCAGGGTTGCGACCTGATCGTGGTCGGCAGCCATGGCCGCCACGGCCTGGCCCTGCTGCTCGGCTCCACCGCCAATGACGTTCTCCACGGCGCACCTTGCGACGTATTGGCCGTGCGCCTGAAGAAACCTGAATAAATAGAAGCGAACCGCCGGGCGCGGGCTTCAATCGAAGCCTTCGCCCGCGCTCATCACCAGAGGCCGGATCTTCTGCAACTGGGTTTCCAGCGAGTAGGTCATGCTGGACGCCATGGAGAAGAAGGTCAGGAAAGCCTTGAGGTTGGAATCACCTTCGCAGGTATCGTGGATACGCTGCCAGAAGGCCTGGTTCACCAGTTGCAATTGCTGGAACAACCGCACCAGTCCCTTCAGCTCCCAGTCCGCGTGGCGCCCTTCCCGGAAATTGAAGTATTGCCGGGCCAGGTAGAGCGAAACCGCCCTGAGGATGAATTCCTGATTGGTGGCGAACGGCAGATGCTGCTGCGCCATCGGCTTGAGCTTGCCCAGCACCGGGCAGGCGCTGGTAGCCATGATCACCCCCAGCAGGGCACGCAGCCCCTCTTCCAGGCCCACCACCTTGGCGTACTCACGATCCGGCGTACGCACCGAGACCTGGACCTTCTTGAAGGCCGGCAGCCCCTGGAAATCCTCGATTACACGGTGCAGGTCGACCGCAGCCGGGCAGTGGCTGTAGGCATCCTTGCTGAGCGGGCAGTTGCTGCACTGCTGGTGCTCCAGGCGAGTCCACTTCGGCGCGGCGCTCGCACGCTCCGCGTCGTAAACACGCTCCAGCTCGATGCGGTAGCTGAACTCGTGCAGATCATCCAGGTTGATGCGGTATTCGATGGCCATGGGCGCTCCGGCTCACTTCCTCAACTATCTTCCAGCTCCGCCCAACGCTCGATCAGGCGGTCCAGTGCCTTCTGCAATTCGTCCAGGCGTTCCAGCACCACGCGGGTCTGCTCCGCAGGGCGCTGATAGAAGGCCGGATCGGAAATCTCCGCCTGTACCTTCGCCTGCTCCGTCTCCAGGGCTTCGATCTGCCCAGGGATGGCCTCAAGCTCACGTTGCAACTTGTAGCTCAGCTTTTTCTTCGGTGCCTCAACCGCGACAGGCGCCGGCTCGGCCGCCTTGGGCGCTTCGACCTTGGCCTCACGGGTATCACCCACGCCAAGAAGACGCGGTGAGCCGCCCTGGCGCAGCCAGTCCTGGTAGCCGCCGACGTACTCGCGAACGCGGCCCTGACCTTCGAACACCAGCGTGCTGGTGACCACGTTATCGAGGAAGGCCCGGTCGTGGCTGACCATCAGCACGGTGCCCGGGAAGTTCAGCAGCACCTCTTCGAGCAGCTCCAGGGTTTCCACGTCCAGGTCGTTGGTCGGTTCGTCCAGCACCAGCAGGTTGGCCGGCTTGCTGAACAACTTGGCGAGCAACAGTCGTGCCCGTTCACCACCGGACAACGCCTTCACCGGCGTTCGGGCGCGCTGCGGGCTGAACAGGAAGTCACCCAGATAGCTCAGGACGTGGCGGCTCTGGCCGTCGATGGTGATGAAATCACGACCTTCGGAGAGGTTATCGATGACGGTTTTTTCCAGATCCAACTGGTGACGCAGCTGGTCGAAATACGCCACTTCGAGGCGAGTACCGATCTCGATGCTGCCGCTGGTGGGCTGGAGATCGCCCAGCAGCAGCTTGAGCAGCGTGGTCTTGCCGGTACCGTTGGCACCCAGCAGACCGATACGGTCGGAGCGCTGCAACACCAGGTTGAAATCGCGGATCAGCGGCTCGCCGCCCGGATGGGCGAAGCCGACATTCTCCGCCACCATTACCTGCTTGCCGGATTTCTCCGCGGCGTCCAACTGAATAGTCGCCTTGCCCTGACGCTCACGACGCTCGGAACGCTCGACACGCATCGCCTTGAGCGCACGCACCCGGCCTTCGTTACGGGTACGACGGGCCTTGATGCCCTGGCGAATCCAGACCTCTTCCTGGGCCAGGCGCTTGTCGAACAGGGCATTGGCCACTTCTTCCGCCGCCAGCTGCTGTTCCTTGTGCACCAGGAAGCTGGCGTAGTCGCCGTTCCAGTCGATCAGGTGACCGCGGTCCAGTTCGAGGATGCGGGTGGCCAGGTTCTGCAGGAAGGAACGGTCGTGGGTAATGAACAGCACCGCACCGTTGAAGCCCAGCAGGGCCTCTTCCAGCCAGGCGATGGCGCCGATATCCAGATGGTTGGTGGGTTCGTCGAGCAGCAGCAGGTCGGGCTCGGCCACCAGGGCCTGGGCCAGCAGGACACGCCGGCGCCAACCACCGGAAAGCTCGGCCAGGGTCTTGTCCGCCGGCAGCTGCAGGCGGCTCAGCGTGCTGTCCACCAGTTGCTGCAAGCGCCAGCCGTCGCGGGCTTCGAGATCCTGCTGGACCCGCGCCAGGCGCGTCAGGTCATGCTCATCGTTGATATGCAGGCTCAAGTGGTGGTACTCGGCCAGCAGTTTGCCGACATCCGCCAGCCCTTCGGCTACCACATCGAATACGGTGCGATCATCAGCGAGCGGCAGCTCCTGCGGCAGTTCGCCGATCTTCAACGCCGGCGCCTTCCAGATATCGCCGTCATCGGCGAACTGGTCGCCCTTGACCAGGCGCAGCAGGCTGGACTTGCCGGTACCGTTGCGGCCGATGATGCACACACGCTCGCCCCGGGCGATCTGCCAGGACACCTTATCCAGCAGCGGCATGGCGCCGTAGGCGAGGGATACGTCGGTGAACTTGAGCAGTGTCATTGCGGGGCCTCCAGGATCAGGGCGCGCATTCTACCCGACTTGCCGCACCGTCTCTCGGGCATTTTTTACCGCCGGTTTCCCCTGCTGGCGCAATGCTTTAACCGCCCCTGCCTAAAGGCTAAGCTAGGCGCTATTCGATGCCCCGCAGGGGGCATTCACAATGATTTATCTGCCCCGGAAGTGTCATGCGCAGTCGTCTGCTCAGCCTGTTTTCCTGCTTGTTCCTTTCCACGGTCGGCCTGCATGCCACCGAGGCCTCCTCGGCCCCTCTCGCCCAGCAACGCTTGATGTACGACGAGGCCAAGCGCGCCCTCGCAAAGGGTGATTCCGGCCCCTACCAGCGCTACGCCAATGCCCTGCGCGACTACCCGCTGGAACCCTACCTGGCGTACGACGAGCTGACCGCCCGTCTGAAATGGGCGAGCAACGAGGAGATCGAGAAGTTCCTCGCCGAACATGGCGACCTGCCCCAGGCCGGCTGGATGAAATTGCGCTGGCTGCGCTGGCTGGCCGAACGCGGCGAATGGCAGACCTTCGTCAACTACTACGACCCCAAGCTCAACTTCACCGAACTGGACTGCCTGTTCGGCCAGTATCAGCTCAAGCACGGGATGAAAAAGGAAGGCTATGCCACCGCCAAGAAGCTCTGGCTGGTCGGCAAGTCCCAGCCCGACGCTTGCGACGTGCTGTTCGGCATGTGGAGCGCCGAAGGCCAACTGACTGAAGAGCTGCGTTGGAAGCGTGCCAAGCTGGCCGCCGAAGCGCGCAATTACGGCCTGGCCAAGCACCTGGTGAAAACCATGCCGCGCCTGGGTACCCCGGGCAATCTCATGGTGGAAGTGGCGCAGAAGCCCCAGTTGCTGAGCCAGACCGCCCGCTTTGCGCCCGCCGATCGCCACATGGCAGACGCCGCGGGCCTCGGCCTGCGCAGGCTGGCCCGCCAGGATCCGGAAAAGGCGCTGAGCCTGTTGGATGTCTATGCCGCCCGCCTGCCCTTCTCCAAGGAAGAAAAGGTCGCCATCGCCCGCGAAATCGGCCTGACCCTGGCCAAGCGCTTCGACTCCCGCGCCCTCACGCTCATGACCAAATACGATCCCGAGCTGCGCGACAACACTGTCAGCGAATGGCGCGCGCGCCTGCTGCTGCGCCTCGGCCGCTGGGACGACGCCTACCAGTTGACCCGGCAGATGCCCGAAGACCTGGCCAAGACCAACCGCTGGCGTTACTGGCAGGCACGCAGCCTGCAACTGGCCCAGCCGGAGAGCCAGCAGCCGATTCCCCTCTACCAACCGGTCGCTCGTGAACGTGATTTCTACGGCTTCCTCGCCGCCGACCGCATCCAGGCGCCCTATCAGTTGAACAACAAGCCGCTGGTGATCGACCCGAAGGTCATGCAGAAAGTGCGCAACACTGCGGGCATCCGCCGTGCGCTTGAATTCCACGACCGTGGCGAGATCGTCAACGGCCGTCGCGAGTGGTACCACGTCAGCCGACTGTTCGACCGCGACGAGCTGGTTGCCCAGGCCAAGATCGCCTACGACCTGCAGTGGTACTTCCCGGCCATTCGCACTATCAGCCAGGCTCAGTACTGGGATGACCTGGACATCCGCTTCCCGATGGCCCACCGCTCGACCCTGACCCAACAGGCCAAGGTTCGCGGTCTGCACTCGAGCTGGGTCTTTGCCATTACCCGCCAGGAAAGCGCCTTCATGGCCGACGCGCGCTCCGGCGTCGGCGCCATGGGCCTGATGCAGCTGATGCCGGGCACCGCCAAGGAAACCGCGCGCAAGTTCGGTATTCCGCTGTCCTCGCCGAACCAGGCACTCAACCCAGACGTCAACATCCAGCTCGGTGCGGCCTACCTGAGCCAGGTCCACGGCCAGTTCAACGGCAACCGGGTACTCGCTTCCGCCGCCTACAACGCCGGCCCCGGTCGCGTGCGCCAGTGGCTGAAAGGCGCCAATCACCTGTCGTTCGACGTCTGGGTGGAAACCATCCCCTTCGACGAAACCCGCCAATACGTGCAGAACGTGCTGTCCTACTCGGTGATCTACGGCCACAAGCTGAACGCGCCGCAGCCCCTCGTGGACTGGCACGAGCGGTATTTCGACGATCAGTAAGAAACAGAAAAGGGCGCCAGTTGGCGCCCTTATTCATTGGCCTCTCCCAACGAGGCTCGTAGGGTGGGCTTCAGTCCACCAACACACCCCGCAACGATCCGCTACTCCAGAACCTCGACTTCCATCCCCACTTCCAGTACGCCGGCGCTGCGGTTGATCAGGTTCTGTCCGAAGTAGACCTCACCTTCCCGCTCGCGGTAGGTCTTGAGCGTGGTCAACGGCTCGCGGTCGGCGCTGCGTTCGCCGGTAGCCGGATCGATGGTGGTCAGGATGCAGCGGCTGCAGCCCTTGGCCACGCTGAACTCGATGCCGCCGATGCGGATGCGTTTCCAGCCGTCCTCGGCATAAGCCTCGCTGCCCTCCACCACCAGGTTCGGACGGAAGCGCAGCATTTCCAACGGTCGCCCCACCCGCTTGCTGAGGTCGTCCAGCGAAGCCTGGCCGATCAGCAGCAGCGGATAACCGTCGGCAAAACCCACCTTCTCCTCGGGCAGCAGGCTACCGGGAATATCCCGTGCACGGTGATCCGGCACGTGGACCAGGCGACACGCCTTGCCGAGGAAACCACTGAGCCATTCCGCCGCTTCGTCGCCTGCGTCCGGTACATGCATCGGAGCGCCCCAAACGAAGGTGCCGCGCAGGTTGGCGTCAGGTTCCGGCAGCGGCACCTCCAGGGCGGGCAGGCCCGCAGCGCTCAAGGTCAGGCCACCGGCATCGTTCCAGCGCGCCGAGAGTTGGGACATCTGGGAAAAGGCGCGCTGGGTCAGGAATCGGCCGTTTTCCGCATCCACCAGCATCCAGCGCCGATCTCCCGCCAGGCCCAGGCCATCGAGCCGAGCCTGCTGGAGGGGTTCGCCAATGGCGGATTTCATGGGGAAACGATAGAGGGACGAGAGACGCAACATGGCCAGCTTCCTGATCGGCGTTTGAGCGAAGTGCCCGTTATACGCAGCCGGCCCCTGTCAGCTCAAGCTCATCGATCTCGCTGAAGGCGATCCAGTACCACGTCCACCAGCTTGTCGGGCTGGAACTTGGAGAGGAAGTTGTCGCAACCGACCTTTTTCACCATGGCGTCGTTGAAGCTGCCCGAAAGCGACGTGTGCAGTACCACGTAGAGATCACGCAGGCGCGGATCGTTGCGGATCTCGGTGGTCAGGCGGTAGCCGTCCATCTCCGGCATTTCCGCATCGGTGAAGATCATGAGCAGTTTCTCGGTCATGTCCACGCCACTATCAGCCCAGGCCTTCAACATCTTCAGAGCCTTCAGACCGTCGCCGGCCATGTGCATGCGCATGCCGAGCTGCGACAGGGTTTCGCGCAACTGTGTCAGTGCCACGCTGGAGTCGTCCACCAACAGCACCTCGCGCCCGACGGCCATCTGCAGCAGCGGGTTATCCAGGCGGTCCGAGGAAACGCGGGTACTCATGGGCACGATCTCAGCCAGGACCTTTTCGACGTCGATGATCTCGACGATCTGCTCGTCCACCTTGGTGATGGCCGTCAGGTAGTGCTGGCGACCGGCACTGCCGGGCGGCGGCATGATGGATTCCCAGTTGAGGTTGAGAATGCGGTCCACGCCGCCCACCAGGAATGCCTGCACCGAGCGGTTGTACTCGGTCACGATGATGGTGCTGCGTTCGTCCGGCACCAGCGGGCGCATGCCGATGGCCTGGGACAGGTCGATCACCGGCAGGGTCTGGCCGCGCAGGTTGACCACGCCGCACACCACCGGATGGCGCTGCGGAATCAGGGTCATCTTCGGCAACTGCAGGACTTCCTGCACCTTGAACACGTTGATGGCGAAGAGCTGACGGCCGCTCAGACGGAACATGAGGATTTCCAGCCGGTTCTCACCCACGAGCTGGGTGCGTTGATCGACGGTGTCGAGAATGCCGGCCATGGAACTTCCTCTGCTGCGAATGCGATGGTGGGCAGGACTGCCTTGCAGCTTTTCGGCAAGGCACCGGAAAACTGAAGATATAGCACTGCGCCATCATGCAACAGCCACCCCCATGACGCCAGCGCGCTGGCGCTATGCAGGGAGCAGCAATGGGGAGTCTTCCGGCAGATGCACCCGCAGCGCCCCTACCCGTGCGGAGATACGTAGGCGCACGCTTTCCAGGGGCTCGCCATCGAGGTTCAGGTCCAACCCTTCCGGTGCTTCCACCTCCACCCAGGGCAAGCGCGCGCTGACCGAAACCGATTCCAGGCCCAGGATGCCGCCGGAGAGCAGCGTGGTCAGGGTGCCCACCACGTCCTGCGGCGCCGGAATGATGCAGAGATCCAGCAATCCGTCGTTCACCGTTGCCTGCGGACAAAGCGGATGCCCGCCGCCCGCCTGGCGTCCGTTGCCGATACCAAGGGCGAGAAACTCCCCTTCCCAGGTGAAGTCCGGCCCACGGAAACGGCCGAACGCCGAATGCACGTCGGAGAAACGGCTCAGACCGGTCAGGAAATAGGCCGCACCGCCCAATACCTTCTTCAGGTCTTCCGGGGTATTGGCAGTGATCTTCGAACCAAACCCGCCGGTTGCCATGTTGAGGAACAGATGCCCATCGGCGTCCCCCAGGTCAATTGCTCGCGGCGCCACGTCCAGCAACGCCAGGGCTCCCTGCGGGTCCAACGGCACGCCGGCCGCCCGCGCAAAGTCGTTGGCCGTGCCCAGGGGCAGCAGCGCCAGGCTGGCATCGCTGCCCGCCTGGACCACCGCTTCGGCCACATCGCGCAGGGTGCCGTCGCCACCACCGGCGATCAGCGTCCGATAGCCCGCAGCCAGGGCGTCCTCCACCAGCCGCCGGGCGTCGCCGCTTTCCCAGGTCACCCGCACCGCAAGCTCCCAGCCCGCGTCGCGGCGCGCCTGGACGGCCGCCCGCACCTCATCGTTGGACGCCTGCTTGCCGTGCAGGATCAGCAAGGCCTTGCGCTCGACCATGGTCGCCTCCATCGCTCGGGAATGGCCGGAGTATAGGACCGCGATTACTTCAGCCTGGCCTCACGAAGGCCTTATCGCCGGTCAATCTATCTATTTTTACGATTGATATAGCGGATAAATTGCGCTTTTACGCAGTTATATGATGATTGATCATGCCACCCATTCCTCCCGGAGAACCCCCTCCGCGAGCAGACAGGAGACCGAACATGATCGAAGTACGCCCCTTCGCCGAACTGGGTGGTGCCAACCACGGCTGGCTCAACGCGCGCCACCACTTCTCCTTCGCCGGCTACTACGACAACCTGCGGATGAGCTGGGGCCAACTGCGCGTGTGGAACGACGACGAAATCGCCCCCCACTCCGGCTTCCCGCCGCACCCGCACCAGGACATGGAAATCATCACCTACGTCCGCGAAGGTGCAATCACCCACCAGGACAACCTGGGCAACAAGAGCCGCACCGAAGCCGGCGACGTGCAGGTGATGAGCGCGGGCACCGGTATCGCCCACAGCGAGTACAACCTGGAAGATGAAACCACCAAGATCTTCCAGATCTGGATCATGCCCACCGAGTACGGCGCAGAGCCGTCATGGGGCACCCGTCCGTTCCCGAAAGGCGAGCGCTCTGGCAGCTTCGTGACCCTGGCCAGTGGCATCGACGAAGGCAGCGACGCCCTGCATATCCGCGCCAATGCCCGACTCGTCGCCGCGACCCTGAAGGCGGGCCAGACCGCCGAGTACCGCCTTGAGAATGGCCGCAGGGCCTACCTGGTGGCCGCCAAGGGTCGATACGAGGTGAACGGCATCGCCGCGGAAGCCCGTGACGGTGTGGCAGTGCGCGATGTGGAAGTGCTCAGCTTCAGCGCCAGCGAGGACAGCGAGATCGTCCTGGTGGATGTGGCCTGATCAGGCACTTTCCCTTGTGTGAGCGAATTCATTCGCGAATGGGCCGCAATGCCCTGCTTCATCGCGATTGAAATCGCTCCCACACGCCCCCCCATCCATTTGGCGATTACGCCGGATAGCCGGTGATATCCCTGATCTTCCGGTACAGCGGCCGCAGCTGCTTGTACATCCCCTGGTAGACCTCCCGGTACAGCCGCTCGTAGATGAGCCGTGCCTGCGGGTCAGGCTGGAACACCCGCCCCACCCGCGTCATGGCGCGGATCGCCGTGGGGAAGTCCGGGTGCAGCCCCAACCCCACCGCGCAATCGATGGCCGCGCCCAGGCCCGATGTCTCGTAGACGTGGGGCCGCTCCGCCGGCAGGCCGAAGATATCGGCGGTCAGTTGCATGGCCGCATCGCTCTGGGAGCCACCGCCCGACACCCGCAGGCGGGTGATGCTCGTGCCGGAGCGTTTCTCGATCTGTTCCTTGCCTTGGCGCAACGCGTAAGCCAGACCTTCGAGGATGGCGCGGTAGATGTGCGCGCGAGTGTGCACGTCGCCAAAACCTATGATCGAGCCCTTGGCCTCCAGGCCCGGTTCGCGAATGCCGGGTGACCAGTAGGGCTGCAGCATCAGCCCCATGGAGCCCGGCGGCACACTGTTGACCAACTCGTCGAACAGCGCCTCGGGCTCCACACCCAGCTCCTTCGCGCGCTGCATCTCGCGCAGGCCGAATTCCTGCTTGAACCAGCTGACCATCCAGAAGCCCCGGTAAATCATCACCTCGGTGTTGAAGTGATCGGGAATCGCGGCCGGATAAGGCGGGATCAGCGGAATGGTTTCCAGGTACTTGCGGCGCGTGGTGTTGATGGTCGCGGTAGTGCCATACGAGAGGCAGGCGGTGCTCGGCTCGACGCCACCGGCGCCGATCACTTCGCAGGCCTTGTCGGCGCCTGCGGCGATCAGAGGCAGGCCCTCCGGAATACCGGTATGGCGGCTGGCTTCGGCAGTGATGCTGCCCAGGCGCTCGCCAGGCTTGAACAGCTCCGGTAACTGCTCGCGACGCACCGGCATCGACTGCCACTTCCAGTCCCGTGGCGCGGCCCATTGCAGGCGTTTGTAGTCGAACGGCAGATAGGCCACCTGGCACGCCACCGAGTCGACGAACCGGCCGCACAGGCGATGGCTGAGGAAGCCCGAAAGCAACAGCACCTTGTGGGTGCTCGCCCAGAGCTCGGGCTGGTTCTGCGCTACCCAGTTCGCTTCGGCCTGGGCGCGGAAATAGTCCACGGTACCTTCCAGGCCTATCGCCTTGAACAGCCAGCCCCAGGGGCCCTTGATGCGCCCCTGTACGTTGGCCTGGCGCTGATCCAGCCAAAGGATGGCCGGGCGCAGTGGTTTGCCCTGCTCGTCGACATTGATCACGGTGCCGCGCTGGGTGGTCAGCGACACGCCACGGATCAAGCTGCGGTCGATATTCACCGATTCCCAGAGCAGCCGGCAGGCTTCGCCCAGGCTGTCCCAGTAATAGTCCGGGTCCTGTTCGGCCCAGCCGGGCTGGCTCGAATAGTAGGCCTCAAGCGGCACCTTGCCCTTGCCCACCAGGTTGCCGTCCAGGTCGAACAGCAGCGCCCGCACGCTCTGGGTGCCGTTGTCGATGGCCAGCAGATAGCTCTTTTCGCTCACGATGCGTCCTTGTTCTTGTTATTCGGGCAGGCTGTAACAGCGCAGGTAGAGCGCCAGGTAGTCGGCCTCTTCCCGCCCCCAGCGAGCGTCATCCCATCCCAGCAGCGGTTGGCACAAGGCGCGGACACGTGGCAGTTCTCCACGCGCGCCGTTGGGCAGCAAAAGGCCGAGCCGGGTCCGGCGCAACATCAGGTCATCCAGGTGCAGCACCAGCTCGCCTTCCGCCGCCCAGGCCAGTTCGGCCCAGAGCGTATCGGTGGCGCCGACGCGTTCATTGCCCAACCGCGCGACCCAGCGCGCGAGTTCCACCACTGCCCGCCCATGGCGCCCGACCAGTCGCAGATGCTGGGCAGGCGACAGGATCGGAAGCACTGGGGCGGAAACCACTGGGAACACCGGGCCATCGCCGTCCTCCACAGTGCGACCGACAAACCCTGCGCACGCGTGCAGCACTTCCAGTGCCAACAGGCGGAAGGTGGTCAGCTTGCCTCCGGCGAGGGTCACGCAGCCAGGTTCGGTCCAGAGGACATGCTCGCGCTTTTCATCCGAAGGCTTGATCTGTGAGTCGCCGTTGCTCACCACCGGCCGTACGCCGGCCCAGGTGGACAGCACATCGGCGCGTGCAATCGCCGCCGCCGGGAACTGCAATGCGCAGGCCTCCAACAGATAGTCCACTTCGGCCTCGCTGATGCGCGCGTCCTGGTCCAACCCTTCCCCATGATCGAGGTCGGTGGTGCCGATCACCGTCGCCCCCTCCCAGGGGAACACGAACACCGGCCGCCCATCGGCGGGGTGCATGAAGCTGATGGCATGGGCCAGCGGCAGGCGCCAGCCCGGCACCAGTAAGTGGCTGCCACGCAGCGGGCGGATGTGTTCGGTTCCCTGGGCCGCGCGCAGGCGATCAGCCCAGGCGCCCGTCGCCAGCGCCACGGCGCGGGCACGGAAAGTGAAACGCCGGCCGCTCTCCAGGTCCTCGGCCTCCAGGCCGTTCACCCTGCCCTGCTCACGCTTGAGGTCGACGACGCGCATGCCGTTCAGCGCCTCGCCGCCTTCGGCGCGCGCCTCGCCCAGCACCCGCATGACCAGACGGGAGTCGTCCGTCACCGCGTCGAAGAAACGGGTGCCGCCCTGCAACCCGCCTTCACCCAGGCCAGGAACCAGGTAGCGCAGTTGCTGCAGGGGGTAATAGAGGTGGTTGCGTCGTCCGGCCAGGGCGTCATAGACCGCCAGCAGGCTGCCGAACACGCGCGGCCCCGGAAAGCCGCCGCGATGGGGCATGACGAAGCTCAGCGGTTCCACCAGACCGGGGGCTTCGGCCAGCAAACGCTGGCGTTCGCGTACCGAAGCGCGGGTCAGCCCGAACTGCCCCTTGGCGATGTAGCGCAGGCCGCCATGGACCATCTTCGACGAGCGACTGGAGGTGCCCCAGGCAAAATCCCTCTGCTCCAGCAGCAGGCATTTCCAGCCACGCCGAGCCGCTTCCCGAAGTATGCCCGCGCCACAAATGCCACCACCGACGACAATCAGGTCCCAGTCCTGGGCGGCCAGTTCAGGCAAGGCGGCAGCGCGCCAGGCGGCGCTCCAGGTGGCCATGTTCAGTCCTCGAGCAGGACGCCGGGAGCCAGGCGCCCCTCGGGATCGAAGTGCTGCGCCAGGCTGCGCAGGGCGGCCATACCCAGCGGTCCCTTCTCTACTGGCAGCCAGGGCGCGTGATCGCGACCGACGCCGTGCTGGTGGCTGATGGTGCCGCGATTCTGCGCGATCACTTCGCTCGCGGCGCGCTTCAACTTGCTCCAGCGCGCCAGCGCTTCTGCGTAGCTGTCGCCCGGACGGTAGACGTAGGTGGTGTAGATGCTCGATCCCTCGCCGTAGACATGGGACAGGTGGGTGAACACGTGGACCCGCTCACCCTCCTCCTTCAATCCGGTGCGCAGGCTGGATTCGATCTTGTTGAGCAGGCTGTCGACATTGACCCAGTCGGTGGCGGTTTCCAGGGTGTCCACCACATAGCCGGCGCTCCATAGGGCGTGGCGCAGATAGGGGAAGCGGAAGCGGTTGTGTTCCCACTTCTTGCCCAGCAGGGTGCCAGTGAACACGCCACCGAAGCCCTTCAGCAGGCGACGTGCCTGCTTCAGCGAAGCGGCGTTTTGCGCGCGGTTGCCGGTGACGCCGAAGGTCAGCATGCATTTACCGGCGCCAGCGCCACGTAGAGCGAGGTACTTCTCCAGCAGGGCGATCTGCCCCGGATGACCCGCCAGCGCCAGCTGGGTTTCCGTCTCGATGGCATTGGACAGGCGCAGCATGGACAGCGGCACCCGTGCCTGGGCCAGGCTGCGGATCCCTTTCAGCGCCTGGTTCCAGCTGGGCAGGAAGACGGCGTAGAAGGACTCCTGCTCGGCCAGCCGGGTGACCCGCACCCGTACTTCAGAGATCACCCCGAATCGCCCTTCCGAGCCGAGCACCATTTCGCGCAAGTCAGGGCCTGCCGCCGACGCCGGGAAGGTGGGCAGCTCCATGGGGCCGGCGAAGGTCTCCAGAGTGCCACCGGCAAACAGCTGCTCGATGCGGCCGTAGCGCAGGGACTGCTGACCGCTGGAACGGCTCGCAACCCAGCCGCCGAGGGTGGACAACTCCCAGGACTGCGGGAAATGGCCGAGGGTGTAGCCACGGGCACGCAGCTGGCTTTCCACCTGCGGGCCGCTGGCGCCGGGGCCGAAGGTGGCGATCTGGCTGTCCTCGTCCAGCTCCAGCAGGCGGCTCATACGCTCCAGGGAGACAGTCAGTACCGGCCGCTCGCCGGCCTGGGGATTGATGTGGCCGGCTACCGAAGTACCGCCGCCATAAGGAATCAGCACCAGGTCACGCTCGACGGCCAGGGCCAGCAATTGGCGGATCTGCTCCGGGGTTTCCGGAAAGGCCACGCCATCGGGGAACAGCCCGAAGTCGCCCTCACGCATCGCCAGCCAATCCGGCAGGCTCTGGCCACGGGCGTGACGCACGCGAGTCTCGGCATCCAGGGTGATCAGCGGGTGGGGGGCCAGACGCGAGGCCGGCACGCGGGCCAGCACCTGTTCCAGTTCCGCGTCGGGCAACGGCTGCCCTTCACTGATGCGCTCGGCCAGGAACATCGCTCCATTGGCGGGCAGTTCCACCACCGTCGCCTCATCGCCCCAGCCGTTCCAGCGTCGCATGCCGTTCTCCTTGTTCGGGTTGTTTCGAAGGTTTTCGATGGCTGCCTATACTAGCCAGCCGCCCAAAGGCGTCACTGTCGGATCGGGACAGTGGCAATCGCCAATCAGGACATAACAAGAAACACATGCAAGCGCTCGGCTATACCTCGGTTCCCGCACTTCTCAAGTACCTGCGCCATGCAGAACAGCTCGGCATGGATCAGGCCTCCACCCTGGCCGCGACCGGCATTCGCCCGGACGACCTCGCGGACAACAGCAAGCGCCTGCCCAGTGAAGCCCACGAGCGCCTGCTGACCTACCTGATCCGGGAATCCGGCGACGCCCTCTTCGGCCTGCACTCGGCGCGCTACGTGCAGCCCGGCTCCTGGAGCGTACTGGGCTACATCACCATGAACTGCGCCACCTTGGGCGAGGCCATGAGCCGCATCGCCCCCTACGAAAAACTGGTGGGCGACATGGGGGTGAGCCGCGTGGAAGCCGACGGCGACGCGGTGCGGATGATCTGGAGCTGCCGCCACCAGGACCCGGCGATCCGCCGCCACATGGTGGAGAACGTGCTCGCGTCCTGGCTGCTCTACGCCCGCTGGATCGCCGACATGCAGCGTTCGCCGCAGGAAGTATGGTTCGAACACGCGCAGCCCGAGGCGACCCGCATCGAGGAATACGAAGAAGTGTTTGGTTGCCCGGTGCGTTTCGAGCAGCCCTGCAACGCCCTGCTGGTACCGATGGAGTACCTGGCCGTGCCCCTGCGCCAGGCGGACGCCAATCTGCTGCGCACCTTGGAGGAACATGCCCTGGCCCTGATGGCCGGGCTGAATGACGACGAGCCGCTTCCGCAACGGGTGAAGAACGCCCTGCGCCTGCTGCTCAAGGACGGCCTGCCACGCAAGGAACGGGTGGCGGAGAAATTCCACATGACAGTGCGCACCCTGCAGCGCCACCTGCAGCAGGCCGGCACCAGCTACCAGCAGATTCTCGATGAACTTCGCCGCGAGCTGGCTGAGCACTACCTGCTACGCAGCGACCTGCCGATCCAGGACATCGCCTGCTACCTGGGCTTCACCGAGTCCCGCTCCTTCCACCGCAGTTTCAAGGCATGGACGGGGCAGACGCCGGGGGAGTACAGGGAGGCGAAGAGGCAGGGGTAAAGCAATCATCCCCAAAGGGATAAACCTTGTAGGGGCGAATTCATTCGCCAAGGGACACAAAGCGGCCCCGGACATTGCCGGGGCAGACCTTCGGCCTGCTTGGCGAATGAATTCGCCCCTACATTGGACTTTCCTGATCTGGGCCGTCAGGCCTGCAACTCACTCAACGGAATGAAGCGCAAGGTGTCACCCTCAGCCAGGGTGGTGCCTTCCAGCACCTCCACCAGTCCCTCGGCCCAGGCTGCGCTGCGCAGCACACCGGAGCTCTGGTTCGGGTAGATCACCGCACGGCCGTTCTCCAGCCGCGCGCGCAGGTACTCGCGTCGATTGCCCGGCTTCTTCCAGATGAATCCGGCCGGCACTGTGAAGCCGAGCGGTTCCACTTCTTCCACGCCCAGGCGGCGCAGCAGGTAAGGCCGGGTCAGCAGGCCGAAGGTCACCAGGGTGGAAGCCGGATTGCCCGGCAGGCCGATTACCGGCACTCCACGGAAATGCCCGAAGGTCAGGGGCTTGCCCGGCTTGATGGCCAGCTTCCACAGCGCCAGCTCGCCTTCCTCACGCAATGCCACGCCAAGGAAGTCCGCTTCACCCACCGAGACGCCGCCGGTGGAGAGAATCAGGTCGACCTGTCCCAGCTCACCAAGCGCCTTGCGAGTGAGCGCCAGGTCATCGGCGATGATGCCGGCATCCACCACCGCGCAGCCCAAGCGCTTGAGCCAGGCGATCAGCAGGCTGCGGTTGCTGTTGTAGATCTGCCCCGGCCCGAGGGGCTGGCCAGGCGGTACCAATTCGTCACCCGTGGAGATCACCGCTACGACAGGACGGCGGCGCACCATCAGCTCGGCGGCGCCGAGGGAGGCGCACAGGCCCATTTCGATGGGACCCAGGCGAGTGCCGGCGGGCAGCACCGTTTCGCCGGTGTGGGTTTCCTGACCACGGGCGCGGACGTTCTGCCCAACCTTCATCGGTTCGAGGAAACGTACCCGGCCATCGGCCAGGACTTCGGCGTTCTCCTGCATTTCCACCAGGTCCGCACCCTCGGGCAACGGCGCACCGGTGAAGATGCGCGCACAGGTTCCCGGTTGCAGGGGTTCCGGTGCGCTGCCGGCGAGGATTCGCTGACTCACCACCAGCGGCTCGCCCTGCCAGTCGGCCAGGCGCAAGGCGTAACCGTCCATGGCGCTGTTGTCCCACGGCGGCAGGTCGAGGCCTGCCACCAGCGGCTCGGCCAGCACGCGGCCATCGGCATCGGCCAGCGCAACGGTTTCACAGGCTTCGATCGGTGCGGCCGCTGCCAGGTCGAGCAGACGCCGCAGGGCGTCCTCGACCGGCATCAGGTCGGGATGGTCGCAACCGCTCATCCGCGGCTCTCGCAGGCGTTGGCCTGGGTCAGGTGCGGCACGAAGTTGCAGGGGCGATGACGGTTGTCCAGTTGCTCGGCGAGGATGCCATCCCAGGCAGTGCGGCAGGCATTGGTGGAGCCCGGCAGGCAGCAGACCAGGGTGCCATTGGAGAGGCCAGCCAAGGCGCGGGACTGCATGGTGGAAGTGCCGATATCGCTGACGGAAATCTGTCGGAAGTATTCACCGAAGCCATCCACCTGCTTGTCCAGCAGGCAGGCGACCGCTTCCGGGGTGCTGTCGCGGCCGGTGAAACCGGTGCCGCCGGTGATCAGCACTACCTGCACGTGATCGTCGGCGATCCAGGTGGCGACCTGGGCGCGGATCTTGTACAGGTCGTCCTTCAACAGCACGCGCGCGGCAAGGTTGTGGCCAGCGGCGGTGAGGCGGTCAACGAAGAGCTGGCCGGAGGTGTCGGTCTCCAGGCTGCGGGTATCACTGACAGTAAGAACGGCGATATTGAGCGGCACGAACACCGCCTCGGCCTTGTGACTCATGGCAGGCTTCCAGTTGTAGGAGTGAATGCCCGGTGTTATATCACAGCGCCGTCCCGGAGACCGTGCCATGTCCGACAAGCCTTTGCCGCCCTGCTCTGTCCTGCTGCTTTCAGGCGGTCGTGGGCAGCGTCTTGGCGGCCTCGACAAGGGCCTGGTGGAGTGGCAAGGCCGCCCGCTGATCGCCTGGCTGCATGAGCGGGTGCGCCCCGTCACCGACGACCTGATCATCTCCTGCAACCGCAATGCGGACCGCTATGCCGCCTGGGCCGACCAACTGGTGCAGGACGACAGCCCCGACTATCCCGGCCCGCTGGCCGGCCTTCGAGCGGGCCTCGCGGTGGCCCGCCATGAGCAGGTACTGATCCTCCCCTGCGACGCCCCCAAGGTCGACGATGCGCTGATTGCCGAGTTGCTCGCCGCCGCCTGTGATCGCCCCGTAATGGTCCGACAAGGCAAATTCTGGGAGCCGTTGTTCTGTGTCCTGCCCCGCGCGGTGCTGCCAGTACTGGAAGCCGGATGGCAGGCAGGGGAACGCAGTCCGCAGCGCATCCTCCGCCAATTGAATCCGGTTGCAGTGGTCTGCGCGGAAGGTGATCCACGATTGGCCAACTTCAATACACCCGACCTGCTGGCCCCTTCGCCGCTGAAGGACTGAGTCAGATTGCCGGAACTTTGCCGGGAAGTTCTTCGTCAGAAGCTGCGTACAAACAGCGTAATCATCAAGGAGATGACGATGAACCAGCGGATCGCCCCCGCTTTCCTGCTCGCAATGGGCCTTTTCACTCTGGCCGGCTGCTCCTCGCCGACCGTGATCACCCTCAATGACGGGCGCGAGATCCAGGCCGTAGACAAACCCGACTACGACGAAGACTCGGGCTTCTACGAGTTCGAACAACTGGATGGCAAACATGCCAAGGTGAACAAGGATCAGGTCCGCACCATCAAGGAGCTCTGATTCCACCGGCCCGCTCACGCCCTCCTGGTAAAGCGGGCCCTCACCTCCTCCCGGCAATCCCGCGCCGTTCGCAGTCTCCCACCTCCCCCCGCAAAAAAATTAAAAAATCTTTCGCTAACCCCTTGTAGGCCAAAAGTTTTTCTGTAGAATGCGCGCCACACAACGGAGCGTAGCGCAGCTTGGTAGCGCGTCTCGTTCGGGACGAGAAGGTCGCTGGTTCGAATCCAGTCGCTCCGACCAAATCCCGAAAAACCCGCCTTAAAGGCGGGTTTTTTATTGCCTGCTATTTTTCATCGCCACGACGCGCCACGGCAAATACCCAAAGCCATCGACAGCTCCATCAGCTACTCGAAGAAGAATTGTGCAGCCGTGCTCGGCCAGCCAGCGGCCAGAACATTCTGTGCGGGAGCGGAACGATTTGCGTGGGCGCGCGCGGGAGGCATTACTGCCTGACGCCGGCTACATCAGGACGTAGCAATCACGTCAGAAAAGAAGCCACCTGGCAGGCATCGAAGGGCCACCCCAGCTCGCTGCCGGTATCGCAACGGCGCAGGACCGGAATGCGCAGGCCGTAGGTTTCGACCCACTCCTCGCGGTCGGCAATGTCCACCAGTTCCACCAACAAGCCACGTTCGACGAAGGGCATGAGCACGCCTTCGGCTACCTCGCAGAGGTGGCAGCCGAGGGTGCCGAAGAGTTGGCATTCAGGAAGCATGGGGACGCGCCTCGAAAATCAGCGAGGCGCGAAGTCTAGCACGGGGTCAGTCGTCAGTGGATTCGCTCTTGGCCTTGTCCAGCAAGGGCTGCAGGCCATCCAGCAGGCGGCTGTTGAAGCGTTCGGCCTTGGCCAGTTGGGCCGGGTCGAAACGCTCATCGAGGCCGAATCCGCCCTTGAGCAGCTCTTCCAGCGCACCCCGACCGTTCTCGGCCAGTTCGCCAGCGCTGCGCAGTGCCTCCAGAAGGCTGTTGGCGTAATCCTTGAGGTTGCCGTTGACCGCGCTCGCCGCCTGACCACCCTGCTGGGCGACGGCGCCATATGCGTCGGTCGCCTGCATGATCTTGGTCTGGGTGAGGTGCAGAGACATGGAAGCCAGTTGCTCGCCATCCATGTCCAGGGCCATGGCCCGGTCGAAGGCGCCAGCCACGTCGCCAGAGTAGAACTTGCTGGAGATGTCCTGGACCTGGCCGAGCAGTTCGCTCAGGGCCGCCTTCTCTTCGTCGTCCAACTCCCCTTCCACTTCGATCTGCCAGGCGCCGATCTGCAGGCTGGACGATTGGCTGCTGACGGACAGCAACGAGTTCTTGCCGTCGCTCGCCGCCGCCACGCTGCTGCGCGACCAACTGGACGACGCCTGGGCGATGGAAATGCGCAGCTTGTCGCCGTCGCGGGTTTTGACTTCCAGGTCGAAGGTTTCCGACTGGGCGTTGAAGCGTTCGCTGTAACCCGCGACTGCCACTGCCCCGCCGACCTGGGGAGATTGCGCCGGCTGGGTGTAGGTCTTCTGCAATTGATCCAGGCCATTCTGGATGCGGCCGAAGGTGTCATCGATGTCGTCAGCGACCTTGCCACCAAGTACACCGAGGCCGTCCAGAACCTTGCGCGCGTCGTCGAAGCCTTTCTGAATCCCGGCGCGGGCCTGGTCCAGCAGCCCCTGCAGCTTGGCCGGATCGGCACCGTCCGCCTTCTCTTTGCGCAGGCGCTGGTCGATGAAGCCCAGTACGCGGTCCGCGACTTTCTCGGGGGTGTACTTGGATGCCTTGTCACTCAGGGCGCCCGGCTCGAGACCCAGTCGCTCGCCAAGGCGACCAGCGAGGACTTCCTGGGCATCCGCCTGTTTGCGGGCCAGGACGGAAGCCAGGCCGGGGAAGGAGGAACGATGGGCGGCAGAAGCAAGGGAAGCCAGGGCATTCATGTCGGGAGCATCCGGAGTCGGCGGTGTCCCTTCTTTGGCGGCCGAAGGCCGAAGAACTTGAACCGCCGACGACAAACGGAGCCCGCCTCAGACTCCGGCGGCGTGCATCAGTTGTTCCGCAGCATCCTTCGCCTCCAGGGCCTGGTCGCTCGGCCCCTGGATGTGGGCCATGCTGATCGCCCCTTCCATCAGGTACTGCAACTGACGCGCCAGACGCTCAGGCTGAGCGGCACCCAGGCTCTGCAGGGCGGCGATGAAGTAGTTCTGCGTAGCGATCTTGTAGGACGCCGCAAGACGATGCACCGGATGGGCGCGGTCGTGGAATTCGGCCGCCGCATTGATAAAGGCGCAGCCGCAGAACTCTTCCTGCCGCAGCCATTCATCCAGGCCGTCGAACACCCGCAAGATGGCTTCCCGCGGCGGCAAGTTGGCGAAGGCCCATGCCATGCGCTCGGCCACTGGCGCGAAGCGGGATTCCAGGGCGGCCATGATCAGCTCGTCCTTGGACTTGAAATGCTTGTAGAGGGTCATCTTGGCCACGCCGGACTCCGCCAGGATGCGGTCGATGCCGGTGGCGTGGAAGCCTTCGCGATAGAAGAGCGAAAGAGCCGTGTTGACCAGTTGATCGCGTTTACTCGATGCCATTGCAGCCTCCTGAACCGGCGCATTATGCGCATCCCCCTTGAACGTCTCAAACCACACGGGGCGCGGAATGCGCGGGCGAAGCAAAATTCGCTCTTGAAATATACAGACAGGTCTGTCTACTATCCAGACCAGTTTTCAACCAATGCGAGGGACTCGCCATGCAACTCCACGATTTCTACCTCTCGGGCAACTGCTACAAGGTCCGCCTGTTCCTTGGCCTGATCGGCCAGCCCGCCGAGCTACTGACCGTCGACTTGCCCAAGGGCGCGCAGAAGCGCCCGGAGTTCCTCGCCCTGAATCCGCGCGGACAGGTCCCGGTGCTGGTTGATGACGGCCAGCCACTGGTCGACTCCCAGGCCATCCTGGTCTACCTGGCGCGACGCTATGCGGATGCGCACTGGTACCCGCTGGACGCCGTCCCCCAGGCCCAGATCGCCAGTTGGCTGAGCCTGACCGCCAACGAAATCCACAACGGCGCAGCACGGGCCCGGATTGGTCTGAAATTCGGCCGCCCCATGGACCTGGATGACGCCCAGGCCCGTGGCCGCCAGGTGCTGGAACTGGTGGACGCACACCTGGCCGACCGCGCCTGGCTGGTCGGCGAGCAGCCCACCATTGCCGACGTGGCGGTCTACCCCTACCTCGCCATGGCCGATGAAGGCGGCCTGGACCTGGCGCCCTACCCGCACCTGCACACCTGGTTCGAGCGCATCCGCGCCCTGCCCGGCTACGTCGACCTGCCCCACTTCTGAGGGGCCTGGAGGCCATCATGAGCAGTCCGTTCCACCCTGGCGAACAAGCGATCCAGACCCGTGTCGGCGTGCGCGAGCAAGTAGAAGACATGGGTAGCCGGATGATTCGCGACCACATGCCGGAGCAGCATCGCCTGTTCTTCGCCCAACTGCCCTGGCTGCTGGTGGGCAGCCTGGACAGCGACGGCCAGCCCCAGGCCTCGGTGCTGTGGGGCAAGCCGGGCTTCGCCCACTCGCCGGAGCCCAGCCTGCTGCGGATCAACGCCCGCCCGGAAGCCGACGATCCGCTGGCCGCCAACCTGCACAGTTCGGCACGCCTGGGCCTGCTCGGCCTGGAACTGCCGACACGACGGCGCAACCGCATGAACGGCCCGCTGCTCGACAGCGATGGCGAAGGCTTCGCCCTCGCGGTGCAGCAGTCCTTCGGCAATTGCCCGAAGTACATCCAGGCCCGTGACTGGCACTGGCATCAGCGCGCCGCCGGACCGCTGGAGCAGGGCGATGGTCTCGACCCGCGCTGGCTGGAACTGGTCAAACGCAGCGACACATTGTTCATCGCCAGCCAGCATCTCCACCCGGAAACCGGCGGCGTCGACATCTCCCACCGAGGTGGCATGCCGGGCTTCGTGCTGTTGGGCGACGACGGCCGACTCTGGCTGCCGGACTACAGCGGCAACCAGATGTTCAACACCCTCGGCAACCTGCTGCTGGAACCTCGCTGCGGCCTGCTCTGGGTGGACTTCGCCAGTGGTGACCTGCTGCAACTGGAAGCCCGCGCGGAAATTCTCTGGCCCGGCCAGGACGGCTCGCCCGGCCTGCCCGACTTGCCCGGAGCCGAACGCCTGGTGGCGCTGACTCCCGGCCGCTGGCGCCTGCGTCGAAGCCGCCTGCCGCTGGGCTTCGACAACACACGCCCGTCCCCCTTCCTGCCTCAAGGACACTGATTCCATGCATCTACGTTCGTACTTCCTGTTGCTCCTGCTAGGGACCATCAGTGCGCTCGCCCAAGCCGAAGGGCTGCGCTTCTCGTTGGTGAAGACGTCGGAAACCGAAACCCTGGACGCCTTCACCGTGGCTGATGGCCAATGGACCGAGAAGGTGAAGGCCAACCATGTGGCGGTGCTGATCGAGCACCATGCCGCCACCCTGCTCTTCGATACCGGACTCGGCCGCCAGGTGGACAGCCAGTTCAGCGGCGAGATGCCCTGGTGGGACAAGCCGCTGATGCAATACGGCGCCGTGACCCCGGCCCGCGACCAACTCGACAGGGACGGCATCCGGGTCGACCGCATCCTGCTCAGCCATGTCCATTGGGACCACGCGTCGGCGCTGGCGGACTTCCCCGAAGTGCCGGTCTGGGCGCCCTATGAGGAAATCGAGTTCACCGAGATCGCCACGCCGCCGGCCATCCTGCCCAGCCAGTTCGCCCACGGTGTGAAATGGCATCCCTTCACCTTCCTCCCCATCCCCTTCATGGGCTTTGAGGAAAGCCTCGACCTGTTCGGCGATCGCAGCCTGGTACTGGTGCCGCTCAGCGGTCATACGCCGGGTTCGGTGGGTATGTTCCTGACCCTGGAGGACGGGCGGCGCTTCTTCTTCACCGGCGACGTCAGCTGGCGCCTGGAAGGTTTCACCGGCCCGAAGGAGAAGTTCTGGGTCAGCCGCAGGATGGTCGACAACGACCGTGAAGCCACGCGCGCCCAGCTGCAGAAAGTGCATGACCTGCTCCTGCGCGAGCCCGATCTGGTTGTGGTTCCGGCCCATGACGCCGCGGTGCAGGATCGCCTCGGCTACTACCCGCAATGGGTACAGTGAACGACCGACCATCGTCTAACTGCAAAAGTTGTAACGAAATGCTTTAGTCAAATTGTTGTAACAGGACGACCCGACCGACCTGAAAACCAACGAGGAGACAATAACAATGAGCAAAACCTCGCTTGCGCAAGCCGTGGCCCTCGCCGCGCTCGGCGCCAGTGTCACCCTGCCGGGCGTCGCCCAGGCTGAGTTCATCAAGGACAGCAAGGCCAGCCTGGAGCTACGCAACTTCTACTTCAATCGTGACTTCCGCCAGGAAGGAGCCGCCCAGTCCAAAGCCGAGGAATGGGCCCAGGGCTTCCTCCTGCGTTACGAATCCGGCTTCACCGAAGGCACCGTTGGCGTGGGTGTGGACGCCCTGGGCCTGCTCGGCGTCAAGCTTGATTCCAGCCCCGACCGCAGCAACACCGGCCTGCTCAAGCGCGACCGCGAAACCCGTCGCGCCCAGGACGAGTACGGCGAGCTCGGTCTGACCGCCAAGCTGCGCGCGTCCAAGAGCGTGCTCAAGGTCGGCACCCTGCTGCCCAAGCTGCCGGTGGTTCAGTACAACGATTCGCGCCTGCTGCCGCAGACCTTCAAGGGCGGCCAGTTGAACTCCATGGAGCTCGACGGCCTGACCTTCGATGCCGGCCAGCTCAAGCAGGTGAACCAGCGCGACTCCTCCGACTACGAGGACATGACCATCACCACCGGCGCCGCACGCGCCATCACCGTCCGCAGTGGCACCACCAGCGACAAGTTCAACTTCGGTGGCGCCAGCTACAAGTGGACCGACAACCTCGTCACCGGCTACCACTACGGCGAGCTGCAGGACTTCTACAAGCAGCACTATTTCAGCGCCGTGCACACGCTGCCACTGGCTGACAAGCAGTCGCTGAAGAGCGACCTGCGCTACGCCCGCTCCACCGACGACGGCACCAGCAACGTCGACAACAAAGCCTTCGGCGCCATGTTCACCTACGCCCTGGGCGGCCACGCCTTCGGCCTCGGCTACCAGAGCATGAGCGGCGACACCGGCTTCGCCTACATCAACGGCACCGACCCCTTCCTGGTGAACTACGTACAGATTGGCGACTTCGCCAACAAGGACGAAAAATCCTGGCAGGCCCGCTACGATTACAACTTCGCCAGCATCGGCATTCCCGGCCTGACCTTCATGACCCGCTACCTGTCCGGCGACAACATCGACCTGGGCGCGGGCCGCGAAGAAGGCAAGGAATGGGAACGCAATATGGACATCGCCTACGTATTCCAGGAAGGAGCGCTGAAGAACTTCGGCATCAAATGGCGTAATGCTACGGTGCGCTCCACCAACTTCGGCAACGACCTCGACGAGAATCGCCTGATTCTCAGCTACGTCATGCCGCTCTGGTAAGTTCGCCAGGCAATGAAAAGCCCGCCAGATGGCGGGCTTTTTCTTTCGTCCTGAGGGCGAATTCACTCGCGAATGCGGAGGCTCAATCCTGCGAGGTAGCCCCGATCTTGTGGATCGACAGGTCGGCGCCGTAGTACTCCTCTTCCTGGCTCAGGCGGATGCCCCAGACCGACTTGAGCAGGCCGTAGACCGCAAAGCCGCCCACCAGCGCCACCAGCACGCCAACGCCGGTGCCGATCAGTTGGCTGACGAAGCTGACGCCACCCAGCCCGCCCAGGGCTTGCTGGCCGAAGATGCCGCAGGCGATACCGCCCCAGACGCCGCACAGGCCATGCAGGGGCCAGACGCCGAGTACGTCGTCGATCTTCCACTTCACCTGGGTAGCGGTGAACGCCCAGACGAACAGGGCGCCTGCGATCGCACCGGTGACCAGGGCGCCCACCGGGTGCATCAGGTCCGAGCCGGCGCAGATCGCCACCAGGCCGGCGAGCGGCCCGTTGTGCAGGAAGCCGGGGTCGTTGCGGCCCACCAGCAGCGCGGCGACCGTGCCGCCGACCATGGCCATCAGCGAGTTCACCGCCACCAGGCCACTGACGCCTTGCAGGGTCTGGGCGCTCATCACGTTGAAGCCGAACCAGCCGACGATGAGGATCCAGGAACCCAGCGCCAGGAAGGGAATGTTCGACGGGGCGAAGGCCACCAGGCGGCCTTCGCGATAGCGGCCATTGCGATGGCCCAGCAGCACCACGGCGCCGAAGGCCAGCCAACCGCCAACCGCGTGCACCACCACCGAGCCGGCGAAGTCATGGAAGCTCGCACCGAAGCTGTTCTTCAGCCAGTCCTGCAGGCCGAAGTTGCCGTTCCAGATCATCCCCTCGAAGAAGGGATAGATGAAGGCGACGATCAGCAAGGTGGCGCAGAGCTGCGGGCAGAACCGGGCGCGCTCGGCGATGCCGCCGGAAATGATGGCCGGAATGGCGGCGGCGAAAGTCAGAAGGAAGAAGAATTTCACCAGGGCGTAACCATGGTCGGCGGCGAGTACGCTGGCCGGTTCCAGGAAGGTCACGCCATAGGCGATCCAGTAGCCGACGAAGAAATAGGCCAGGGTCGAGATCGCAAAGTCGGAAAGGATCTTCGACAGGGCGTTGACCTGGTTCTTCTGGCGCACCGTACCCACTTCGAGGAAGGCGAAACCGGCGTGCATGGCCAGCACCATGACGGCGCCCATCAGGATGAACAGGGTGTTGGAACCGTGGATCAGGGTTTCCACGGCGCTATTGAGGTTTTCCATTGGCGAAGACAACTCCGGCAGTGAGGAAAAAAGCACCAATGCGGTTCAGGCGAGGCTTCCTGCGCACCATCCTGAAGCCATGCCGCACCGCAAAGGATCAAACCCGAATCCCGACTTGGTGCAGGCTGGCCAGCGCAGGAAAAATCCCGAACAGCGTTTCTTTTTGATTTTCATGAGGTTGGGCGCTGCTTCCGGGTCTCGACGGGCCATCCAGGGCGCCCCGATCCAGCGCATCTCGCCACAACCGCGCACCAGCCCGATGCAAGCGCTATACCAGCGGGCGGAAGGAAATTCCGGATGAACCTTGGACGAAGGCACCTACTCTTAGGCATTGAGTCCTACAAGGAGAATCGCCATGCCCCGTAAGACCGCCGCCCGCGCCCAGGACGACCTGCTGGCCGACTTCCAGACCCTGGTCAGCGATACCGAGAAACTCCTGCAAGACACCGCCAGCCTGGCAGGCGATCAGGCCGACGAGCTGCGCCTGCAGATCAACGAAAGCCTCAAGCGCGCCCGCGACACCCTTCGCGAAACCGAGCAGAACCTGAAGGAACGCGGCCAGGCCGCGGTACAGGCCACCGAGGACTACGTCCAGGAACATCCCTGGCAGAGCGTCGGCCTGGCTGCCGGTATCGGCTTCCTGCTCGGCCTTCTGGCCGCCCGGCGCTGACCATGAGTGAAGAAACCCCTTCCGCCCAGGAGGCGGGACGCGACCCTTCGCCCAGACGCCTCAGCGCCTCGCTGCTCGGCCTGCTTCAAGGTCATGTGGAGCTGTTCGGCATCGAGTTGCAGGAACAGAAGGCCAACAGCCTCTACCTGTTTCTGTTCGGCGGGCTGACGCTGATTTTCGCCATGCTCCTGCTGATTGGGCTATCTGGCCTGATCCTGGTCCTGCTCTGGGAGAACTGGCGCTTTGAGGCCCTCGGCGGTCTTTGCCTCTTCTACCTGCTGGCGACTATCTATTGCGGCGTGCGCCTGCGGGCGGCGGTGGATGACGAGGAATCGCCCTTCAGCGCGACGCTCGAAGAACTGGCCCGTGACCGGGAGCGCCTGCTGCCATGAGCCTGCCTGAACTACCCCGCAATGCGAGCCGTCGCGACATGCGCAAGGCGCTGATCCGCCTGCGCCTGGAAATGCAGCGCCAGGAACTGCGCCACGAGTCCCTGCTGCTGACCCAGCCCTTGCGCCAGGCGCGGGAGTTGACCCGCAAGCTGGACATCCCCCATGCCCCACTTTGGGGCATCGCGGCGGTAGCCGCCCTGGGCTTCTTCGCCGCGCGCAAGGGCAGCCTGAAGCGCGGCCTGCGCCTGGGCGGTGCGCTTCTTCCCTTGCTCCAGGCGCTGTTGAAAGTCCCGCCGCGAGATGAATCCGGCTGACATCCAACCGGACGAAGGCAACTGGCCACATTCTTGCTACGGGTGAGCGGCCCGTCGCACCAGCCATGGGCATCGACCTGCGCCGTGCGCAAACCCATGGCCTTCCAGCTAAGGAGTCAACGTGATCGATGGGCAACCGCTCGCCTGCTTCCAGCCCTTCATCGATACCGCCACCGGGCTGATCGCCGGCGTCGAGGCCCTGGGGCGGCTGCGCCAGCCGGACGGCAGCCTGCAATCAGTCGGCCCCCTCTTCCTCGACTCCAGGGCGTCCCCGACGGCCCTGCGCAGGCTCGACCGGCAATTGCGGGAAGATGCCCTGCAGCGCCTGCACAGCGCCCCGCCGGAGTGGTTCCTCAGCCTGAACATTTCCCCGCGCTGGATCAGCCGCCTGCGTCCGGGCCAACCCCTGCCCAGCCTCAAGCAACTGCAGCGCTATGGCGTAGAGGCCGAACGCATCGTCTTCGAAATCACCGAACTGGGTGGCGCCAGCCAGCGCCTGGCGGAGGTGGTGGCGCGTTATCGTGAAGCCGGCGCGCGGATCGCCATCGACGACTTCGGCGCCGGCTACTCCCAGCTCGACCGGGTGCTGGCCCTGCAACCGGACATTCTCAAGCTCGACATGCGCCTGTTCCAGGCAGCAGCCCGCGGCGGCCCCAGCGGCGAAGTGGTGAAAGCCCTGGCGCAAATGGCCGAGAAGACCGGCTGCTGGATCATCGCCGAGGGCGTGGAAACCGAAGCCGAGCTGGATTTCGCCCTGGAGTGCGGTGCCCGCTACGTGCAGGGTTACCTGTTCGCCGCACCGCGCCTGGAGTTCTTCGCGACCGACGCCTTCGTCCAGCGCTTCGCCCTGCTGCGCGACCGCTATGTGCAGAGCAAGCTGGCCGAGCGTGCACGCCTGATGACCCTGCGCCGCAGTCTCAACCAGCTGATGGCGCGGCTGCGCATCTGGGCCGAAAGCGGCGCTCCGGCATCCAGCCTGGCCAGCCCCGATGACTATCCCTGGCTGCTGCGCATCTACCAGTGCGACCGCAATGGCACCCAGATCAGCCCCAACCTGCAATGGGGGCCGGGTGGCTGGCAGGAGGACCCAAGCTATCTGGGCCACAACTGGTCCTGGCGCCCCTACTTCTACCAACTGCTGGCCGAGGGCTGGGAAGAGCGCCGCCTGACCCTCTCCACGACCTATCGCGACGCCACCACCAACCAGTACTGCCTGACTGCCGGGCAGTTCATCGACAATGGCCGCCGCCTGCTGTTGGTGGATATCGACGCCGCCGGCCTGGCGAGGGACTGAGCCGCAGGCAGGCGCTTGGGTTAGAGTAGGATCTTCGGCCACTGAACGGCGAGGACAGGCCTTGGACTGGCAGACCCTGCTCACCCGCGAACGCCTTGGCAAACCGGTGCACAGCACCGATGAGCTGGGCCGCAGCCCCTTCCACAAAGACCACGACCGCATCATCTTCTCCGGCGCCTTCCGGCGTCTCGGACGCAAGACCCAGGTGCACCCGGTCTCCAGCAACGACCACATCCATACGCGCCTGACCCACTCACTGGAGGTGAGCTGCGTCGGGCGATCCCTGGGTATGCGCGTGGGCGAAACACTGCGCGACGCGCTGCCGGACTGGTGCGAGCCCTCGGACCTCGGCGTCATCGTCCAGTCGGCGTGCCTGGCCCACGACATCGGCAACCCGCCGTTCGGCCACTCCGGCGAGGACGCCATCCGCCACTGGTTCGAGCAGGCTGCCGCACGGGGCTGGCTGGACGCCATGAGCGACACCGAGCGCGCCGACTTTCTCAGTTTCGAGGGCAACGCCCAGGGCCTGCGCGTGCTCACCCAGCTGGAGTATCACCAGTTCGACGGCGGCATGCGCCTGACCTACGCCACCCTCGGCACCTACCTGAAATACCCCTGGACTTCGCGTCATGCCGAGGCCCTGGGCTACAAGAAGCACAAGTTCGGTTGCTACCAGAGCGAGCTGCCTTTGCTGGAGCAGATCGCCACCAAGCTGGAACTGCCGCGCATCGACGAACACCGCTGGGCACGCCACCCGCTGGTCTACCTGATGGAGGCGGCGGACGACATCTGCTACGGCCTCATCGATCTGGAAGACGGCCTGGAGATGGAGCTGCTGGATTACGAGGAGGTCGAAGCATTGCTCCTCGGCCTGGTGGGCGACGACCTGCCGGAAACCTACCGCCAGCTCGGCCCCAGGGATTCCCGCCGGCGCAAACTGGCCATCCTGCGCGGCAAGGCCATCGAGCACCTGACCAATGCCGCCGCCCGTGCCTTCGTCGATCAGCAGGACGCCTTGCTGGCCGGCAGCCTGCAGGGCGACCTGGTGGAACACATGCACGGCCCGGCCAAGCACTGCGTGCTCCGCGCCAAGGCCATCGCCCGCGAAAAGATCTTCCAGGACAAGCGCAAGACGCTCCATGAGATCGGCGCCTACACGACGCTGGAGATCCTCCTCAACGCATTCTGCGGCGCGGCGCTGGAGCAACATGGCGGGCGCTCGCCGTCGTTCAAGCACCGGCGCATCCTCGACCTGCTCGGCAACAATGCCCCCGACCCCGATTGGCCGCTCTATCGCGCGTTCGTCCGGGTCATCGATTTCATTGCCGGGATGACCGACAGCTACGCTACCGAAATGGCCCGTGAGATGACCGGCCGCTCCAGCCCGACCTGATCCAGCGCCTTCAGGAGCCGTGTCGATGCGCAACCTGCTCAGTCGAAGCCTTAGCTGGCACGCTGGCCCACCCACTTGGGGCCCCGCTCTGATGGCGGGCATGGGCTGCGGCCTGCCGCTGGTGCTTGGCCTGTTCACCAGCCACAGCGGCTTCCTCTGGGCCGCCACCGGTGCGTTCCAGGCCGCCCTGGCCAATCCCTACCATCGACTCGGCATGTTGCGCATGAGCCTGCTCACGAGTCTCGGTGCAATCGCTGCCGGGATGGGCTTCTGGGCCGCCAGCCATCCGTTACTGAGTCTTGCCAGCTTTGCCTTCATGGGGTTGCTGTTGGCGGTGATGCAACGCTATGGCACGGAGTTCGGCAAGTTGGGCGCGGGGCTGGCGGCCTGCCTTTGCCTGGGTCAGGGCCAGGCGGGGCTAGGCAACCTGCACAACGGCCTGGCGGTGGGGGCCTTGTTCGCCATCGGCGGGCTGTGGGTGATGCTGCTGGCGTTCGCCCTGCGCGCCTCCCGGGGGATGCGGCTGTGGCCGCTGATGCCGCGACTGGGCAAATTCGCACGGGTCATGCGTCGCCATGCCCAGCGTCTGCCCCAGCGTCTCTGGCTGATCCATGCGCTGGCTTGCACCCTGGCGGGTGCCCTCGCCGGCCTGGCGGTGAACCTGTCGGGGCTGCCACGGGGCTACTGGCTGACGCTGACGGTGATGACCACCATCCAGATGGATCTCCATGGCAGCCTGGAGCGCGGCATCCAGCGCAGCCTGGGCAGTCTCATCGGGGCGCTGATCCTGATCGGCATCGGCAGCTGGCTGCAGAGCCCGGCGCTGCTGGTGGCCTGCATGCTGCCGCTGATCGTGCTCAGCCGCGCCTACATCGCCCATCACTACGGCCTGTTCGTGGTCCAGACCACCGTGTGTTTCGTGCTGCTGGCGGAGAGCCTTTCCAACGACTGGCACCTGCCCGAGCTTCGCCTCTACAACACGCTTCTCGGGGCTGGATTGGCGCTACTGGTGGCCTATCTCGCCCACCGCGCGCGCCTGCACTGGGCCACTCCCGCACCGCGAATGGAAGCAGCGCCCCAGGGCGACTGAGCTCTTACGCTTTCAGCCGCCCAGCAGTTGCTCGAGTTCTCGCTGCAGGCCGCCAAGGCTCATCCGTATCGCTTCGCCCAGATGCATCAGTTCGGTGACATTGGCACCGCGTCGATGGGCAGCACCGAAGGCAATGCAATGGGCGAGCAGCGGCTGGGCGTCGATCAACTCCATCGCACCCTTGATCTTGTGCACCAGGCGCTCAAGGTCGTCCCAGCGTTCCTCGCGCAGCAGACCCGCCATTTCCTGGCCATCGGCCTCGTTGGCCTTGTGCAATTCGTGCATCAGCATGCGCGCCACTTCGGGTGATCCCCCCGTAGCGCGATCCAGCAGGCTGAGGTCGAAGCGGACGGAGTGCTCGGCCCAGCCCGACACGGCGTCGAGGTCAACCACGCGCAGCAGGTAGCGCTGCAGGCCTTCGAGACCGATGGGTTTGAACAGACAGTCGTCCATGCCGGATTCGCGGCATCGCGCCAGCTCCTCCGGCTGGGCATTGGCGGTAAGACCAACGATCAGCGCCGGCGGCGTATCTCGTTCACGCTCGTACTTGCGGATACGTCGTGCCAGTTCGTAGCCATCCACCACTGGCATGTTGCAGTCGGTGATGAGCAGGTCGAATGCCGACGCCATCCACAAGCGCAGCGCCTCCTCGCCATTCTCCGCCTGCTGCGCCGTCTGCCCCAGCAGCTCGAGTTGCTGTGCCAGCATCATTCGATTGATCGGGTGATCATCCACCACCAGCACACGCAGGGCACCGGCGGGCAGATCGCGGACGGCCTGCGGCTCAGCGACCATCGGCAGCGGCTCCAGCCGTGGCAGGCACAGGCTCACCGCGATCCGCGTTCCGACACCCAACTCGCTGCGCATATCCAGCTGGCCATCCATCATGTCCACCAACCGGCGGCAGATGCTCAGGCCCAGACCGGTGCCACCGCGTCCCGCATTCATGCTGCCGGCCACCTGGGTGAATGGCTGGAACAGCCGTTTCTGGTCGTCTTCGGCTATGCCGATTCCGCTGTCCTCGACCACCACAATCAACTGCAGTTGCTCTTCGTCCACCGGACGGGCTTCCAGCTCCACGCGGATGGCGCCCTGGTCGGTGAACTTGATGGCATTGCTGACGAGGTTCGAGAGGATCTGCTTGTAACAGGACGGGTCCACCAGCACATCGTCCTGGCTCTGGATTTCCAGACTCAGCGACAGTTGCAGCCCCTTCTGCCGCGCCAGCCCCTCGAACACGCGGATCACGGACTCGGTCAGCGCGCGGGGCGACTGGCGGCCAGGCTCCAGCGTCATGCGTCCGGACTCGATCTTGGCGATGTCGAGGATGTCGCCGATCAGTGCCAGCAGGGAGTCGGCAGAGCTGCGAGCCACCCGGATCGCCTCCCGATCCAGACGCTCGCGTTTCAGGGCCAGTTCGAGCATACCCGTGATGGCGTTCAGCGGTGTGCGGATCTCATGGCTCATGGTGGCGAGGAAACTGCTCTTCGCCACATTGGCGGATTCCGCCTGCTCCTTGGCCTGCCGCAGCTCCTCCATCAGACGGTTGCGCTCAGTGATGTCCACCCAGCCACAGATCAGGCCCCGGACGCGCTGCCTGGCATCGCGATAGGGAATCGCCCAACAGGAGACTTCCAGCACGAAGTCACGCAGGTGCAGTTGCTGGTCTCGGAACTGTGCCTCCCCCTGTTCCAGGGCACGCTGGCTCAGCTCATCCAGTACCCCCAGCTCTCCCTCGGCATCGGCATGCAGACCGTCAACCTTTGCCAGCCGCCGGCCGATCAATGCTTCCCGCGGCACGCCGATGGCTTCGATGAAACTGCGGTTGCAGGTGATGGTGCAGCCATCCAGGTCCCGTACCGACAGCGGAAAGGGGATCCCATCGATCAGCGAACGCTTGAAGGCCAACTGGTCGTTCAAGCGACGCTGCTCCCGCTCGCGCCGGCGAACCTGGCGACGCAGGTAGAGAACCCAGGCGGCGAATACCATCGCCACGAGCAAAAAGACGAAACCCACCTGATAGAGCCGAGCCTGGTATTCGATCCAACTGCTATCGGCCTCTTCGGCCCGGGTGTACCAGCGATTGATGATGCTGCCCAACTCGTCCGGGGAAATGGATAGCAATGCCTTATCGAGGATGCTCTGCAGTTCAGGCGCGTCGCGGGAAACGGCGAAGGCAAAGCGGCCCGGATCTCGGCCTACGGTGTCAGCGATGCGGAGCCGCCCCGGAAAGTAGCGGCTGATCAGGAATGTGGAAGACGCCATCGCATGCAGCGCCGCGTCGAACCGGCCCTCCACGACGCCCGAAAGCCCCTGGATTCCGGTTTCTACCTCCTGCAGCAGCAGCTTGGGGTAGTGATTGCGAATGTATGGGATCAGCGAATGCCCGGCCGGAATGGCGAGCCTGCGCCCGTCGAGGTCGTCGAGCCCCTGCGGGCTGTTGTCGGAGTCCCGCACCACCAGCACGCTACTGGTGCTGAAGTATGGGCGGGTGAAGCTGAGACTCTGGCTGCGCTCAGGGGTGGAGAACAGCGTGGCGGCCATGTCAGCGCGTCTGGCGCGCAGGTCGGCGAGCATGTCCCGGGCCGAGGAGCGTGCACTGATCTCGAACTCCAGCCCCGTCCTCTGCCGGATCAGATCCAGGAGGTCCGGCACGATGCCCCGAAAACGGCCCTGGCTGTTGAAGAAGGTCATTGGCTCGAAGGTTTCATCTACCACCAGCCGCGCGGGGCCATG
Source organism: Pseudomonas sp. BN515 (assembly GCF_029873155.1). NCBI lineage: Bacteria > Pseudomonadati > Pseudomonadota > Gammaproteobacteria > Pseudomonadales > Pseudomonadaceae > Pseudomonas > Pseudomonas sp. BN515. The sequence continues at coordinate 34,855 of NZ_SSOH01000071.1, read as the reverse complement.
CCGCTCCAGCCAATGCAATTCGCGCTTGGTGAGCTGGGGGCGAAGATTGTCCAGGAACATGCCCGCGCCATCGCCCCAGCGCTTCACGATTTCGGCGCTCATGGTCTCCGGGATTGCGGCGATCGCCGCGTCGAGAATCCGCAGCAAGTTCTCGTTGCCCCTGGCCACGGAAAAACTCACGCCCACGCCATCGAACCCGGCGAAATTGACCATGCGCAGGTTGATGAGGTAGCCCTGCCTTATCAGGTAGTTGGCGGCAATGGCGTCGCCGATGAAGACATCGCTCTGATCGAACGCCACCGACTGCAGTGCGCTGCGCACCGAGTCGTAGCGGAACGAACGCGCGTCGGGATAGGCCTGACAGAGCTTTTCCAGGCTCGGGCCTTCCGCGGAATAGGCCAGACGCAACCCGTCGAGGTTTCCTGACGCGGCACGCCGGTCATCGATGCGGGTCACCATCACCGGCTGCTGCTGCATGTAAGCGACGGTCTGGGACAGGCCGGGGCTGGCGGAGTCGCCGTCCACGCTGTTGCCCAACAGGTCGATCTTCCCGCTTCGCAGGGCGTCGCGGGCCAGCTCACGGTCCGCAAAGCGCACCACTTCCGTTTCGACGCCGATGGACTGGGCGATCAGCCGTACGAAGTCCGCGGTCACGCCCTCGTAATCCTGGCCACTGGCGGTGATGTCGAACGGCGGATAATCGGGCTCGTTGGTGCCGATCCGCAGGACGCGCTTCTCCCGCAGCCAGCGCCTGTCCCGTTCCTCCAACGGCACTCGCAGGTCCCGGGCCTGGGAACGACCCAGCAGTTCCAGGCTGGGTTGATCCTCCGCCAGGCAGTTCGCAGGCAGCAGCATGCCTGCGAGCAGAAGGCAGACGAACAGGGCAGAAAGACGCATGAAGACGATCAAACCAGGGCGTTACGGTTGGCGAACTCCACCAGTTCGATCAGGGAACGGGCGTTGAGCTTGAGGAGAAGGCGGGTTTTGTAGGTACTGACGGTCTTGTTGCTGATGAACATCTCCTCGGCAATGTCCTTGTTGCTGTAGCCATTGGCGAGGAACTTGAGCACCACCAGCTCGCGGTCGGATAGCCGCTCGATCATTTCGTTCTCGTCGGGCAGGCCGACCTGGCGCTTGCCGGACCTGATCACGTCGCTGGGGAAATAGCTGTAGCCGGACAGGACCGCCCGCACCGCGGCAGTCACTTCAGCGAGGTCGCCTTCCTTGCAGACGAAGCCCGCGGCGCCGGCCTGCATGCAGCGCGTCGCATAGTGGTTGGGGTTCTGCCCGGTCAGCACCAGCACCCGCAGCGGCAGGTCCAGCGCGTGCAAGCGGGCGATGACATCCAGACCGCCGAGCTTGGGAATTCCGATGTCGAGAATCACCAGGTCCGGCTGGTGTTCCCGCGCCAGGGCGATGGCATCCACACCGTTATCCGTCTCCGCGACGACTGCATAACCCTCGCGATCCAGCAGCAGGCGTACGGCAAGGCGAATGACCGGGTGATCGTCGACGATCATCACCTTGTAGGCGGACTCGCTTCCGGGTTCGAGGAAATCATCCAGATTGACCATTTTGCTCACAGCATCGCTCCCTTGGTGCGGTTTGGAGGCTGCCACGATAGAGAAGCGACCTGCACTGTCGACCCCTGAAACAGACAGGGCACAGCTTTCAGGAATCGACCTACCTCACCTTGCGTTTCCTCCTACAGGGGAGAACTGATTTCGGCGGCAATACATGCTCGATTCCCGGCAGATGACGGTCATATCCACGGCCACCCTTGCTCCCGAGCAAGGCGGCGCTTCGCCATTTCCAGCCTTTCCCGCCGCGCCGGCCGACAGCCCCTGCCCCATGGCAAATTGCACGACGGGCGTCACAAGCCTCATCTATGCTCCTGTAGCCCCTCAGGGATGGGGTTAAGGAGCTGCTGCAATGCCTCAAAAGTTTGCTGAGCGTCGCTTTCCGCTGCACGTCCATATCAGTGCGCTCTTCACCCTGCTTCTGCTGTTCACCGGAGTGGTTCTGGGCCTGTTCAACTATCGCCAGACCAGCCAGATCATCCTTTCCAGCAGCGATGAGCTCTTCGGCCGCATCAGCCAGGAGGTGGAAACCGACCTGCAGCAGACCTACCAACCCATCTACCACTTGCTCAACCTGCTGGCCCTGGGTGGAACCAACCAGCGTCTGAACAGCTTCGACCGCCTGGACATCCTGCTAAGACCGCTTACCCAGGCCCTGCATGACAATCCCAAGCTGGCGGCGCTGTACGTCGGCTATGACGATGGCGACTTCTTCATGGTCCGCCACCTTCGCAACGACACGCTGAAAAAGACCTTCAATGCCCCACCGAACGCGGTTTATCAGGTATGGAGCATCGAGCGGGACAACCTGAGCCGTGCCCGTTCACTGACCTTCTTCTTCGACGGCCAGCTCAATGAGATCGTCCGCCGCCAGGAACTGAAGGAGCGCTACGATCCACGCAGCCGGCCCTGGTTCTACGGCGCGCTGGAGCAGGATGAACCGATCACCACGGCCCCCTATGTGTTCTTCTCCAGCGGCGCCGTCGGCACGACCCTGGCACGCCCCGGCGGCAGCGATGCGGTGATAGGCGCCGACCTGACCCTGGATGACCTGTCGGCCACGCTGGCCAGCCACCGGGTCACACCCTCAACCGAAGTGGTCCTGTACCAGGCCGACGGCCGTGCGGTTGCCTACCCCGACACCAGCAAGCTGGTCAAACGCATCAATGGCGCGCCCGAACTGGGCGAGGTGAAGGACTTCAGCCCGCCGCTCGCTGCCCTGATCGGTCTCGCTGGGCAGGAAGACCTGCGCACCAGCGCGGAAATCGGTGATCGCCGCTGGGTGATCGCGCGCCAGCATCTCGCCGAAGGCGGGCCCAAAGGCCTGCAACTGGCCATCCTCGCCCCCGAAGACGAACTGCTGGACGATGCCTATCGCATCCGCTGGCAGGGCGCGATGCTGACGCTGGCCATCCTGCTGCTGTGCATCCCGCTGGGCGTCCTGCTTTCGCGCATCGTGGTGAAGCCGCTGCGGGCGCTGGTCGTCCAGGCTGAAGCCATCCGCAGCTTCAATTTCAACTTGCCCGCCATGGGACGCTCGCCAGTACTGGAGGTGGACCAACTGGCGGTCTCCATGGCACGGATGAAGGAAACCATTTCCAGCTTCCTGGAGATCGCATCCAGCCTCTCGGCGGAGAACCGCTTCGACAACCTGCTACGCCGCGTCCTGGACGAAACCATCGACATCAGCGAAGCCTCCGGCGGCCTGCTCTACCTGATCGACAACCAGAAGGGCCGCCTGGAACCCCACGGTCTGTTCCTCAACGACCAGGAGCAGGATCTGGAAGCCCACGGCATCCGCGGCTTCGGCCTGGAAAGTCCGGCCTTGCCGCACTGGCTCGACCTGCCGTCCCACGGTGGCCCCAGCCAGGTGTGCTCGTTCGGCTATGACCAGGCCGGCGCCTATCGGGATCTGCTGCAGACCCTGGAAAGCCCGCGGATACACCTGGTCAGCACCGGCCTGCATAACCGCCAGGGAATCACCATTGGTGTGCTGGTCCTCTTGCACCGCGACACGGGCAAGGAATCTCGCCCCGCCATCCTCAGGCCGGAACGCATCGCCTTCGTCGAGGCCATCTCCGGCGTCGCCGCGCTGTGCATCGAAAGCCAGCGCCTGCTGGAGAAACAGAAGCAGTTGCTGGACGCCTTCATCCAGCTGATGGCCGGCGCCATCGACGCCAAGAGCCCCTACACCGGTGGCCACTGCCAGCGCGTACCGGAAATCACGCTGATGCTGGCCCGTGCTGCCGCCGCCAGCAACGAGACGGCATTCCGTGGCTTCCAACCCACGGACGAAGAATGGGAAGCCCTGCACATCGCCGCCTGGCTGCACGATTGCGGCAAGGTGACCACTCCCGAGTACGTGGTGGACAAGGCCACCAAGCTGGAAACCCTGAACGACCGCATCCATGAAATCCGCACCCGCTTCGAGGTGCTCAAGCGCGACGCCTGGGTGCACTACTGGCAGGCCCTGGCCCAGGGCGCCGAGGAGAATGAACAGGCGCGGCTGCGGGACGCGGAACTAACCGCGCTGGACGACGACTTCGCCTTCATCGCCCGCTGCAACCTGGGTGGTGAAGCCATGGCCGAAGCCGACCAGGAACGCCTGAAAGGCATCGCCGCACGCACCTGGACCCGCACCCTGGACAACCGCCTGGGCGTGTCCTGGGAAGAGGCACAGCGCCTGTCGCGTACGCCGCCGCAATCGTTGCCGGTGGAGGAAAACCTGCTGGCCGACCGGCCCGATCATCTCTTCGAGCGACCCGCCACCGAACTGATGCCACCGGACAACCCCTGGGGCTTTAAGCTGCAGGTTCCCGAATACAAGTTCAACCGGGGCGAACTGCACAACCTATCCGTCAGCCGCGGCACCCTGACCGATGAAGAGCGCTACATCATCAACCACCACATCGTGCAGACCATCCTGATGCTCAACCACCTGCCCTTCCCCGCGCATCTGGCGAACGTGGCGGAGATCGCCGGTGGGCATCACGAGAAGATGGACGGTACCGGCTACCCGAAGCGCCTGACCCGGGAAGAAATGAGCCTTCCAGCGCGGATGATGGCCATCGCCGACATCTTCGAAGCACTGACGGCGGTTGACCGCCCCTACAAAAAGGGCAAGACCCTCTCCGAAGCACTGGGAATCATGACCGGCATGTGCCGCGGCGCCCACATCGACCCCGACCTGTTCGGCCTGTTCATCCGTTCCGGGGTGTACATGGACTACGCCAGGCGCTTCCTGAAGCCGGAGCAGGTCGACCAGGTGGATGAGAAGGCGGTGTTGGCGAAAGCGGGTTTGGCTTGAGCCGCCCGCGTACGGATCGATCGAGGCGGCCCCCCCCTTGTAGGGGGAATCTATTCGCCAAGGGCGGCGAAGCTGCGCCTGGCGAAGCGGCAGGCAGACCTGTGGTCTGCTTGGCGATTGAAATCGCCCCTACAGCAATTTGCAGGCAACAAAGAAGGGCGCCAACAGGCGCCCTTCTTTATTCCGTCATCGCACTCAGGCGTTGACCGGATTCTCCGGGTACCACACGTCGATCAGCGGGCTGACGGTGGAGCCGGCCAGTTCGGCGTGGCCCTTCTGCAGCCAGGCTTCCACCTGGGTACGCTGGTCGGCGTTTACCGAACCACGCTTGCCAAGGCAAACGAAACCGTAGTCCTCGGCACCGATGAAGCCCAGGCCGTTGCTTTCGATCGCTTCGTCGATGAAACGCTCGAAGAACACCGAAACCGCTTCCGGATTCAGACCCTCCTTGTAGCTGAGGGTGAGTTCGAAGCCCAGTTCCGCGATTTGACTATTTAGCAACCTTTGTCATTATTTTTTCAACGCCCCTGGAATGGGCCATTCAGACCGCCACGGCAACTCAATAAAAATGACAATTATCAAAGACACCCGGGCCATCCGCTCTCATCCTCTCGCTGCAATCGACCCAGAAGTGGCGAATCTTATTAACCATGGGGCTTCGCTCCACCAACGATCCTTCGGCACGAGTCACCACAGCATCAGTGTTCCCCTGCAGCTGTTGGAGGCCTACTGCGACATTGCCGGCCTGCGAATCACCATGGAAACGCTCAGAAGCTCAGCCATTGAGGCAATCATGCAAGGGTTCTGCGCCGCGATGGCAGGCAATGCTCTATTGGAGCAATCGGGACCACGGAACGTCGGAATTTGCCGTCGTCTCTACCAGTCGCTCACCTCGGCACGAGCGCGAGTTTCTGGCGCTCACGCTTTAGCTTGGGACATCTCCCTGTTCAAACCAGACCCAGCCGTGTGCGCGAGGATTGCTTCGACTAGTGATGACAAACGTTGGTACTGGAAGGGCTGGGCAATCCAAAGCCCGCACAAACGTGGCGTGTACCTGCGGCTCGGCCAGCTCGTAGTCCCTTATGGAAGGAAATTTGTAGAGGCCATCTTCGCAGAGGTTGAAAAAGACTTCCGTGGCCGACCTGCCTCATTTCACAACGAATGGAATGACATGTTCGACTACCTCGGCGAGCACCAAACCAGGTGGCCACGGAGGACCTTTAATACCGAAGAAGGCGTGAAAAGCTTCATGCAAGCCTTCACGATTGCTCACTTCACCAAGGCAGAGAAGGCCCAGAAGGACGCAAAATCACAAATCAAAAGCTGGAACACGTTTGTAAGCACGGTTGAGGTATGCCTATGCAAAACAGGGGTATGGGCAAACCTCTCGAAGCCTATCAAGAAGCCACCATCGTCAACCAAACGTGGATCTGAAACCAAACTAAAAGAGTGCGAAGACGGGCTGCTTGTCCAAGAGAAACTACTTACGAGCATTCCCCTTCACGTAACCGACTCTGAAGCCGTTGAGGTCCTCTTCTTCCACATTAAGAACGACCTAGCCACGGTTCGTGGCTGGGCAGCCCATCAGGCTGCAGACCTTAAATCCCGACAAGCTCGTCGTGTCCTGCTAGCTCAGAAAGGCAATCCGATTATAGAGTGCAAAGGTTCAAGTACCGCGAAAAAATATACGCTGGCCGACGTCTGCGCGACACTGGAGGCCACCAGTTCCGAAGTGCCACCTGCGTTCCTCTGCAAAGTCCATTATTGGGTCACTGGCGAAAACTGCAGTGGCTCAGAACTTGCCAACTATTACGGATACCCCGTGACAGGAAGCCTGTTCCCGCTTCAGTGCTTATTGGTGCTTGAGCATCCTGAAATCACGACCGAATTTCTACGGAGTTTCGAGCTTTATAATGAGCAAGGTCAATTGACGGGATTTGACGAAGAGAAGCGTTTACTCACTGGATACAAAAACCGCAAAAGATCAGATATGCGGGAGCAGGTAATCAAACTCAATGACATTTCTTTCCAAACAGTTAAGGACATCATCGAAATAACTAGCGTATGCCGGAGAAAGCTTCGTGCCCAAGGAGATGACAGCTATCGCTACCTATTTATCACGTCAGGCACAGCCTTTGATCGAGTTCGGCGGGCCAATGTAACGTACTGGAACAAGCATAAATTTCTTGGAAATCCTAAGTTGCGCGAACAACTAATCGCACAATTTAGTCCCCACAGCGACCTGCCAGCAGACGAGTTGATCGAGTTCATCAAACGGGTGCGACTGACCAAGATACGGACATCTAGGGCAGTTGAAATATTTATTCAGACCAAAAGTAGCGAGGCCATGTCTAAGGCCCTCGGCCATGAGCGTTACTATCCAGATCTTCTCAGCCACTACCTTCCGGATGCGTTACTAGCATTTATCAAAGCTCGGTGGATCCGAATCTTTCAGAAAGCTCTTGTTTGTGAAGCGATGAAAGATAGCCCGAACCTCCTTCGGGCGACGCAATTCAATACCATGAATGAGTTAGATGACTTTCTGGCCAACCACCGAATCAAAGAGATTCCGTCCCAGGCCTCCGACCCTGAACGCACAGAACAATGGGAAAATACCGAGACCAGTGAGGCTGTACTCTCTATCGGCGTGCCGTTCCTGGCTTCTCTGCTCTCACTCGAAGTGGCAGTCACAGCCTCCACCGACCGGGCCCGCGTATGCGGAAAAGCAGAATACTGGGCGTCGTTTGCAGACAAAATCAAGACAGAAATCAAAAAAGGATCTAACCGTCTACTGAAAAAACACCTGAATGCTGCATTGAAGCTGATCGACGCAAAAAAAATGGAGAAATTGATCTATGTCCCTGCTCACTGGGCGTGAATCTAGCACGGGGTATGAATTCCTCGATGAGTTTGGGGTAACAGAACTATCGCCTCATACGTCAGCACCTTGGCTGCTCAGTGACTTCGATGAGACTCTTTGGTCAATTTATATTAACAAAAAGAAATTATACGAACTTGATTGGAGTGTACGTCTTGGGGATGGCAGCCTATTAACTGACGACAACAACGAGGTACTACTCCGGTCATTGAAGCACCTGCTCATCATTGGCACGACGGGAGTCAACGACGAGTTTGCCACACTCGCGCCAGCGTCCCTAAAAACGCGCCTTTCATTCATATTAAAAATCATTGACTATCTGTTAATCCATGCTCAAAGCCTTAGTCTTATCCAATTCGGCCTTGGCGCCTTGAACGCCGATGAATTGAAAGGAATTCTCAACCATTTGGCCTCCTCCCCACGGGCTGAAGAGTCCGTTTATGCATGGCATGAACGCGCATCCGCTTTCTGTAATGCCCAACTGAGCAATATAATCTACAGCGAGGCCGAGGATTTTTTTGCTAAGTATCCAAGTATGCTGGAGGTTAACGATGATGAATGTGAAGATCTTAAACTCAATATCACCGTAGCTGAGATCCCGATGATTCGTGCGGCGCTCATGAAAGCTAATTTGTACTACGGAACCCACTGCCAGGGCTTTAAGGTAAATACTAAATTACTTTCGGAAAGCGTCTATCCAGACACGATCTACGGGCGGCAGACGCCAAAATCGTCTCTCGAAGTACTAAGCTTCTATCCCAGCGAAACCAGGTATAAGCGCGAATATCCGAAAGTCAAAGTAACCACAGGTGAATCCGAACACCTTATAGACACCGCGTACTTTTACTATCGGTATGCACTCGTGAATAGCGCAGCGCTCAGCACATTGGGGTTGCCGGCTCCCTCAGATACTCACACCATCATAGAGTACATTCCAAAACTCAACGAGGCTTCCCGGTACAGAAGTGTGCCTGCGAGCAACCTGCTAAAGCTCTTCCGTTGCAGTATAGATTTTCATGTCGAACATGGAAGGAAGGTCCTAAACGGCTTCATCAGAGTAGCAGCGCATTGCCACAGACAGAATCTCGCAATGACCCGCCTACCCGAGGCGGACTTTTTGAGGATTATCGGCCCGGAACTTGTCAGCTTCGGCGTTAAAAAGTTAGGCCTTTCGAGTTACCGTAGTAATAAATCTCCTCGAAAAGGTGGCGCAAAGCAATACTTCCAGCACTTACGCGCCAACCATGGACTGCTTGAGTTGGTGAGTGTCTACCTGGGCAGTGTCCAGTTGGCCGTTGGGATGCTCATGGCGCGGCGCATTGACGAGTTGGTCACTCTAGACGCCTCGAGATGCTTGGACGAAAGCAAATCATGGCTTGTCTTCAACCTAGCGAAATCCACCCACAAAGCCTTGGGGATTCGGCAGCGTGAGTCTCGGCCTATCGATGCCATTGCCGTCGAAATGATTGAGGAACTGCGCCGCTTTCAAATGATACTTAAACGCCTTGGAGTTATAAGCGACCTGACCAACTTGTTCGCGACTCCATGGTTGCGGGGACTCAAAGGACTGCAGGACTGCACACTGCACCTGTACCATCGCAATCTGGACTTGGCCTGTGACTACTTCGAAAGCGATATTAACGCTGCTGGGGAGCGCTACTACGTACGCCAACACCAACTACGCCGCTTTTTCGCCATCATGTTCTTCTACACGAATAGCTTCGGCGAGTTGGATACCCTTCGCTGGATGCTTGGCCACCGCGACATCGAGCACGTTTGGCACTACCTGACTGAATGTCTGGAGCCCAAAGATATCAGGGGAGCGGGCGCCCGCTATTTCGCTGAACTTGCTAAACAGGAGCGGTTGGAAAACTATCAAAATTTGCAAGATTTGCTGTTTGCGGAATTCGGCACCTCTAAATTTTCATTGGTAGACGAGCAGAAAATCGAAGATTACCTTTCGGCGATGCTTGAAGAAGGTAAAGTCCGGATTGAGCCGCAATTCTTCAACGATGAAAACGGCAAATCCATGAAAGTCCTATTTATTGTCAGCTAAAACAATGAGCACATTGCCTAAGCGCGAGTTGATCGACCAATCTATTGGGAACATTTTTAAATTACTTTCAGACATAGCGTACTCCCCAGGGAGCTATGTCGAAAATAAACAGGTTTTTAACGCACTGAAGAGCCAGGGAAATCTCTGCGCCCTCGATCTGGATTTCACCGTACAGGATGAACAGCTAGCAATTCGACCAATAAGCCTTAACACTCTCAAGAAAAGGCTCTCCGACAATTCCTCTGATATAAATTTTCAGCACCTGGATAAGCTTCGAGTGCAAGCACAGGCGGCAATACGAAAATTTAGCGAAGATTTGACCACCCCTAAGAAGAAGACCCGTTCTGCATTGGAGGATCAGATTGAGGAACTTAAGAAATCTGTCGCCACACTCCATGCAGTTAACATGGTTCTAATACAGGCACTGGAGGTTAACCGAAGGGATCTAATCACAATATCCGATACCCCCAGCACAGGTCTTCGACAAAAAAGGATTAACGACGCGATCAATCGGATCATCAAGATTTTAAATTTGAATCCTGCACCTTTCGACGACATCACTATTCTGTCCATGAAAAAGCATTTGCAGTCGGTGCCCAATGAAAAATAGAATCGTTGAGTATCCTGAATCAGCTCAACTTTTTAAACCTATTCCTATATTAAGACTCTACGACTATTTAACGCAGGACACGCTCCGAACGCTTGACGGCAGCAACATGCCCTTCATGACATGGCCGGATGGATCACCATGCCTGCAAGCAAATGCCTACATGATTAGAATCCGTATGCAATCCGGCCGAGGCGGGAACGGCCCGTCAAGACTCGGAAGCAAAGGTGGTACATTTGGAGAGTACGCGGGTCAGATTAGCCATTTGATCAGGTTCTGCTACTACAACAAACTCAATTTCATTTCTCTTTCGGACGACGATTTTTGTGAGTTCATCGATGGGCTCCGCAAGGAGACCAAACTCAACAACCCAAGCCAACTCAAGAGAAATGAGCGCACAATTTCCAGCATTGGCAAAAGGTGCTTGAACTTTCTATCACACGTTGGAGAAATGAACCAGCTGCATAATTTCGTTGGCATTGGTGGAACCATTGCTATAAAAATGGTCGATTCAACTGCCTATCGAAACGGAAAATCCTTCAAACGCTCCAGCGTCCACCATAGATCTTTCAGGACGGCCAGCGCCAAAAAGACTCGCAAGCCTATTGGCGAGGCGAGCATTGAAAAGTTGCGCTATGCAGTTGATGAGATATCCAACTCAGAATTTCTATGCAATCGTCGGCACTTGATGATTTCCTTGTTTGAGGAACTTGGTGCGCGACGAGGCGAAATTCAGCCTATTACCGTTGCCCAGGTATTAGCCGCCAGCAAGAAAAAAAAACACATAATTACCATCACCACTTTAAAGCGAGGAGAGACTGGCCTGACGCGCGAGTTAGAGCTGAGCCCTCCCCTGATTGAGGATCTCTTGACATATATTCGCGGCGATCGCCGCGAAATCATGAAACGATTTAAGGGCATTCCAGATCACGGCTTCCTGTTTGTTACCGAGCGCGGCGGACGCCCTTTAGGGGCAGACACGCTGACGACCGAATTTTCAATAATCCGACGCGCAGCTGGCATTGAGGAACAAGCTTGTGCACACCTCTTTAGACACGCCTTTTGTACCAACATTGTCGCCAACCTCATTGCTGAAACACAGGCGCTAAGCACCGACTCATTCAGACAAACGCTGATGACCAATAAGATGCTGGCCGAGCGAGCGATGTCCATGAGCGGCCATGCAACGCTAGAAAGCTTGCTTGACTATGTAGACGCCGCTTTCAGGGTCAAATCCAAATTCGAGCAACTCATCCACAACGTCGAAATCGCCCGACGTTATGAAGTCTACGAGCGCCGAAGAAAACGCCTTCTTCAGGATTTCAAGGCCGGCAAAATCAGCAAAGAAAAATACATCGAGCGCGAGGAGTCCCTCACAGCGGCAATGGATAGTGACCTTAAGACTGTGTAAGGCCCTCTCAACGCGCCGTCAAACTGATGGCCAATTCAGCCTGGCAATCCCACGCAGAATGCCTTCATCGAGTCTTTCAACGGCGAGTACCAGGATGAATGCCTCAACGAGCCACGATTCTGTTCGCTGGCAAAATCCAGAATTCGCACCGCGGCGTAGCGACGGGATTACAACGAACACCGACCGCACCGCACGATTGGCGATCTCACTCCGGAGGAATTTGCTGCGGAATGGCGAGCCAGCCAAGAGAAGATAAAGTCACTGCTTGCCGGAAAGGTGGAAGAGCTTCCACAAGAAAGTCAGCCTTGGGCTTTCTTGAATTCCCGTAACGATTAGTTGGCCTGCAGTTCTGTCACCTGAGGCAGAAGAGTGGCTGGATCGCACGCCAGCACGCTGGCGATACGGTATAGCTTCTCGACGGTGATATTCACTTCACCACGCTCGATGCGTCCCATATAGCTGCGGTCAATGCTGCAGGCCAGTGCCAATGCGTCCTGGGAAATCCGGCAGGACTTTCTCTGCGTCCGAATGCGTGTCCCCAACGCTTTCGCCAACTGATCCATGACCGCCTCAACTCCACTTGAGGCGGCACTATCCTGCGTTTGCCGACGCACAAACCACGGACTATAATCCGCATTTTTACGCTACGACCCCGTGGGTGCCCGCATGAGATCTGCCTCGTTCATCTTCGATAGGCGGCTGTATCAGCTGCTTCAGGAGGAAGGGCGCACGCAATTCACGACTCGTGACCTGCGGGATGCCTATGCCAAGCGCTTGGAGGGCATGACCTTTCGTCTCGGCAATGTGCGCCGATATGTGTATAAGCAGATCCGCCGAATGCTGCGGGTAGGCTGGCTCGTGCTTGACGAAGAGCGCCGCACGCGCGGGCAGGTCTACCACCTGCAACCAATCCCGGCACATTTGCAACTCGAGCTAGTAGACAACGGGTTCGAGAATAGCCTCAGCGAACCAAGGCAGGCGCCGCCAGTGCTTGAGCCGCCTAGACCTTCATTCGACGCGGAGCAGCACCTGGAAACGCTCCTCAAGGAGATCCGGCTCGACTTCCTGTCCGCCATGGGCGAGGCGGAGCGATTCAAGCAGTTACTTGATGACATGCCGGATCTGCGGGAAAAGGTCGAAGGCGAGTATTTGGAAGCCATGGACCGCAGCTCGCGCCTCTTGGGACACCTCCGTGCCGTCGAGAAGACGCTCAAGACACTTACTACTTCGCGATGACGTCATCCCTGAGAAATTGGCAGCGTCGCTGTATTGAAACGGCGCTCGAGCACTTCATTTCCACGCCGCATTTCTTCTGCCAGGCAACACCGGGCGCCGGCAAAACTCGCATGGCAGCGGAGCTGGCCCGGCGCCTGCGGGAGCAAGGCTTGATCGATCTGGTGCTCTGCTTTGCTCCGTCGTGCCAGGTGGTGGACGGCTTTCGCTCGACCTTTTCATCGGTGCTTGGCGGACGCTTGGACGGCTTGCTTGGCGCTTTGGGTGGCGCGTACACCTACCAAGCCATGGAGTACCGAGACGAGGCATTCTGGCGCCTCCTCGACGACTACCGCGTATTTGTCGTCTTCGACGAAATCCACCATTGCGCCGGTCATGATCCGCTCCTGAGCAACGCCTGGGGACAGCAGATCCTGCAACGGATCCAGGATCGTGCCGCTTTCACCCTGGCCCTTTCCGGCACTCCATGGCGCTCGGACGACCGTGCTATTGCCCTCGCGCGATACTCCTCTCCCGAGGGGCACCTGATCTGTGACTATCGCTATGGCTTGAAGGAGGCCATTGCGGACGGGGTGTGCCGTTCGCCTCGCATCGTCCTCCTCGACAACCAGAAGGTGAAGCTTACGGAAGAGTTGGGGGCCGAGAGCCTCGCCAGGCACTTTCCCAGCATTGTCAAGCTATTGGAGGAATCCCCCGTCACCTATGAAGACCTGCTTCGCCATGACGAGGTGATCGATCAACTGCTCGGCCTGGGATGCGAAAGGTTGGATGAGCTTCGCCGAATCAAGCCGGATGCTGCTGGCCTGGTGGTCGCCACCGATATCGAGCATGCCCATCAGATTGCCCAGACCCTAAAATCCAGGGGAGAAAGTTGCCGGGTCGTAACCAACCGAACCCCGGATGCCCAGCAGGTGATCAATAACTTCAAGCACAGCGACTGCCGTTGGATCGTCGCCGTGGGAATGATCAGCGAAGGCACAGACATCCCCCGCTTGCAGGTGTGCTGCTACCTCAGCCGCATCCGAACCGAGCTGCACTACCGGCAAGTGTTGGGACGGGTGCTGCGGCGTATAGGCGAGCCCGATGACAAGGCCTGGCTATTCATGCTCGCGGAGCCCACGCTCCAGCGCTTTGCGGAGCGCATTGCAGATGATCTACCGGATGATCTGGCGGTGCTGAGTCAGGTTCATACGCCTACTTCTACACCCGGCATTACGTCTGGCGGGCTGGCTACCGCTAACTATGTCGATGGCAGCAGTGGTACTGAGAGTGGGCAGGGTCTTGGGACAGGTTCGGTAGGCATCTCCTCGTTGGGTGATTTCGCCGCTGAGCCAAGCTATCAAATCAGCTTCTCGCAGCACTACCGGCAGCTGTTGGTGGCTTGCTTTTGACGGCCGATTGGTAACGGAATCAAATTAAACGCAGAGGCCATCGAGCTTGCCAAGGACCAGGTCAGTGAGATGCTCACCCATGAGAAGGCTGGACAGAATCGGGCCAGAAAGAGAAGAACTTCTTCGAAACTCGCGTCATCGAGTACTAGACCTACGGCGCACTGAGCTGGGATCAAAGCTATCTCGCGTAGTTTTTCAACAAACACTGAAACTTTTTCACTGAATGTTGAAACGAATGCACCGAGACGGTGCATAGCCGCTGCCAGGGGAGGCAGCGGCGACAGCCATCCAAGGCTGGCTTTCGCTGTTAGGTCGAGACCATTGGCCCCGAAGGAATAGAGGGCAGCAAAGAGTAAACAACAGGGCCGGCGAGCATTGCTCGCTGGCCCTTTTTACTGGCGGGACAGTTCCGGCTTGGGGGAAAAGCAGCCGTCACCTTCCCGTGTAACTTACAACCTCAGTTTGATTCCGCCTGGCTATCACAAGCCAGGATCATCGATGTACCAGGGGGTACGCCGAATTGGACAAACAACGAAAGACCAAGCCCCCAAATGGGCGGTACGACACCAACGACGAAACGAAACGAATCGTCTGGACTCAGGCTGCCGGTCACTGCGAGCTATGCGGCACCGATCTCACATTCGACTACCGCGCAGGCAAGCCAATGAAGTGGGGCGAGGTAGCCCACATCCTACCGGCCAGCCCCCAAGGTCCGCGGGGGCGTAAGGACCATGACGAAGCAAAGGCGCAGGGGCTCACCAACGACAGCGCCAACCTCATGCTCCTCTGCCCAAGCTGTCACAAGAAGATTGATCGTGACGCGGATGGCTACCCGGAAAATGACTTGAGTGGCCTGCATCAAGCCTACCTCGAACGTATCCGCCTCTTGCTTCAGTCCAGGTCTTTGCGGATGCAATGAAAGCTGATGACGAGCGGCGGCCGATCGATACGTAGCAGGGGCTACATACGGGTCTAAGCTGAGTGTATTCCCTTAGGGTCAATCTCTAATGGCTACCCCTAGCAAAGACACTCGCGCAGATGGTGCCTCAGTGGCAGCGGAGGCAGGCTGCAGTCTTCGGGAGTTGGAGCGACTTAACCGAACGCTCGAGACCCTTAGTGCAGGCAATCGTATGCTTCTGCGCTGCTCAAATGAGCAAGAACTACTGAGCGGCATGTGCCGCGTAATAGTAGGAAAAGGCTATTATCGCTATGCCGGTGTTTGGAGTGCGCTAAACGACGATGGCTATCCCCTAGTTCATATGGCGTATGCACTCAGCTCTTCACATAGCCTTCAGGAGGCTGAATTTTTTAAAAGCATTTCGCTTTCGTGGGCAAATCCAGAAAGGGGAGGAGCCGCAGCTATCGCTGTCATTACAGGTAAAGCCTGTGTCGGCCGCAATCTTCTTACCGACCCTGACCACGCTAAATGGCGCGAAGACATGGTTCGTCTTGGTTATGGATCGGTTACTGCCTTTCCATTGCGGGTAGATTCAGTTGTCGTAGGATCTCTGTGCATCACTGCTACCGAACCTGAAGTATTTGATGAGTCTGAAGTTTCTTTGTTAGGCGAGTTGGCTGATGATCTGGCGTTCGGGATAGAAAATTTGCGCATACGTGCAAAGCATCAAGCTGCAGAAAAAAAAATTCATCAAATGGCTTACTACGACTCACTTACCGGACTACCTAATCGAGAGATGTTTTATGAAAAAATCAAGTCAGCCATTATAGAGTTCAGAGAGAAAAATCGCCCGCTCGCAGTATTGCTTCTAAAGGCCAAAAATTACCACGAAATCAAGGACACCTTTGGACACATACAGGGAGACAAGTTACTACAGGAGATTGCCAACCAGCTCTGCGCGACAATACTCTCGAGTGGATTTGTTTCTCGCGTAGGCGAGGCCGAATTTGCTATTCTTTATCCTCATGCGGACGCAGAATGCGCTATTCAAATGGCGCAAAAGCTTAATGCATTATTTCATTGTGCGCCTGACTCTTCTGGGCTAACCCACTATACAAGGGTGACGATAGGAATTGCGTTGTTCCCCGGCCATGGTGTTGAGCCGGATGCATTATTTAGGCATGCACGAGCTGCTATGTCCGAGGCGAGGCGCACAGGACGCGACTATGTGGTATTCGCGCATAGCCTTGATGAGGCATGCACCAACCGGTTATTACTGACGTCGGACTTGCGTGAAGCGATCAAGCTTGGCCAGCTAATACTCTATTGCCAGCCTAAATTCAGTTTAGCTTGCTCGTATCTATGTGGAGCTGAGGCACTAGTGCGTTGGCGGCATCCGGTTCGGGGCATGGTGCCTCCCAGCGAGTTTGTGACACTTGCTGAATTCACCGGACTGATTACTACACTCACCTTTTGGGTTCTCGAAGCTGCATTTAGACAATGCTTTGCATGGAATGAGTCAGGTTTAAACATTCCGCTTTCCATAAATCTTTCGGCGCAAGACTTATGCGACACCAGGCTAGTCACCAAGATCGAAGGTTTGATGGCGACTTGGGGGGCGAAATCGAATTGGATACAGTTTGAGGTTACTGAAAGTGCGCTCATGGAGGACCCAGCTAATGCGCTAGAAACACTGCGGAAATTGAAAGGAACAGGGGCTCAGATTGCTGTCGATGATTTTGGAATTGGCTATTCCAGCTTGAGCTACCTACAAAATCTGCCGATAGATGCAATTAAGATAGATCAGTCTTTCGTTAAGCAAATGGCCGAGCACCCGAAGGCGGCTGCTATTGTTCACTCTACGATTGAGTTAGCGCACAGATTGAATTTAGAGGTAATTGCTGAGGGCGTTGAAAACCAAGAGGCTTGGGAGCGTCTCGTGAAGATGGGATGCGATGTAGTTCAAGGTTACTACATAGGAGCGCCAATGCCTGCGGAAGCTTTCGGAGATTGGCTGGAGCACTCTAAATGGAAGTAATTTGAGAAGTGATAATCCAGTCGCTTGAAAACGGGACGTTACCCCCCTTAAACCGAAGAATCGGAAGAAGTGGTAATTGGCTCGAAAGCAAAGCTTATCTCTGTAAAATGGATTATTTTTATATAAATATATTGCCCACCATTCGAGCGGCAGTAAGTAGCTCCTAACTCTCAGCACATCAAATCGAAAAGCCCCCTGGGCGAAGCCTCAGGGGGCACGATTAGATTAGATTGCTAGCGCTAGATTCAGCGATTAGGAAGCGCAATCTTGGGAGCGACCTCTTTAGCGATCAACTCTAGCGACTGAAACCAGGGCGCCGGATCATCATAGTAATCATGCGCTTCTACCTGTAGCGTTCCCCAACCACCTGTTGCTTCAAACAGCGCATTGATCTTCTCCTTCACGGTATCGGGCGAACCGACCAGGAAGACGTGATCCACCAAGAATTCAAGATCAGCATTAGCCGGATCGATACCTGCATCCTTGGCATACCCATCCATCATGCCGAAACGACGCCAGATGGGGATCAGGTAGTGCTGGAAGCAGTAGCCGATCGGTCCTTCCATCACCAAACGCTTGGCTTCCTTGTCGGTTTCAGCACAAAACACAGTGTGGGATACCGCATGACGCGAACGGTCCGGGGTATGGCCCGCTTTAATGGCCGCTTCGGAATAGACTTCCCAGTGTCTCTTCAGTGCATCAAGACCAGAAAAGATCGAAACCGGCTTGAAGTTGCGCTCACCGGCCAGACGCATGGACGGCGAGTTGTAGCTGAAACCGGTTACCGCGATCTCAGGTGCCTTTCCCCCCCAAGGACTGAAATCCGCCAGCTTATGCTGTTCATCACCCTCGGCACCTTCAAGCTCTTCCGGATACCCCGCATCCCAATACTTACCTTCATAGAAGAACGGCTCACGCTTCCAGATCTTCTCCATGATGAACAGTGACTCTCGCACCATGTCGTTCAGGTCCTTGGTTTCGTCTCCACCGCTAGCCGTGTTGGACTGGCCGGCGTTGCGAATTCCGTGCATGTAGGAGGCTTGCGGATAGGCGCCAGCACCAATACCGAGGAAGTAACGGCCTTCCAGAATGCGTGACAACCAGCCGATCATGGTCGCTAGTTTTGCTGGATGCTGATGCGGCAGCAGGTGGGCCATAGGCCCGAACTTAATGTTCTTGGTTTGCAAGGCTGCAGCGGCGATTAAAAGTTCAGGGTTGGGGATGTTCTCCCATATTTGCGAGGCGTGCTCGGAGATCATCATTGAATCGATACCGACGCTGTCCGCCTGCACGGCACTCTGGATGCCCCAATCAAAGGTCTGCTTGGCTGTCCGGCCAGGACGCATGTAGGGATGAAAGATCAAACCAGTTTCCATTGCCATAATTGTTGTCTCCTCTAGATGGGTAATAGGCAAGGGAGGCATTAGCCTGTGTCTGCGGGCAGGTGCCAGCAGAGGCGACTATAACGGCGTTATACTGATCAGTCAACCATCGCGTTGATTGCTTTTTAATGCTTGTCACCCCAACATTCGCTAAGCTGGATCCCTGGCGTTCCTAGATCGTTCCTGATGCCGAATACCACACGAGCGGGAGCGAGGAGGAAGAGCCCTAACGATACCTTTTGCCCACCAGGATTAACCCAAATCGGCTCAGGGATTTATTGAATTTTATGCACAGGTTAATCAGATGAAATCGATGGTTTCTCCCAGCATTAAGGATCGCCTCAGTGACACCCTCGAAGTGAAGAAGCGCTTGCTGCAGGTAGCTCGGCACCTACTGAGTACAGAGGGACGCGAGGGGGCAAGCTCTCGCGCAATCTGCGCCCTGGCAGGGGTCGGCGCACCAACGATCTATCATTACTTCGGCGATCTGACAGGGCTGCACCGGGCTGCCATTGATGAAACCTATGTGCAAGTAGCCGAAGCCTATCAACAGGGAGCGAAGGAGCGCGGCCCCCAGCAGGGGTTGAGAAACGGCTGGGGCGCTTTTAATCACTTTGCTCATCAAGAGCCACTTATGTGCAGGATAGTTATCCAACAGATCCTAGCCGGCGAGCCTCCGGCTACCGTTGCGGAAACGCTGCGGACGGTAGAGAACGACCTATCGCGGCTATATGAAGAAGGTGTCCTGAATTGCCCCGCTCATGAAGCAGTTCAATTATTATGGATAGGCACACTGGGAACAGCCTGCTTTACATCAATCAAAAAAAATGAAGAGCATGAAAGTTACCCAGCATTACAAGAGAAAATGGTGGATTTAGTCCTTAACGCGTTGTTTTTAAATAAGATCCAATAACTTTAAATGGACCCCTGGAACATCTGGATAGTTCTTACTTTTGATTGCACTCGCACACTTTCATCATGGATTAAGCGCTTACATAGCACGACCAGTAACTCCAATTGTATTAAAACTGGTCGATACCAGGATCTTGCCGTCGCGAACGGCATGGCGGCAGTGGCTCGAACTCACGCCTGAGCTTGGGCTTGCCCCGCCCCCATCCCGCTAACTTCAGCACGGCCTCAAAAGTCGTGGAGTGACTGGCGATCCCGATAGCCGCCTGGAAAAGCTCCATTGGCTCAGCCTGACAGGAAAGCTTGTGTGACAGGGCCAGTTGAAGGAGAAGTGGGTGTTTCTCCGCGGAAATTGTCGACGGTCGTCCAGCCTTGGTCATCGGCTCGCCCCGGGTAGGAGCCAATGGATTACTTGATTTTGTCTGCACCCTCTTAAGGAGTGTCTGGCACAGCATTCCGGTTTCAAGATGCGCTTCACGCCGACCAGCGCAGCCTGGTTGTCTTTTATTGCGCAGCGGCAACTAGCGGTCGCCCTTGACCACTAGGTGCGCCGGCTTGTCATGGCACAGGGCATTGGCCTGATCAACGCGGATCCGGTCGAGCACCTCACGGCCATGGCGGGCGAAGACATGAACAGGTCGCATACCACCTCCGCGCGTGGGCAATGCCATTTCACTTCCATATCGAAGGCGGTGTTCATGTCCATAGCCACTGACGCGAACCGTTAGCACCACTCGCCGAGCAGTTCGAAGAACAGCAAGATCGCCTACAGCTGTTGCCGCGGAGTAGCGATGGCCCTTGTACAACGCAAATGCGAAGAAATGGCCCCATCGACTGCCTGCTTCGCCCCACATCCGGCACCGACAATGATCGGAGTTCACTTCCCTTCGACACGCGCCACCTGTCAACACCACCGTTGACCGGAAAGGAACGTCGATGCTAGGGTGCTC
The DNA here is from genome assembly GCF_029873155.1 of Pseudomonas sp. BN515. Lineage (NCBI taxonomy): Bacteria > Pseudomonadati > Pseudomonadota > Gammaproteobacteria > Pseudomonadales > Pseudomonadaceae > Pseudomonas > Pseudomonas sp. BN515. Next base: position 14,215 of record NZ_SSOH01000071.1, on the reverse strand, counting down.
GACGAAGGCTCCACACGCGGCCGTCGTCGCAAAGCTCTTCAACGGAATGGTAAGCGAACCTGCCCGAGCAATTTGATCCAGCTCTCCGGCAGTACCTTAAAATCTCGCTAAAGGCACTATTCCTGGAACCAACGCGTTAATTGGCGTTGGTCGGATTCGAATGCAGACAATCAAATAACAACAAGGGTCGCATCGCCTTGAATCACGAACAGGTTTCAATAGAAACACACGATGGCAAGTGCCAGGCGCACATCTTCAAGCCAGAGGGTCAGGGCCCATGGCCCGCCGTGATTTTTTGCATGGATGGCTTTGGCATCCGTCCCACATTGTTCCAAATGGCTAGGCAGCTCGCACAAGGCGGCTATGTCGTATTACTACCTGACCTGTTCTATCGAGCTGGCCGCTATGGGCCATTGGCGCCTGCAGAGATTTTCAGAAGCCTCGATGTCATGGGCGCAATCGGCCACCTACTCGCCTCAACGGACAATCACAAGGCGGCACAAGATACGCAGGCATTCATAGACTACTTGGACACCCGCACCGATGTTGCTAGTCCCAATATTGGGACAACCGGATATTGCATGGGTGGTGGCATTTCTCTCTCCATTGCAGGCACATATCCGGATCGAATTTTGGCTGCTGCGAGCTTCCATGGAGGCAATCTTGCTACGGATGCTGAAACCAGCCCTCATTTACTGGCGCCATCAATCAAGGCGCGAGTCTATGTCGCCAGTGCCGATAGAGACGACTACTACTCACCACAAATGGCGAGGCGTCTGGAGAAAGCGCTGTTAGATGCGGGCGTCGATCACCGATGTGAAACCTATGCAGGGGCACTACACGGCTTCGCCGTACCTGACTTTCAAGAATTCAACAAAGAAGCTGCCGCGCGCCATTGGCGTGAGCTTTTTGGCTTGCTTGACACGACACTGATTTTTTAAAAGATACAATTTAGTCATTTTTATTTAGCAGACACAAGACGACCACCCTTAATTGCAACGGGCGCTCACATGCTGACATCGAAAAGCCGCAGAGCTACAACTGAATGCCTTATGCATCTAATTGATGCGTTGGAAGGACACTCCAAACCCAACGCACCAGAAGAGAATTTAACTGCGCCCCCCCTAGTTAAGCGTGCTTACCGCGCATTGCGCGAACATGTGCAAGCGCAAGATCATAAGCAGCAACAACAGACTGCCCTCGCCAGCCAGATAGTTTCGTTAACTCAGCAGCGAACCACTACCACGAACGAAAAACTTCATGTCGATCAACGCATTGAACTAATTAGCCTAGCCAGCAACGAAGGACTTTGGGATCTTCCGGTGAAAAATGGAGACCCCGTAAATCCAAATAACTCCCTTTGGTGCTCAACACGGTTTCGCTCATTACTTGGACTGGATGACGAAAATGATCTATCCGTGCAACTAGGAACTTGGATTCAGCGCATACATCCTGCCGACCTGAAACCTACAACGGATGCATTGAGCAAATATCTAAAAGAAGGCCGAGACGACGTTACTTTTCGCACTGAATACCGACTACGTAATGCCGCAGGCGATTATGTCAACGTTGAAGTAAACGCAAGGGCCTGGCGTGACGCGAAAGATGTACTGATACGCATGGCCGGCACTATACGTGACGTACAAGTACAGCGCGATCGGGATTACGAACTGGAGCGGACGCTTGAGCGATTCGAGATTGCCAGGGAGATAATCAGCGACGGTCTCTGGGATATGGAGGTGATAGGCGGCAACCCACTGAATCCTCACAATCCCCTATGGTGGTCGCAACAATTCCTTCAAATGCTTGGTTTCGAAGATCCAGATGAATTTCCCAATGTTCTCGAAAGCTGGGTTTCTCGCATCCATCCAGACGACAGACAAAATGTGTCCGATTTGTTTGGCGCACACATAAACGACAGCAGCGGTGGCACCCCGTTTGAGGCGACCTACCGAATAAAATTGAAAAGCGGCGAATATCGCTGGTTCAGCTCCCGGTGCAAGACACTACGAAGCACTGACGGAAAGCCACTCCGGATAGCAGGCGCGTTGGTAGACATGCACTCCCAGTACCAAGAGGAACAATTGCGTGAGGAGCGGGAGCTGCAGGGTAAACTCATAGAACGAAATCTAAGTAAGCTTACCGAGATTGTCGGTGCCATCCAAGCCATCGCTAGCCGCACAAATCTACTCGCCCTCAATGCGGCAATTGAGGCCGCACGTGCTGGTGAGGCTGGACGAGGATTTGCAGTAGTTGCCGATGAAGTCCGCAAACTTGCCACACGAACAAGCGAGGCCACTCAACAGGCGGCTGAAATGCTTGCCACGCAGAATAACAATTAAAACACCTCTTACGGGCAACACATTCCGAAGCAGTAAGAATTGTACTAAAAGGCAACCCAAGCATCACAGCAACACTAGCGGCTTTATTAGCGCAAAAAAACGCACCCTATACAACAAATCATCTAGACAAACTACATATGTCGCAAAATTATCAGACGAAAGTGCACGCCCTCCGCTCCAACACCCAAAAACAGCAGCACTTGGCTGCGCAATCTCAAAACTCACTCTTCACATCGACTGCGGCCTTCAATCTAAGCGCATCACATGCTTAGGGATAGCATCGAACCACCAAACCGGCATTTTTAGATAGGGTATTTTTTAATGCACATCGCACAGGTTTTTTTGCTTATTTCATCCTAAATGCCTGCATCCCTATACTCGATTCAACTAGCTCGCCAATGAATGACGTACCGGCCACGCAAAACAACAAGAGAACCAGCCATGAGCGACGTAGCTCTTAATCGTGCCCAAAGTAATCCAATGCAATACCGCGGCGATGGCCTTCCCAGCATGGAGGGTACGACTATTGGATGGCACGAATTCCTTCTTTACGGCACCGATGCTGCCCTATTCCTCAAAAAACTCACCATTCCTTTGCAAGGCACCTTGGCTGCCTTCGCCGCCTATGCAGATGAGATCATCGGTCGTCTGATAGGCACGGTCTCCTCCATTCACGAGCAACAACTGCTGACTTTTGGTTGTAAGTTTCCATACCTGTCCAGGATCACTCTGCGCCTTTTAGGCTTGCTTCACCGAGAAAACTTCGTCACGTCTCCGTACCTTGGAAAGCTCAATCACTATAGCCTTCGCTCACAAGTACTGCCGATCGCCGAATCTCATCGCCATATCGATATCGACAACTTACCTGTCTACTCGGTTTCACCGCCCCCTTTTACCTAGCCCCTTCTCTACCAAGTACACGAAGTCAAACCTGACTGTAAGAGTGATCAATCAACCTCTTTATAAACCACCCACAGGAAAATATACATGGGCGCTTCAACTCCTAAAGTAAAGCTCTTAATCAACGGCGAATTTGTCGAATCGAAAACCACCCAGTGGCGTGACGTAGTCAACCCAGCCACCCAGGAAGTCCTGGCCCGCGTGCCCTTCGCCACCCAGGACGAGATGAACGCCGCCGTCGCCGCCGCCCAGGACGCCTTCAAGACCTGGCGCAAGACCCCGATCGGCGCCCGCGCTCGCATCTTCCTCAAGTACCAGCAGCTGATCCGCGAGAACATCAAGGAGCTGGCCGCCCTACTCACCGCCGAACAGGGCAAGACCCTGCCGGACGCCGAGGGCGACGTCTTTCGTGGCCTGGAGGTGGTAGAACACGCCGCCAACATCGGCACCCTGCAGATGGGCGAACTGGCCAACAACGTCGCCAACGGCGTGGACACCTACACCCTGCTGCAACCGATCGGCGTGTGCGCCGGCATCACCCCGTTCAACTTCCCGGCGATGATCCCGCTGTGGATGTTCCCGATGGCCATCGCCTGCGGTAACACCTTCGTCCTCAAGCCCTCCGAGCAGGACCCGCTGGTGACCATGCGCCTGGTCGAGCTGGCGCTGGAAGCCGGCATCCCGAAAGGCGTGCTGAACGTGATCCACGGCGGCGTCGATGCGGTAAACCTGATCTGCGACCACCCGGACATTAAGGCCGTGTCCTTCGTCGGCTCCACCAAGGTGGGCACCCACGTCTACAACCGCGCCACCCTGAACGGCAAGCGCGCGCAATGCATGATGGGCGCCAAGAACCACGCCATCGTCCTGCCCGACGCGAACAAGCAGCAGACCCTGAACAACCTGCTGGGTGCCTCCTTCGGCGCCGCCGGCCAGCGCTGCATGGCCCTGCCGGTCGTAATCCTGGTAGGCGAGGCGCAGACCTGGCTGCCGGACCTGGTGGAAAAGGCCACGACCCTCAAGGTCAATGCCGGCGTCGAGCCGGGTACCGATATCGGCCCGGTGGTGTCCTGCGCGGCGTTGGACCGCATCAGCGGCCTGATTGCCACCGGCATCGAGGAAGGCGCCAAGCTGGTCCTGGACGGCCGCAACCCGAGCGTACCCGGTTATCTGGAAGGCAACTTCGTCGGCCCGACCATCTTCTCCGGCGTTACCCCGTCGATGACCATCTACCGCGAGGAGATCTTCGGGCCGGTGCTCTGCGTGGTGAACGCCGCCTCCCTGGACGAGGCCATCTCCTTCATCAATGCCAACCCGAACGGCAACGGCACCGCGCTCTTCACCCGCTCCGGCGCCGCCGCACGCCACTTCCAGGAAGAGATCGACGTGGGTCAGGTCGGCATCAACGTACCGATTCCGGTGCCGGTCCCGCTGTTCTCCTTCAGCGGCTCCCGCGCCTCCAAGCTCGGCGACCTCGGCCCCTACGGCAAGCAAGTGGTGCTGTTCTACACCCAGACCAAGACCATCACCCAGCGCTGGTTCGACGAGAGCGATGTCGGCGGCGCAGTGAACACAACCATTACCCTCAAGTGAGGCTTCAGGGGCGGGCTATGAACCGCCCCTGATTAAGGAGACCTCTAAATGGCATTCGAATCTCTACTTGTTGAAGTCCATGGCCGCGTTGGCCTGATTACATTAAACCGACCCAAAGCGCTCAATGCGTTAAACGTCAATCTGATAGACGAAATCAACCGGGCACTAGACGGCCTGGATCGCGATCCCAACGTCGGTTGCATGGTGATTACCGGTTCTTCCAAGGCCTTCGCGGCCGGCGCCGACATCAAGGAAATGGTCGACATGGCCTATCCGCAAGTGTTCCTTGATGACTTCTTTTCTGCAGCAGATCGCATTGCAGCCCGACGCAAACCCCTGATCGCCGCTGTTGCTGGCTATGCGCTGGGTGGCGGCTGCGAGCTGGCGCTGATGTGCGACTTCATCTACGCCGCTGACAACGCTCGTTTTGCCCTGCCAGAGATCACCCTTGGTGTTTTACCCGGGATCGGCGGAACCCAACGCTTGGCTCGTGCCATTGGCAAGGCCAAGGCCATGGAGATGTGCCTAAGTGGTCGACAAATGGATGCCCAGGAGGCAGAGCGCGCCGGCTTGGTTGCACGCGTACTGCCGGTTGAGCTCCTCCTCGAGGAAACGCTGAAAAGCGCTGCAGCCATAGCAGAGAAATCTATGCCGGCAGCCATGCTGATCAAGGAGTCAGTTAATCGCGCCTTCGAAGGCAGCTTGGCGGAAGGTATCCGGTTCGAGCGTCGAGTATTCCACTCCACTTTTGCCAACGCAGATCAAAGGGAAGGCATGAGTGCCTTCGTTGAAAAGCGTACTCCCCACTTCATTCACCGCTGAAATTTCTGGCCCTACCTCAAGAGGACGCCAACATGCATATCGGATTCCTTGGCCTCGGCAACATGGGCGGCCCCATGGCCCGCAACCTGCTCAAGGCCGGCCACACCCTCACCGTATTCGACCCCTCGCCGCTGGCGACCGCCGCACTCGTAGAGCTCGGCGCCCGCACCTCCAACAGCCCGGCGGAGCTGGCCCGCGATGGCGTCGCCGCGATCATCACCATGCTGCCCACCGCGGCCCACGTGAAGGATGTCTACCTGGGCGCCGAAGGCCTATTGGCCAACGTCCAGCCGGGCGTGCTGCTGATCGACAGCTCGACCATCGACCCGCTCAGCGCCCGCGAAGTGGCCAAAGCCGCCGCCTCCCAGGGCAATCCCATGCTCGACGCGCCGGTTTCCGGTGGCACAGGTGGCGCGGCGGCTGGCACCCTGACTTTCATGGTCGGCGGCACCGTCAGCGCCTTCGACGAGGCCCACCTGCTGCTCGCCGCCATGGGCAAGAACATCGTCTACTGTGGTGACACAGGCAACGGCCAGGTGGCCAAGATCGCCAACAACATGCTGCTAGGCATCTCCATGGTCGGCGTCGCCGAAGCCATGGCGCTGGGCGTTGCCCTGGGCATGGACGCGAAAGTCCTGGCCGGCATCATCAACACCTCCAGCGGCCGCTGCTGGAGCTCGGAAATCAACAACCCGTTCCCCGGCGTGCTGGAAAACGCCCCGGCGTCCCGCGGCTACAGCGGCGGTTTCGGCACCGATCTAATGCTTAAGGACCTAGGCCTGGCCACCGAAGCCGCGCGCCATGCGAAACAACCGGTGGTGCTCGGCGCCGCGGCCCAGCAGCTGTACCAGACCTTCAGCCTACAGGGTCACGGCGGCCTGGACTTCTCCGCAATCATCAGCCTGTTCCGTCGGGAAGCCTGAGCATGAGTGAGCACGAGGCACCGGTACTGGCCAGTGTGCGCAACCGCGTCGGTCACCTGACCCTCAACCGCCCGGCCGGGTTGAACACCCTGACCCTGCCCATGGTGCGCCTGCTACAGCGCCACCTGTGGGCCTGGGAACTCGACCCGGACATCGTCGCGGTGGTCATTCGCGGCGCTGGTGAGAAAGCGTTCTGCGCCGGCGGCGATATCCGCATGCTCTACGAGAGCCATGCCACCGGCGACAACCAGCACCAACTGTTCCTCGAAGAGGAATACGCGCTCGACGAATACCTGCACGGCTATTCCAAGCCTGTGATGGCCCTAATGGATGGATTCGTGCTTGGCGGCGGTATGGGCCTGGCCCAGGCCGCGTCGCTGCGGGTTATCACCGAGCGCACCCGCATGGGCATGCCGGAAGTCGGCATCGGCTTCTTCCCGGATGTTGGCGGCAGCTACTTCCTGCCGCGCCTGCCCGGCGAACTGGGCGTCTACCTGGGCGTCATCGGCTGCCAGGTGCGCGCCGCCGATGCCCTCTACACCGGACTGGCCGACTATTGCCTGCCCAGCGAACGCATCGCTGAGCTGGATCAGGCGCTGGACACCCTCAACTGGAGCTTCGCGCCGCAGGAAAACCTCCACCAGTTGCTGGCCGGCCTCGCCACCGAGCGCATCCCTGGATCGGAGCTGAAGGCCTATCGCCAAGTTATCGACGAAATTTTTTCACTTCCCAATCTCAAGGAGATCCGCACGGCGCTGCAGTCCGACACCCGGCCCGGTGTACAAGATTGGGCAGAGGAAACGCTCCGCCTGCTCAACAAGAATTCCCCACTCGCCATGGCTGTGACCCTCAAGCTGCTGCGCTGCGGTCGATGCCTTAGTCTGGCTGACTGTGTCGATCTTGAGCTGCATCTTGACCGCCAGTGGTTCGACAAGGGCGACCTGATAGAGGGCATTCGCGCCCTGATCATCGATAAGGACAAAAACCCACGCTGGAACCCACCGAACCTTGAGGAGTTACAGGATGAACGGGTGAAAGCCTTTTTTGCAGGCTTTCATACCCGTCGAACCTCTGCAATAGCTGCTAAGCGGCCAGAAACTTAATAGCGCCAGGCACGACCGATCCGCTGGAGACCTTTAATGCACGATATCGAACTCACCGAAGAACAACACATGATCCGCGACATGGCGCGGGACTTCGCCCGCGCTGAAGTCGCGCCCCACGCACAGGCCTGGGAAAAGGCTGGCTGGATAGACGACGACCTGGTGCAGCAGATGGGCGAGCTGGGCCTGCTCGGCATGGTGGTGCCCGAGGAATGGGGCGGCAGCTATATCGACTATGTGGCCTATGCCCTGGCGGTGGAAGAAATCTCCGCCGGCGACGGTGCGCTCGGCGCCCTGATGAGTATCCACAACTCCGTGGGCTGCGGGCCCATCCTCAACTACGGAAGCCAGGCGCAGAAGGACTTGTGGCTGCCGCAGCTGGCGAGCGGCACCGCCATCGGTTGCTTCTGCCTCACCGAACCCCAGGCGGGTTCGGAAGCGCACAATCTGCGCACCCGCGCCGAGCTGGTGGACGGTCACTGGGTGCTGAACGGCGCCAAACAGTTTGTCAGCAATGGCAAGCGTGCCAAGCTCGCCATCGTCTTCGCCGTGACCGATCCGGAACTGGGCAAGAAGGGCCTCTCCGCATTCCTGGTCCCCACCGACACCCCCGGCTTCGTGGTGGACCGCAGCGAGCACAAAATGGGGATCAAGGCCTCCGATACCTGCGCCGTCACCCTGAGCGATTGTCGCATTCCGGAAGAGAACCTGCTGGGCCTGCGCGGCAAAGGCCTCGCCATTGCCCTGTCCAACCTCGAAGGCGGCCGCATCGGCATCGCCGCCCAGGCCCTAGGCATCGCCCGTGCGGCCTTCGAGGCGGCGCTCGGTTATGCACGGGAACGGGTGCAGTTCGGCAAGCCGATCATCGAGCACCAGAGCATCGGCAACTTGTTGGCAGACATGCACACCCGCCTCAACGCCGCGCGGCTGATGATTCTCCACGCCGCCCGCCTGAAGAGCGCCGGCCTGCCCTGCCTCTCGGAAGCCTCGCAGGCCAAGCTGTTCGCCTCGGAAATCGCTGAGCAGGTGTGCTCCAGCGCGATCCAGATCCACGGCGGCTACGGCTACCTGGAGGACTACCCGGTGGAGAAGTACTACCGCGATGCGCGCATCACCCAGATCTACGAAGGCTCCAGTGAAGTGCAGCGGCTGCTGATCGCTCGGGAAATGGCTAATTACACTTTATAGAACCTCTTGTGGGCGCCTCAGCGGTGCCCACAAGCGCCCCAACTATGCACCCATGATCATCACAAACATCCAAGAATCGCTAGAAGCAGTACCTCTGGCGGCGAATAACACTGTTAGCTGTAGCCACATCGATGAAGATCTGATGTCCATGTCCATTACTTTGTTTGACGAGCTGCAGCCATCCACTCTCAGCCAACCTATAAGTACTACTGGCTCCCCAAAACGCTATCAACAAACACGCGAGAAAGCTCTGGAGCTGTTCGCTAAGCGTGGCTATAGCCGAGTTAGCATGCGTGATTTGGCAGAGTTCATGGGCATTCGTGCCGGCTCTCTCTACAACCACATCGAAAGCAAAGAAGCCTTGCTGTTCGAGCTAATCGAGGAACTATATGAGCAGTTGCTAGATGGCGCGCTGGAATTAACCCACCGGGACGTCTCCCCCACAGCACGACTGCTTCTCCTCACTGAAACCCATCTCCAACTACACAACGGTATGGGCGCACACTTCCGTCTGGCGGAGTACGACGTACACTACCTCAATAACGATCACCAGGAACGGATCCTAAAGTTGCGTCAACTCTATGAGGCGGTGCTAATAAAAACCGTTGAGCAACTAACTGGAGAGCCAGCATGCATGCTCCGACGCGCCGGCCTAGCTAGCATCGTTTCACAGCTTAACCAGTTACCGGCTTGGTTCGGAGAGGCACCAACTGGCAATACGGCAAAGTTTGAGATGCTGCGCGAAATGATTATTGGATCCATACGAGGCGTGCTCCAGGCCACCCAGCGTGTAGCTAACTCGGTAGCTCAAACCGGTGGCAGATAGCTCATCGATGTTGACTCGCCCATCAGTAGCGGCTGGTTAAGTTCGACGCAGCCCCGCAGGTATTCGGCTACCTGAGTAATACGACGGAGTTTACGTAGATCCTCGCTATAATAGATCCAGAACTGCCGCACTACCTCGATCTCACCCGGAAGAACTTCGCACAGACGCTGGTTCTGTCCTGCTAGAAAGCAGGGAAGAATTGCAAGCGCTCTTCCCTCCAGCGCTGCATGGTAATGAGCAATCACACTAGTACTACGCAGTTGGCGTACCGCTCCGGGTACAAGGTCATTTAAGTAGAGAAGCTTGGGGCTGAAGGCTAAGTCTTCAACGTAGGAGATGAACGTGTGCCCGGCCAAGCTTTCGAGGCTGAGAATCGGCGCATGATTGGCCAAGTACTCAGGAGTGGCATACAAGCGAAGACGGTAGTCGCAAAGCTTAGAACAGACATACGGCCCCCGTTGCGGGCGCTCCAGCGTAATAGCGATATCAGCCTCGCGCCTAGACAAGCTCACAAAGTGTGGCACCGGGAGGATATCCAATGAGATGTGTGGATGGCGGTCTTGGAATCGACTCATATGTTGAGTGATGAAACTGGAGCCGAATCCCTCAGTGCAACCGATACGCACATGCCCAGACAGTTCCAAGCCAGCGCCTGAAACTTGCTCGCAGGCTGCCTGTAGGGTGCTTTCAAGAGTCTCGGCGTAGCTCAGCATGCGCTGCCCTTCTAGCGTGAGCACAAAACCCGCAGCCCTAGATTTCTCGAATAGCAGTGCACCCAGGTTCTGCTCCAGAACACGGACTCGACGCGAGACTGTGGTGTAGTCAACGCCCAGCCTTCGAGAAGCAGCACTGGCGGTACCGGTGCGCGCCACTTCTAAGAAAAAGCGCAGGTCATCCCAATTTAGACGCTCGAGGCTGGCGCGATTTGGCATATTTTCCTCCAGTTCGCACGATCAGGGCTTAGCTAGCACGACCCACAGCAGTCGCGCCTCTTTTATCAACGCAAATGTTGACTCGCGAGAACCTTTACACCCTCTCGACAAAAAATCAAGTCCGACCGAACGCCGCCAGCCGCAGCGGGAACCTACACGCGCGTTCAAACAGATTGAGATGTCCTGAGGGCATTGAACAGCATCGCTAGCTGCGCCGTATTCTTGGCAGGGCCAGGGACTCGTCCCCCTCACACATTTTAGGGCTGGACCATCCGAACGCTTGACCGTCCCGTATAAGGTTCACGGGGCCACTATCAGACCACCGTCAAGGGGAATAACCGTCCCAGTAAGATAGGCGCTTGCACGGGAGATTAAATAGATGGCAGTGCCGCCAATATCAGTTGCACTGCCAAACCGATGAGCAGGTATACCATCCAACACTGCGCGCTCAACTTCAGCATCAGCGATGACCCCGGCGGTCAGGTCGCTTGGGAAAAAACCCGGGGCAATGGCGTTAACGTTGATGTTCCGCGAACGTAGATCTGATGCCAGCGTGCGGCTAAGCTGATGAATGGCAGCCTTGCTGCAACCATAGGCATAGGCGCCCCCGAAACTTTTTCCGAGAATGCCACCCACTGAACCGATGTTGATTATACGTGCCGGATCGTCAGCTGTGCCGGCCTTCTCCAGCAGGGGACACAGTGCCTGGATCAGGAGAAACGGCGATTGCAGGTTGAGGCTCATCACCGCAGACCAGTCTTTCTCTGTGACAGAACCCAGTGGCGGCGCATGAAATACACCGGCGTTGTTAATCAGCGCGTCCAGTTTGGAGCAGCGGGCCTGCACGGCGCGAAACAGATCAGCCAGATGATCATCGCGCACAAGGTCACACTCAATGAATTCGAACCCCCCGTACTCTGCCAGTTCATTGTTCAGACTGTCTGCCGCAGCATGATCGCGCCCAGCGACCATCACCCGGCAGCCTGCCGCTACCAGGCAGCGGGTAATCATTGCACCGATGCCCTTGGCCCCACCTGTAACCAACACTGTTCTGCCGGCGACGGAAAACAATCCAGAAATGCCATTCCAAGACATAAATCTGAGCTCCTTGTCAGTTTAGTGCTACAAGATGTGAAATGGCTGCCAAACAGCAGCCATTTGCGGTCGGATCAATACAGCAAAACAACGCAATTTGATCCTTAGTGCGACCTGCTTTGATTAGAACTGGCAAAGCTAGGCGGAGAAGACCACCACCTAGCCTTTCGTTCTACGATGTTTTGACGCGGGGAATCACTTCTTGCGCCAGTCGCTGCAGCGACTCGAAATAGGGTTCCGGGTTGTCGATATTGTCATGCGAGTTGACGATGACCTGACCGCAGCCACCAGTGCGCTCGATCATTGCCTCGATCTTTCGCGTCACGGTTTCCGGCGAACCACAGAGCCAGACATGGTCGGCAAGGAAGTCCATATCTATCTGACTGGGATCAATATCCACACCAGCATCCGCGATGATGCCCGGGAACAGATTGAACTTCTTGTAGATCGGGAACAGATAGTGCTCCCAAGTCTTGGCCATGCCACTGGCCTTGGCGCGCCGGCGGGCCTCAGCATCGGAGTCGGCAATGAAGATCTCCCGCGTCACACGGAAGCGCGACGTTTCCGGAGTAAAGCCCTTGGACTGCATAGCTGTGGCCCAAGTGTCGTAATGAGAACGCATAACCTCATGACCACCGAAGAAGGAGATCGGGCTGTAGTTGCGCTCACCAGCCCACTTCAGCGACGAGGAGTTTTTGGTCAGACCGGTAACGGCAATTTCCAGTGCCTCGCGGCCACCCCAGGGGCTGTTGTCCGCGATCTCCACATCGTATTCGGGCATGGTATCCGGCCCAGGGAAGCCGGCCTGGAAGAACTTGCCCTTCTCCATGAAAGGTTTGCGCGCCCAGACCTTCTCCATAAGATCCAGCGCCTCAAACATCTGCTCTTGCAGCGGACCAATGCCTTCGAAACCGTGCAGGATGGCATCGGTGTGATGCCCACCGGGCGCCACACCAAGGAAATAGCGACCCTCAAGAATCTGTGACAGCCAACCAACCTGAATCGCCAGACTGGCCGGGTTGTGATAGGGCAGCAGGTGCGCCATCGGCGCAAAACGGATGTTTTTGGTGATCGGCGCTGCGGCACCGATGATGATCTCCGGACAGGGAATGTTTTCCCAAGCCAGAGTCGCATGCTCACCGATCATGAAATCGGCAAAACCCGCCTCATCACAGACTTGTGCCAGCTTGAGAGACCAATCAAACATCTCCCGCGCAGTGCGGTGAGGAAGATTATAGGGAGTATGGAAAAATCCGCATTGCATAGTCATTACCTCTTGTTATTGTTTAGCCTGTCAGACTGGCTTGCCAGGCAAACCAGCCATGCAATCACTTAAACCAACGTGCCTTCGGCATCCTTGGTCGCGAAGCGAGGAGCCACCAGGCTGGCAAACTTTTCCAGTTCCTCGTTGTTCTGCTCCGGGTCCAGGTGACCCTGACCGAACATCAGGAACAGCTCGTTGAAGCCCAGGCGGTCGTGGGCGCGGCCGATCTGATCGGCGATCTCGTCAGCCGAGCCGATCAGCACGTTCGGCATTTTCTGGCCGAACGGAATGAACCACTTGTCCCAGAACCACTTATGCTCGGCCATCAACTGCTTGGCCTTGTCCTTGTCATCGGTCAGCATCAGGAAACCGCCCCAGGCAGCAACATCCTCACGGGCAACCTCCCGCTCGTGCTGGCGTGCGGTATCGGCATAGCGGGTCCACAGGGCATCGCAAAAGTCCAGGTCGGAAGCCAGCACGATTGGCTTGCCGCCTTCCCGGGCCCACATGTCGACGGTGCGCATGCTGCCGGCAAAGCCGCCGTAAATTTTCGGGTGGGGACTCTGGTAGCACTTCGGCGCAATGCCGATCTGGCGCACGATGCCATCTGCATCCATGCCCTTGCCCATGCTGGCATAGGCCGGGTGACCGGCAGAGCCGCCATTTGGCGGGAACTCCCAGTGTTTGCCCTTGTGGCTAAACACGTCATTGGCCCAGGCCTTCTTGATGACCTGCAGCGACTCCTCGAAGACTTCGCGGTTCAGCGCATCTTGCTCGTCGCGGGCCTTGGCGTTGTCCGGCGTAGTGGCGCTGACACCCGGACGCGCAGCATAGGAGTCGACCCAGCGCGCATGGTAGCCACGGGTGAAACCAACCATCAGGCGCCCTTGGAGCATGTGGTCAAGGGTGGCGATTTCTTCGGCGATACGCACCGGGTTATGGGTCGGCAGGGTGTACCCCATGATGCCGGCCTTCATCCGCTTGGAATGCAGGCCCACATAGAGACTGAACATGCCGGGATGGTTGTTGATCTCAAAACCTTCGATCTGCAGGTGGTGCTCAGGCTGGCAATAGCCTGCATAACCAAGCTCATCCGCCAGACGAACGTAATCACGCACTTCGGATAGAAAGCGCTGATACAACTCAGGACGCTGCCCAGCCATACCCGCTTCCAGCTCATAACGACGACCGATTACACCTGTTTGCATCAAATGAAACTTCATTGCG